>JBEEGQ010000272.1:0-7016 GCA_041166945.1 Verrucomicrobiota bacterium
TGGTGAGCGTGTCGAAGGCTTGCGATGCTTGAGATGCTTATGCATCCATTTCTATGTAAACACTTGTACCAAAAGTACAAGCGTCAAATTGGCACACCTCCAAATAATTACCGAATGGCATTAGGCTTTAGCCGGCGGGGCATACCCAAAACAGATGACTTTGAATATGTTCAACGCGCATGACCAGGCGGGCCGTTTACCGGCTAAAGCCGGGACTCCAAACCTACGACACGCTGCCGCACGAAGTTCCACTTCACGGAGTCCCGGCTTTAGCCAGTGGGGCGATGGCCGATGCCTTCATCCAGCATCATTACGCGCCGGCGGCCCGGGCGAAATGAACGGAATCGCGGTATCGCTTGTTGTCGGCCCGAATGCGGGCGGTCAGGGTGCGAGTGACCGCGAATAGAAAGGGAGCGGCCAGATCGGGCGCCTTCTGCATGAGACTCAAAAATCCGCCCGCGGAGAATTTCACAAGCAGGCTGTCGAGGTTCGCAACGACATCGGCGGAGCGCGGCCCCTGATCGAACAGCGAAATTTCGCCAAAGAATTCCCCGGGCCCGAGCGTCACGAGGATGGTCTCCTTGCCGCTGATCATCAAACGGACCCGCAGTTCGCCCTCGAGCACAAAATACATCGCATCGCCGTGCTGCCCCTGCTTGACGATCTCGGCCCATTGCCGGATGGGCTGCACCTCCATGAAATGGATCATGCGTTCGAGTTGTTCGTCCGAAAACTCGGCGAAAATCTTCACGCGCCGAAGCGCACCGGGACGAAGACGGGCCGCCTCACCGGCGGTGGAGGTTTCCATCGCGGGCGCCGCCCCGGCGCCGGGGACGCGGTTGCGAAAGAACATCTGCAATTCCGACACCTCGGGCGCTTTTCGCCACGAATCGGCCTGTTCACTGTAAACCCAGGTGTCCGCGGTGACTCGTTCCTCCTTGACCCACGCGATCAGGATGGGCAGCTCGACGGGGCCATAGACCACGTTGTCGACTCCCCAAATTTTGAATCCAACTCCGTCAGCACTCATACACGCGATAACCGGGTTTGTATCCCAACAGCAATATGGGATAAAGCAAATTCCAGCCCTCGCCGGAGGCTGACCAGAGCGATCGGAGCGCGCCCGTCCCCAAGCTCCTCTCGCGCCCAACAATGGGTTTCCTGCAAATCTCGCTGAGGTGGCTTGCCAGCGCGGCGCGACCGCAGCGCTGACTGGCAGTCAGCTGTTTCGCCGGTTGTTAACCGGCAGGCGGCCGTCCGATCCAGTTTTCCGCCGAAGATCGCAGGTCGTGTGGCCTGAAGCGATTTTTCACCGGCCGGTTGGAAACCGGCGATACAGCAGACTGGAAGTCCGCGCTACGGTCGGAATCCCTTTGGGATTCAGCGAAGGCCAAAACCAACTTGCCACGTGCTTAAGCCGTGTGTAACTCTCGCCGCGCTATGACGAAGATTCTGCTCGGCTTGTCCGCGCTCCTGCTGGTTGCGACCGGATGTGTCACCAACACCGTGACCAACATCACTCCGACCGAAGTGCCGCGCAGTCCCAACGGGATGTATCGAATCGAGTATCAGTGGGATTCCACCCAGCAAACCGTCCGGCCCGGTTCTCTCAAACCCGTTGTGCTGGTCGGCTTTGACCAGTACGAAATGAAACCGGTGATGAAGATGAACAATCGCTGGGAGGTCTGGGTGCCAATTCCCGCTGGGAAAAACGAGATCACGTATCGTTTCAAGGTCGACTACCAATATACCGCGTTCGGCGCGCCCAAAAGTGCCAGCAAGCTTTCGACGCAGGATTACAAGCTCGTGGTCAAATAGGGCCGCTCAATCGGCTACAAGGTGGGGCCCAGCTGCCATGGGGCGAATTCCTCGTCGCCCACCCCGGCCAGTTCGCTCTTGGTTTTTTCGCCGCCCGCCACGGCAATGATTTTTTCAAAAAGCCGCCCCCCGACCTGCTCCACAGTTTCAATCCCGTCCAGTATGGTTCCCGCGTTCAGGTCCATGTCCTCCTCCATCCATTGGTAAAGTGCCGTGTTTGTCGCGACTTTGATGGAAGGGGCCGGCTTGCAGCCATAGACGCTGCCCCGGCCGGTCGTAAAGACAGCGACGTTGCAACCGCCGGCGACCAGGCCCGTCATGCTGACGGGATCGTACCCGGGGGTGTCCATGAAACAAAATCCGCGAGCGGTGATGGGATCGGCGTATCTGTAAACAGCGGCGAGCGGGGCCTGCCCGGCCTTGGCGACGGCGCCGAGACTTTTTTCGATGATATTGGTCAGTCCTCCGGCCTTGTTTCCGAACGACGGATTATTATCGATGGACGTGCGATGCTGGAGAGCATGCGCCTCCCACCATTTGATGAAGCCGAGGAGCTGTTCGCCGACAGCTCGGGTGACCGCGCGACGAGTCAGGAGATGTTCGGCGCCGTAGATCTCGGGCGTCTCACCAAGCACGCTGGCGCCCCCATGTCGGATGAGCAAGTCGCTGGCAACGCCGAGCGCGGGGTTGGCGCTGATGCCGCTGTTGCCGTCCGAGCCGCCGCAATTTTCGGCGAGCGTCAGCTTTGACAACGGTTGTTCGGAGCGCCTCAGGTCATTGGCAGGGCCAAGAAGTTTCTGAACAGCCGCCACGCCCGCTTCGACGGTTTTGCGGATGCCACCCGAGGATTGAATGCTGAGGAATGCGGGCTTGTTTTCGCCGGGCCGGATTTCATCGAGCGCATGCGCTTTCCGGAGGGCGTCCAGCTGATTGACTTCGCAACCCAGCCCAATCATGACGTAGCCCGAGATGTTCGGATGGCGGGCGATGCCGGCGAGGACGCGCTGGAGAACCGCCTGCGGTTCCCCGGGATCCATGGCGCAGCCGCCCTTGTGGGTAAACGCAATCACGCCATCCACGTTGGGAAAATCACGGGTGAAATCGGGCGTTCGGAACCGCTCCCGAACATAATTCGAGACACTGGCGGAACAATTGACACTCGCGAGCACCGCAATGTAATTCCGGGTTCCCACCGCCCCGCCCGGTCGCGCAAAGCCGGGAAACGTGCGGCCAAGCCCCGATTCCAGCGGCGGCAGGGAGCGGGAGTCCGCGCAGAATGCGTAGTCCCGGCTGAAATCGCGCAGGACAAGATTGTGGCTGTGAACATGATCGCCGGGATGAATGGCTCCCTGCGCGAACCCGATGATTTGCCCATATTTTTTGATGGCCGCGCCGTCTGCCATCTCGCGAAGGGCAATTTTGTGACCGGCGGAAATAGGGCGGGCGAGCGCGATGCAACCCGAAGGGGACAGGAATTCATCGCCCGCGTGCAGGGATTTTTTCAGAACTGCGACGTCGTCCTCGGGCCGCAGCAGGATGGCGACGTCGTCAAAGTTTCGTGGGGCCATTGGAATGGAGATTACGAGGGGGTGCGACAGGCGTCAAACCGCGTTGGGCGGGCACAAAAAAAGAGACCGGGCTTTCACCCGGTCTCCTGTGAAACCAACGAGCCAGCCAGCCGTTACGGCCTGAGGCTGTAGAACCGATGCGCCGCGGTGTGCGGGATCAGGTAGTTGCCGGGCGACACGAACCCGATGATCTGGTCGGCCCAGACCGGGGTGTTGCTCATGTTATCGGTGTATTGGAGGGTGCCGCCACCGCTCCAGGTGATGCGCACATTGACGCCTTCGAGAGCGATGTTGAGGTGCGGTCCGCTGGTGCCCGTGCCCCACAGCATCAAGTCGAAACTGAGGTCCGAGGAATTAGCCGCGTCCTGATGGACTTCGACGGCGAGGGTGTTCACGCCTGCCACCAACGAATTAACGATGTTGGAGCTGGAATAAACAGTGCCGTCGTGAGCCACGGCTCCCGGGATGCCGAGGTAGGGTCCGGCAAAGTCGTTGTAAACGATGGGAACTCCGACGCCGTTGGTCATGTTGAATGTCGCGACGAGGTTTCCGTTCAGGTAAACCGCGCTGCCGTCGTCATTCAATGAATTCACCACAAGCGTCGTGAACGCGGAGGGATTCGCGACCGAGAACGTGCGGCGGAAATAAACGGCATGATATCGCGCCCCGGCCGGACCGATGTCGATGGGAGTCCGCTCCGGATTGGTGCCGGGAGGAGTGACGGCGTCGCCATAACCGAGTTCAGCAAAGCCGCTGGCCCATGTGCTGTCATCGTAGCCTACAGCGTTCCAGGCTTTGCCTCCTCCGTCGTTGGCAGGCGCGGCCCCGGTGCCGTTGTATTTCCAACTGGACCCGTTGCTGACGACGATTGAGACCGGCGGATTGGTCACGGTGATCGTCTTGGATTGCTGGCTGACATTGCCGCAAAGATCGGTCGCGCGCACCGTGTAAGTGCTCGTCCCGGCGAGAGCGTCATTCACAACCATCATTCCGTAGTTCAGGTTGGTGGAATAGAGCACAGTGCCGTTCACGAGGAAATCCACCGAGGCGACGCCGGTGTCGTCCGTGATCCCAAATTGATTCGTGATGGGCGTCCCGACGAGGAACGTGAGACCCGTCTGGCTGCCGCTGAACACATTGCTGTAGTTGATTACGGCAGGCTGGTTGGCCACCACGGAGAAGTTCACCGAGGAGCTAATCGTGCCACCCGATGAATCCTTGGCAGTCGCCAGGATCGTGTGCGGGCCGACGGCCACGTTCGCGAAGGTGACGGAGTAAGGCGAGGTCGTGTCGTTGGTCGCCGTTCCCGCGTCCAGCTTGAAGCTGACGTTGGTGATCGTGTTGGCGCCACCGGGGCTTGCCGTTGCGCTGGTGGTGACAGTGGCACCGCCTGTGCAAGCCGCGCCCACTGCCTGGCCCGATGTCGGACTGGTAATCGTGACTCCAAGAACAGCCTGGCTGAAGCCGGTGCCCTGGAAGGTGAAGTTATCGATGGCGAGGCCGCCGTCTGTAACACCAGCCCCGTTGAAATCCTGCCAGCGAATATAAATCACGCCGCCCGGGGGAATTGGCGCGGAAGGAGTCACTGTGCCACCGATATTGGCGGTGCGATTGCCGGCAGCGTTGCCATCCACGGCACCCTGGGGTTCGACGCGGGGTGTCGGTTGACCGAAATCAAAGGCCGTGGGGACCCAGGTGGATCCCAAATCGTAGCTGACGAAATTGGTCAGGTAACCGTCGACGTCATTGGTATAATTACGCCAAACTTCGCCGTCGTAGTGGAAGGCGAACGCGGTGATATTGCTGGAGGTGTTGTTTTTCAACCGGGCAACCATATTGCGGTCGGCTCCTGTGGGAGCTGTTCCCAGCGCGCGTTCACCGCTGCCGGATGTGCCATAGTTCCAGCCCAGAATTGCGCCATTGGCTCCGGCGCTCCCATCTCCGGCAGTTACCGTATAAGAATTGGCCGGCAATGCGGCGCCGACATACCAACCGATGGGAGCTTCCGTTCCAGCCGAACCCATGCTGTCGAAGTTCTGGCTGAGGACGCCGCCGGTGTAGAGCACGAATTCTTCGCGAACGGTGATGGTGACCGTGGCGGAGTCAGCGATTTCACTCGCGGCGTTATAAGCTTCGGCATAGATGGCGTAGGTGCCCGCGGTGGCATTCAAGATGGCGGAATAGGGGGCCGTGGAATCCCGGGACACTTCGCTGCCGTTCGCGTAAAAAATAACCTCGATGGGAGGCGTCGTGCCGACTGCGTTCGCCGTGATGGTAACGGGGCCTGGGGAGACGACAGCGCCATTCGCCGGGGCGGTGAGGGTGACACTCAGGGGCACTGTTCCACCGCTGGTGACCACGCTGGTAATCGCAAAGTCATCGATGGTGTAGGCGGCATCCGTGTTGCCGTTGCCGTTGTCGTCCGCGAACAAAAGAAACAGGCGGGTGCCAGCCGTCCAATGAGTAGCCGACAAATCCAGGGTGAAGGAGACCGGAGTGCCCGTTCTCACGGCCGAAGGGCCTGTCGGAGCACCGGGCAGTTGCACCCAGGAATTTGCAGCGCCGGTCAGGCTGTAATAAACGATGTGCCCATCCAGGATGGCCCCTTCGCCGTTGGCGGTATAGGTATTTTCACCCAATGTATAGGAGACCGTGATGGAGGTGATGTCGCCGCCTGCGTCGTTATGCAGGGTGGCAGCGAGGACGGAGGCGGCATTGCCGGTGGGACGCGTAAAAAGATTAAGTGCGGCAGAATTCCAATAACCGCGGCCATGGGCAGTATAAGCGACGTCACTGGGCGGTGCCTCAGCCAATGGAGCGGTTAACGCCTGAACGCCCGCGGTTAGCGCCGCCACGTCGAGGTAAGTATTGCCGGCCCCAGCAAGGGAGACCGTGGACCAATCCGGTAAAACAGGCGCAACGCCAAAGGTAATTGGACCGGCGCCGGTGGGCGTTACAGAGATATCGGCACGGGTGAGGAGGGGGAGGGAGAAGCACAGGCAGGCGGCCCCCAGGAGAATTGATTTGAGATGACGGGAGAACTTCATAACGGATGTGGTACGTGGTTTATTCGATTGTCGATTCGTGATTGCCCGAAAGAATTCCAAAAATGTGAGTGTTTGGCAAGCCCTTTTGGGTGGTTTCAGCCGAGTCCCGCGAGGTTTTTTTGAGCCTGAGTTATAAATTTCCCAGGGAGAGTCGCCCGTCTGCCATTGTCCCACCGTTCCGAATCCTTTCGTGAAACATCCGGTTTCCGCTCTCACGAAGCTCGGCCTGCAAGAATTTGAACACTATTTCGACTCTTGCAGGCGAGAGTATGCGCCCAACATGGAGCGCCTGCCTCTGTTCGTCAAATCATTCACCCGAATCATTCGTGCTATTCATGACCGCCCTGCGTGCCGATGAAACTGCATCCGCCCGGGCGGGACGCCCCTGCATGCCAGCCAAATCTGTTGCCCCTCCCGCGCCTGTGCGGCATTGTTCGGAATAATGACGGTTGCTCAAGCCCATGCCCAACGCCGGTGGCTGGTGGAAAACCCACTGGTGACGGCGATTGTGCTTTCCATCGTCATTCATCTTGCCCTTTTCGGCACCTGGCGCCTGGGGCAACGGCTCGGCTGGTGGAATCAT
>JBEEGQ010000273.1:0-11342 GCA_041166945.1 Verrucomicrobiota bacterium
CGGGTTCCCTGTTCCAGCTGCGGCTAATGACTTCCGGCGGTGCTGCGCTTTTCCTGATGGCGCTCCGCTGGTCATTTTGGAAACCTTGGCAATATCGCATCCTCTGCACAGGATGGTATTTGGTGCCCGCCTTCTTCATCTGCCTGATGATTCGCCACACCGGTGGATCCGCCTCCCCCTACTACGCCGGGCTGAACCTTGTAATCCTAGCTGTCAGTTCAGTTATCCAAGCCACGGTCATCGAAAGCGTCGTAGCTGTCTGCCTGATTACCGGAATGTATCTCGTGGCCTGTTTCTTCGGTGTCTCGGTGACCGACTGGCGCCCATTCGTCAACAACGCCTTCTTTATCCTGTACACAATCTCGATCGTCGTCACCGGTAATTACTTCTACAATCGACTGCGCTTTCGCGAATTTGTACTGCGCTATGAACTGGATGAAAATCGCCGCCAGCTCGAAGCTAGCAATCAAAAACTCACCGAACTCGACCAGCTCAAGGGCCGGTTTTTTGCCAATATTAGCCATGAGCTGCGCACCCCGCTCACGCTCATCATCTCACCCTTGGAAACGGTCTTGGCCCGGTATCGCTCGACACTCGACCCGGACGCCGTTGGGCTGCTCCAGACAATGCACAGCAACGGGCTTCGCCTCCTCAAACTCATCAATGATTTGCTCGACCTCGTCCGGCTCGATTCCGGCGTCATGCAGGCGCGACGCGAACCGGTCGCCCTTGAAACATTTCTGATCGGCCTGGCGAGCTCCGCCCGGCAGGTCGCGGAGGACAAACGCATCCAGGTGCTCACCACGGTCGCCCCCGACGTGGGCACCGTCATGCTGGACCGCGACAAGCTGGAAAAAATTGTCCTCAATCTCCAGTTCAACGCCCTCAAATTCACCCCCGCCGGCGGCCGCGTCGACCTGCGCGCGGACAAGGAGGGGGATGAACTCGTCCTGCGCGTCACCGATACCGGCATCGGTATTCCCGCCAAGGATCTGCCAAATGTCTTCGGCCGGTTTTTCCAGGTGGACAACTCGTCGCGCCGCAAATATCAGGGAGTCGGCATTGGACTGGCCCTCGTCAAGGAGCTCGTTGAACTCCACGGCGGGACGGTTGCCGTGGAAAGTGTGGAGGGTCAGGGCACCACCTTCACCGCCCGCATGCCCTTTATCGCTGCCGCGGCTGGTGCCGTCGCCATCGTCGAACCCGAACTGCACTCGCTCCCGGCCGCCTCACGCGAAATGCCCGGGGCCGGCCCCGTCGCCGCATCCAACGGCACAAGTTCGAGCGACGAATGGCTCGCCAGCTTGTACCATCGCGCCAATCTTTTCGGGGCGCCCGCCGTCGACAAAACGGCCACTCCGCGAGCGGACCTGACGGCGTCCGGTAAAGGTCATGCGGCGACGGTCCTGATTGCCGATGACCAGCCCGACATGCTCCGTTTCCTCAAATCCGAGCTCGCGCCGCGGTATAATGTCATCGCCGTCACCGACGGACAACAAGCGGTGGACAAGGCCGCGGATTCCTCCCCGGACATCATACTGCTCGACATGATGATGCCGGAAAAGGACGGCCTCCAGGCATGCCGCGAGATTCGCGCCGCGCCCGCGACTCAAAACGTTCCCATTGTGCTCATCACCGCCCATGTGGATGAGGAGACGAAAATCAACGCCCTGAGGGCGGGAGCGAGCGATTTTCTTCCCAAGCCTTTTTCCACCACCGAACTCCATGTGCGGGTGCGGAACCTCGTCGAGGCCCATGATTTTCAACGTCAATTGTCGCGGCAAAATCAGGCCCTCGAATCCACCATCGAACAGCTCAAGGATACGGAGACCCGGCTGGTGCAGAGCGAAAAGCTCGCCTCGCTCGGACGCCTCAGTGCGGGCATCATCCACGAAATCAACAATCCGCTGAACTTCGCGACCACCGGTCTTTACACGCTCCGGGCCAAGGCCCGCCATATCGCCACGGCACAGCAGGCCGATTACAATGAGATCCTGCACGACGTGGAGGAGGGCATCAGCCGGGTCAAGACCATCGTGTCCGACCTGCGCGGTTTTACGCATCCGGACATGACCGGGCTGGAAGCCGTGCCGGTGACGGAGATCGTCACAAAGGCGCTGCGTTTCGTGAGCCACGAATCACGTGACAAATTCACCATCCAGACGCACATCGTCGAAGGACAAGTCATCCGGGCTAATAAAAACAAGCTCATCCAGGTGCTGGTCAACCTCCTGCAAAATTCCTTTGATGCGCTGGCCGAAAAGCCGTTCCCGAACGGGGAACAACCCTCGATCGTCATCACCAGCCGCACCGAAAATGGACGCAGCCTGCTCAGCGTCCGGGACAACGGTCCCGGGATCGAGCCACAACACATCGACAAGATTTTTGATCCCTTCTTCACCACGAAGGACGTGGGGGCGGGGATGGGATTGGGTTTGAGCATTTGTCACCGGATTTTGCAGGATTGCGATGGGCGGATCACGGTCCTGAGCGATCCTGGAAAATTCTGTGAATTCACACTCGAATTTGGGGCGGAGAAACCCGAGACTGCCGATGTCCAGCCATGAACTGACCGGAAAGGATTCCATGCAAACACCTCCCTACGACTATAAAAAGTTCGCGATCCTCTACGTCGATGATGAAGAGAAATCGCTGAAATACTTCGCGCGCGCCTTCGAGGAACAGTTCCGCATCCTGACGGCTCCGACAGCGCAGGAGGGCCTCAGGCTGCTGGAGCAGCACGCGGATGAAATTGGCATTCTCATGACCGACCAGCGGATGCCGGGCGAGAAGGGCGTGTGGCTGCTCGAACGCGCGCGCCAGATTCGCCCGCGCATGATCCGTATTCTCGCCACCGCCTATGCCGACATGGATGCCGCCATCGCGGCCGTCAATACGGGCTCGATCTACAAGTACGTGACCAAGCCCTGGGATCCGCCCCAGCTGGAAACCACGCTCATGCGCGGCCTGGAGTTTTTCATGGTCCAGCGCGAGCGCGATGAGTTGCTCCGCGAAAAGACTTCAGTGATCCGAAATGCGATGGTCGCCGATCGCCTCGTGAGCCTCGGTCTCATGGCGGCCGGCCTGAGCCATCATATCCGCAACTCGCTGGTCGCGGTGAAAACGTTCCTCGATCTGGCCCCCAACAAACTCCAGGAGGAAAGCCTCGACATGGATGCGTTGCGCAACCCGGATTTCTGGAAGGATTATTATCACCACGTCCAAGCGCAACTCGGGCGCATCAACAACCTGCTGAAGGATCTTTGGAGCGCCTCCGAACCCCCTGCCGGGTCGTTCACCGATCGCATTCGCCTGCGCGAGCTGCTCGATGGCGTCATCGCCCGCCTCGAGCCCCAGTTCACCGCCAAAAAACTTCGCGTCGTCAACCAGGTCCCCGCCAGCCTTCCCACTCTCATGGTGGATGCGCCGAAATTTCAGCGTCTCTTCGAGTTGCTGCTCCATGACGAGATCGTCAGCCTTCCCGATGGGAGCACGATCAATCTCACGGCGCAGGCGCGGCCCGGCGCCAAGCCGGACGAAAACCAGATTCACCTCGAGTTGAAGGACAACGGCCCGGGCCTGCCCGCCGAGGCGCTGCGTTTGATCTTTGATCCCTTTGTCGTCCGCACCGATACCCCCGCTGAATACGGCATCAACCTGATGGCCTGTTATTTCATCGTTCACCATCATGGCGGCCGCATCGACGCCCGCAACGACCAGGGCAACGGCACGACGTTCAGTCTCACGTTCAGCACCCAGCCCGAACGGCCCCTGATCGAGGAGAGCCAGCAATTCCTTCAAAAAGTCGTTCTCAACGAGCAACTCTGGGAAAAGCTGATCAGCGCCGACTGATCCCTGTTGCGCATCGGACACGGGTCCCCGGGAGCAACCGGGCCCCCGCTTTCGTCCAATCCGGCATGAGACGCGCATTCTGGCTGTTTTTGTTGGGATTCTTCGGCTTTACGCTTTCCACATTTTCGGCGGGGCTGATCATTGTCCACGACGAGGACTTTTGGCGCCGCGCGCCAGCGCCCTGGCAGCCCTCCCCTCCTTCGCAACCCCCTCGCGATGGTGTCCGCTTTCTCCCGCCCCCACCGGCCTGGGCGCCTTTGGAAACGACCTTTACGAAGGCGGCGGTGGTCATCAAGGATCAGTTTGCGACCACCTCGATCGAACAGGAGTTTTACAATCCGAACCCCCGTCAACTGGAAGGCACCTTCCTGTTTCCCGTGCCCAAAGGGGCGCAGATCAATAAATTCACCATGGAGATCAACGGCAAAACCGTGGAGGCGGAATTGCTCGCCGCCGACAAGGCACGCGGCATCTACGAGGACATCGTTCGCAAGCTTCGGGACCCGGCCCTGCTCGAATATTCGGGACGCGATCTCTTCAAGGTGAGGATTTTTCCCATCGAAGCCAACGCCCGCAAGCGCATCACGCTCTCCTATTCGCAGATCCTCAAGGCCGACAGCGGCCTCGTGAACTTTGCGTTTCCGCTGAATACCGAAAAATTCTCCGCGCGTCCCATCAAGACCGTGAGCATCAAGGTGGACGTGGAAACGCGCCGGCCTCTCAAGTCAATTTATTCGCCCAGCCACAACGTTGAGATCAAACGCAACGGCGGCAACAAGGCCACGATCGGTTATGAAGCGAGCGACGTGAAGCCCGACACCGATTTCCAGCTGTTTTACAGCCAGGAGGATGGCGACCTCGGAGTGAGCCTGCTGACTTACAAAACAGCGGGTGACGACGGCTATTTCGTCCTGCTCGCCGCCCCGGGAAGTGAGATGAAACAGGGCAAAGTGTTTCCAAAGGATGTCCTGTTCGTTCTGGACACCTCCGGCTCGATGGCGGGCGCCAAGCTCGAACAGGCAAAAAAGGCGCTCACTTTTTGCATTGAAAATCTCAATGACGGAGACAGGTTCGAGCTCCTGCGCTTTGCGACCGAAGTCGAGCCGATGTTCGACCGGTTGAATGACGCCACCAGGGAAAACCGTGCCCGCGCGCAAAAATTCATCACCGGCTTGAGACCGCTCGGCGGGACCGCGATCGATGAGGCGCTGAAGAAGGCACTTTCGATGCGCCCCGAAAAGGGGGATCGCCCTTATGTCGTGATTTTCCTGACCGACGGCCGGCCGACAGTGGGCAACACGGTCGAAGATCAGATCGTCGACACCGTGAAAAAGGCCGGGGGAGGAAACGTGCGGATCTTTTGCTTCGGCATCGGCACCGATGTGAACACCCATCTGCTGGATAAAATTACCGAGGAAACCCGGGCATACAGCACCTACGTCCTTCCCGAGGAGGATATCGAGGTGAAGGTTTCATCCTTTTTCACCAAGGTGAAGGACCCGGTGCTGGCTTCGCCAAAGCTTTTCTTTCCCGAAAATGTTCGCGTCACGAAGCTTTATCCCTCACCCGTGCCCGATGTTTTCAAAGGCGAACAAATTGTCCTGGCCGGCCGTTATTCCGGCAAGGGCGACGGCGCCATCCGCATCGAGGGGAGCATGAACGCGGAGACCAAGACCTTCGCCTACGACGTGAAGTTCGCTGGGGAATCGAATGATCACGAATTCATCCCGCGCCTCTGGGCCACACGGCGTGTGGGTTATTTGCTCGATGAAATTCGCCTGCGCGGCGAGAGCAAGGAATTGAAGGATGAAGTCACCGAACTGGCACGCAAATACAGCATCGTCACTCCCTACACCGCGTATCTCATCCAGGAGGACGAGAAGAGTCGCGGCATCGCGCAAAATGTCCGAACGATGAGCATTGATCGATTCGGCGTTGACGGGCGTGAAGCGGAGGTCTTTTTCCGTGAACAAAACCGGGCGACCGATGGCGGCGCCGCGGTGTCGGGCGCGCGCTCGTCGTTCCATCTGAAATCAGCCACCTCGGCCGGCGACGCGATCCTTGCGGGCGGAGCGGAATCGCTCCGGGCCGAACGGAGCCTGATGCCGCCCGCCTCCGCGCCGATGGCCCGGGCATCCCGGAATGGAGGCGGCTGGGCGGCGGATGTCACGCGTTTGACGGAGACGCCAGCCACAATTCGAACCGACGCTGCCAAAAAACTCGCCGAACAGGGCCGGTTCGTGGGAGGCAAAACCTTTTTCCAGAACCAGGACAAGTGGGTGGATTCGGAGTTGCAAAAAAAGACGCCCGCCACGCGCGTGCGGCTTTCCATCGGCTCGCCCGAATATTTCGATCTGCTCAGGAAACATCCCCAGACCACGCAATGGCTGGCGCTGGGCAGCAAGATCGAATTCCTCCTCGACAATACGATCTACGAAATCGAGTGACCGTGCCGCTCGTTGTCAGGGCTCGCGCCCCAGGAGCTGGCTCAATTTTTCGCGGTAGCCGCGGCTCAGCGTCAGCTTGGCGCCGTTGCGAAGGATCACCGCGTATTCACCATGGAACAAAGGCTGAAGCTCCTTGATCCGATCCAGATTGACGATCGTAGATCGGCTGATGCGCATGAATTTTCCCTCGGGCAGCTGCTGTTCCAGCGCCGCCATGGTTTCCCGATGCAGATGCTCCTCGGTTCCCACATGCAGGCTCACATAATTGTCCGCCGCCTCCACCCAGTCGATATCCTCGACTTTCACGAACACCACGCGCCCGCTGCTCTTCACCGCAATACGCTCGAGTCCGGTCGCCTTCGCGGCCGGCCGCACGTCGTCCAGCAACGCGCGCAACTTGTCGCTCAACTCACCCGTCTGCCGTCGCCGGATCAAATCGAGCGCGCGATTTAACGCGGTTTGAAACCGCTCCTTGTCGTACGGCTTGAGAAGGTAATCGACCGCGTGCACGTCAAAGGCGCGCAAGGCGAATTGATCGTGCGCCGTGACAAACACGACGGCCGGCATAGGACCGCCCTCGAGCGCCGCCAGCACCCCAAACCCATCCAGCTCCGGCATCTGCACATCGAGGAAAACCAAATCCGGACGGCTCGAGCGCATTTTCTCGACGGCGGTGACGCCATCCGCGCATTCGCCCAGCAGCTCAATGTCCGGCTCCGCGCTCAGCAGCTTCCGCAGGCGCTCGCGCGCCAGGGGTTCATCGTCGATGATCAAAACCTTTGTTTTCACAGGCCAGCGGATGGAATCACTTTTTGAGACGCGGGTTCAAGCCGGGACGATACCGGGGCATTCATCTCTTTCCAGGGAATTAAAATCCGCACCAGCAGCCCACCGCCGGGGGCCTGGATGAGCAGGAATTCGTGGCGTGTTCCGTAGAGCTGCTGCAATCGAGCGCGGGTGTTGGCGATGCCGACCCCTTCGACGAGCGGTTCACCCGGGCGCAATCCCGCGCCGTTGTCTTCGACCTCGAGCTGAAGACGCTCCCCGTGGCGGCTGGCGCGCAGCACGATTTGACCGGGACGCGCGTGCGGCGCGATGCCGTGCTCGATCGCATTCTCCACCATGGGCTGGAGAAGCAAATTGGGCATGCGCCCCCCGAGCGTCGCCGGCTCAATTTCGCGGGTCACACGAAGGCGCTCCCCAAAGCGGGCCTGCTGGATTTCCAGGTAACCGTCGAGAAAGGCAAGCTCCTGACGGAGCGGCACCTCCTGCGCGTCGGTGCTTTCTAGCGCATACCTCAAAAGATCGCTCAGCCGTGCCACCATTCGGTCGGCCGCTTCGACGTCCTTGTGCATCAGGGAGGAGATCGTGTTCAACGTGTTGAAAAGAAAATGAGGGTTCAGCTGCATCTGAAGCGCCTGCAAGCGCGCGGCGGTGAGCCGGGCTTCGAGTTCGGCCGTCTGAACCTCCCGTCGATGCAATTCCTGATACGAATGTGCCGCGTGCCACAAAACCACGATAAACCAATAAATCAGCACATTGAGAAAAAAGGTCGCCAGGAGCTTGCTTTTAAAAGCGGCGGCGAATGAGGCCGGAAAAAGATCGTCGCGCGTCAGCCACTTCTCGAGGACCGCGCGCAACGCCATCCACGCAATTGAAAATCCGGCACACCCGATGGCGTGCATAACGACACCGCGCTGCCAGCGCCCGCGTTCCAGTGGAAAATGCTGCGCCAGCCACAGCGCGGGAACGGACAGCAGACCGTAAACATACCAATCCGCAAACGCCCGGTTGAATGCAAAACTCCACGAAACCGGATCGCCGACCTTGGCGCGGGACAGAAACAGCTGGCTCGCGAAAGCGAGACCCAACGCCGTCCAAACCCCGAACCCAGCGAGCCATCGCAGCCAGGGACTGCGGATGATGGGAGTTGCAGGCATGCCTGACGGAGTGTCGGCGGCTAGTTCTTAAACGGA
Source organism: Verrucomicrobiota bacterium (assembly GCA_041166945.1). GTDB lineage: Bacteria > Verrucomicrobiota > Verrucomicrobiia > Limisphaerales > JADJPG01 > DASTLJ01. Next base: position 8,276 of record JBEEGQ010000273.1, read on the forward strand.
CTGCGCAGACGCCGTTGAAGGGCGCGAGACGACATGAATTTCGGAGCCAACCTTCGCATCACCCGCCTCGATCACCCGCCAATAAACCCCCCGCAAATTCCATGAACGAGTCGGCTTCGCGTTGACGAATTGAAGGGCCGCCGCGCCGAAACGGGATTTGAACTTCGAGCAGCCGTCGTGCGGATGCGGCGTCACGACCAGGATCGCCTCGCCCATTCGCACCATCGATCCAATGGGAAGACTCGCGGATGAAATGTCCATTTCTACGAACAGATTATCGCCGAAGGTGGTCAGCGGCTGTCCATTCGCCACCAATTCCGCCACACCACGCCGCATGACGGTCAACTGCATGTCCGGCACCCGTGGCGACCGGCGGTTCCAACTGTCATCCGAAAGCCCCTCCTCGGGAGTCAAACGCACGCGGTCGGGTGTCTCGCGCGAACCATCCGGACGGCGGCGCACGATTAAGACAAGACGTCCCAAATCCGCAGGCGCCGGCGGCAGGGCGCGAAGGCCTGCCTCGAGTTGGTCGAGGGTGAGATGCGGAGAATGAGTGGCCGCTGCTGGAAGCTCGCTCATATGAGGCCGGCGAGCTCCTGCAACGTGCGCCAGTTTTCAAGCCGATCCTGGTTGGCGCGCAGGATCGTTTCGCTCGGCTTGCCCTCCTTGTCGAAGTGCTTCGAGAACCGGCCCTCGCTTTTGGCGAACATCGTGAAATCAAACACCTCGCCCGACTTCGGATCCTTGTACCAATCCTCTTTCGTCGCCGGATTGCCCTGGAGACTCAGCCGTTCGGCAATCTTGCCGCCCTTGCGCGGATCGTAGATCAGCACCGGAAAGGTCCGTGTATCGACCGCGAGTTTGCTCTGTGCCATGGCCATGTTGTCGCCGACGCCATGCTCGGGCTGGCAGGTGGTGTAAACGGTGACCACAGCGGGTCCATCATATTCGTTGGCTGCCATGATGGACTTGTAAAAGTGATTGGCCATCGCGCAGCTCGTCTGGGCCACGAACGTGTTCGGATGCATCATGCAAATCTGTGCGAGTTCCTTGCGGCGCTCCACCTTCCCGGGAATGACGGTGCCGTGAACGGAAAACTTGGTGTTTTGACCCATGTAGCTGGCGGTCGAGGACTGGCCGCCTGTGTTGGAATAAACCTGGGTGTCGAGGACGAGGACCTTGATATTCATCCCTGACGCGAGCATGCGACTGAGGCTCTGGAAGCCAATGTCGAGCATCGCGCCATCGCCGCCGATCACCCATAGCACCTTGTCTTTCCATCCCATTTGATCCCATCGCGCCCGTATGCCCATGGCATCCGCCGGCGCGTTTTCGAAGAGTGAATTGGTCCAGGGCACCAGGTAGGGATTGTAAGGATAAGTGCTGGCGTAAACGGTCGAGCAGCCCGTGGAATTGACAAGGCCGATGTTTTCCTTGCCATACATGAAGCCCGTCGCGGCGAGCATCATGCGAAGCGCCGTGCCTTCGCCGCACCCCATGCAGGACCCGGCGCCTCCCACATATAACAGGCTCCGCTCCGTCAGCATCATGTCGCTCAGCAGTTTTTCGTTGATGAACGACTTGGGCGTCTCCGGCATCCGGGTGTAAAAATTCCAGGTGCGCTGGAAACGTTTCAGCGTCACGTCATCCTTCTTCAGCATCGAAAGGGCGCCATGATTGCCGCAGGCGTCGACGCATTCCGCGCAGCCCTTGCATTTCGTGGGATCGATGAAAATGCCGAAGTAGCCCGGTTCGGCCCCTTTCTTTTCGTAAACGCTCCAATACTTGGTGGTCCGTCCAAACTGTTTCCGGTAATGCTCGCGCTCGGCTTCATCCGCAATGTTGGCCAACTCCGCCTCCAGCTGCGCCTTCGGAATCACCTTGCCCAGGATGGCTGTGTCGGGACATTCCGTGACGCAATCCATGCAGCCCACGCAGTTCTCGCTGTTCAGCAGCGGGATCTCGGGGGCGATGTAGGAAAAATCGCGCAACACGCCCGTGCCCGCGGGGATGAAGGATCGCAGGGTCGAGTCATCCGCCGGCAGTCCAATCTCCGCCGACCCATCATTGTAAGCGCCGACAATGCGCTCATTGAAATCCTGGACATCGAGCACTTCGCGGTCTATCGCGCGGCGGTTGACCCGGTCTGCGGTGGGAGTGGCAAGGATTTCGGGCATGAGAAGAAGGGGGTTGGGTGTTGAGGGGATTACATCGTTGCATGTCGCGTGCAACAAAAGCGGGATGACAGATCCCGGAAAGTGGTGCAGTGCATGTTCAAATGCTAGTTCCAGCCGGGGGAAAGCTCAAGCGATTTGACAGACGATCGAGCCGCCCGCCGACGGCCATGGATTTTGGCTTGCGAGCGGCGCGACCGCAGCGCCGAATGGCAATCGGCTGTTTCCCCGGTTGTTAACCGGCAGGTGCCCGTCCGATGCCAATTTTCGGATTTTGCTGCGCCCGGAGTCGGGCGCATTCCGGCAATGGGCCGGCCGACACGGCCCTTCAAGGAAGCCGGTAATTCAAAGTCGCGAAAATCGAATGGACCATGTAATTGTTCACGTTGGCCAGGCTGGGCTCGTCGTAATAATAATACCCATACTGAAGCCGGGCGCTGACATTCTTGCTGAACCGGCGCGACAACGTCGCTTGCACCGCATGTTGCTGGTAACGGATGCCCAGCGGGGGCGGGCTGCTGGGTGAGCTGGCTTGCGAATAGTCCGCGAGCGAAAAGGAGTAGTTCACCGATAAATCCATCGTGGCGTTCAACAAATAAGTGCCCCCGGCAACCGCGCTGTAGATTTCGCCTTTATACGGAGGCACCAGGCCCGCACTCGGGGTCACCACGCGGCTGTCCTGGTACGAAACCGTGCCTGACAGCGCCCATCGACGTCGCGGCGTGATGCTCGCCCCAACGCTATAAATATGGGAATCATACTTTCCGGCAAGAATGGATCCGCCGCTGGAGTAAACGGTGAGGGGAACGAGATCGTAGGCGGGGCGCGTGTCCTGCCGGTAGTCCGTCCGGACAAACTGATAGGACAACGTCGTCTTCAACCATGAGGACGGG
>JBEEGQ010000274.1:0-7247 GCA_041166945.1 Verrucomicrobiota bacterium
GCCGAGGACGGTGAGCTGAAGGGCGTTCGTCACGAGGGCGAGGGTTAAGACGACGACCATGAAGCCCGTGACGATGGCCGCTCCGCGGGTGCCGCGGACGACGGTAAAGATGTAATACAACGCGACGGCGAGGATCAGGATTTCGATCGCAGGCCGCCAGCATCGGGCGAGAATGTCGAGCAGTTCAGACATGAATGGTTTCGGAGCCGGGCACGTGAGCCACGAGGGCTTCTGTCATGCGGAGCGCCTGGCGCGTGGCGTCGGGGTCATGCGTGCGGATGATATTCACCCCGTGCGCAACGGCCCAGCAGGCGCAGGCGAGCGAGGCCGGCAGCCGCCCCCCGGCCGTGGTGCCATCCGCAAATGTTCTCAGAAAAGATTTGCGCGACGCTCCCAGGAGCAACGGCCGCTTCCACTTTGTAAAACTCCGCAACGCGCCGAGCAACTGCAAATTATGTTCCAGGGTCTTGCCAAAACCCAGGCCGGGATCCAGCGCGACCTGTTCAGGCGCCAGGCCTTCGGCGCTCATCCGCAGCAGGCGTTCGCCAAAAAAATCATTCACTTCGGCAGCCACATCCCGGTAAACGGGTTCGTGTTGCATCGTTTGTGGCGTGCCCCGCATGTGCATCGCCACATAGCCGGCGCCGGCCTCGGCCGCGGCGTGCCACATCTCCGGGTTCGTCCGGTTTGCCGCCACGTCATTGACGATGCTGGCCCCCGCGCGCAGTGCCGCCCGGGCGACGCCCGGTTTCATCGTGTCGATACTGATGGGAACGGCGATTGTCGCGGCGAGCCGTTCGATGACGGGAAGAACGCGCCGCAGTTCCTCCGCCTCGGTGACCGGCGCGGCATTGGGCCGGGTGGATTCGCCGCCGACGTCAAGGATATCGGCGCCTTCGCCGACCAGTTGAAGCGCGCGAGCGATCGCCGTTTCGACATTTAAAAATTCGCCTCCATCGGAAAACGAATCGGGTGTCACGTTGAGGATGGCCATGACGAGCGCCGGCCTGGGAAAAAGGAATTGGAATTGGCGCGCGCGGAGGATCACTTGACGGCGGGATAGGGGGTGCGCAATGCGGACCGCACAGCCTCCACCAGGCTCATGGCGATGGCGGCGACGAGTCCATCCGGCACGCCGATCTGGGGATTGGTGGACTGGCTGAGCATGTGACACTGGTCATTGACGTAGTCGATCACGATAAACTCGCCGCCGTCGGTTTGAGCGATTTCGCTCGAGAAAAAATTCATGCCGGTAAGTGCCGCGATGCGACGGATCAAATCCTCGAGCGGGGCGAGTCCCAGCGATTCCCGTTCCGTCGGCGTCACCAATCGGTAACGGTCGGTGAAACAATTCCACCAGCTGATCCAGACGGCGCCGAACACGAAGAAGGCTCTGAAATAAACCGGTTCGCCGTTTACCTGCCGCGGCACGATGCGGCGTTGGAGCAGATACTGTTTGTCCGGCCACGCATCGGCGGAGCGGGCCAAATCCGCCTCGCTCCTGGCATCCAGAACAAGGCCCTTCCGTCCGTAACCCATTGCCGGCTTGATCACAAACGGGCTTCCCAGCGCCGCCCGATCCGCATCGGACAATTTCCAGTCGCCCGCGCCGGGGGCTGGAGCGATGACGGTGTACGGCACCGGAATTCCAGCTTCGACGAGACGCGGATGGACCCGCGCCTTGTCAAAGGCAGCCTGTGCGCGCTCGGGTGGATCGATCACGAAACTGCCCCGTTCGGATGCCAGCTTCACGAGCCGATGATAAATCTCCTCGGGCTGATGATGCTCGCTGTGCATATTCAGCAAGGCCCGCGGCCAGACCTTGCCGGCTTTCAGCGACTCGAAAAAGGGCTCCACCCAGAGTGGTTCGATCAGGAAGAAGTTCAGCCGCGCCTCGGCGCACTGACGCTGCACGCAGTGGATGAAGTAATCATCCGCGTCCAGCTTGTGCGTCATTACGAGGTCATAGGTGCGCGCCGTCACGGCGCCAGATTGGGCAGCACAAGGCCGTCGGGCAAGTCATCAGTCCGGGAATCCCAGCCGGCGGTTGTGGTTTTCGCGGGTGAGCGACCAACACCGCGCGGGGGCACGCGGCCTACCGCGCCGGTGACGCCGGCGGCCCGGTGATGTCCAGGAGTCGCGCGAGCTCGTCCAGGAGCGGGCGTTGGGTCTCCTTCACTTTGCGCTTTGCTTCCGACAGTGAAAAAAACCGGGCGCGATCCACTTCTGGAAACTGGCTCATCCGCCCTGAGCGTGGCGGCCATTCCATCTCGAAATGGTTGCTGACGATCGCTCGCGCATCATCGCGGTCGCCTTCGACGCCCCACGCATGAACGATTTTTCCGCCCTTTTGCCGAATGGAACCCAGCGGAATGAAGCGGCTTGCCGGGTCGATGGCGTGGCCGATTTCCTCCTCGAATTCACGGAGCGCCGTGGCCAGCAACTCATCACCGGGCTCGACTTCTCCCTTGGGAATTGTCCAGTGCCCGTCGTCTTTTTTCGCGAAGAGCGGCCCGCCCGGGTGCGCGAGAAACACTTCAAGGCTCCCGGCGCGAATGCGGTACATCACCAACCCGGCGCTGATGCGCGCGCTCATCCGAAAAGTTCGTCCCTCTTACTTGGGAGGTGTGGGCTTGACGTATTTGTGCGGGAGGACATCGGGCGTGACGCGGACCTCCGTTGTGAACTTGAAGGGCGTTGTGTCGCCGCTGGGGAAAGTCAGCTCGACGAAGAACGCGGTCCAGCCTTTCGCCGGTTTGGGGATTCCGGCGAGATACACGCCGTTGGTCTCCGTGAGCGCGCTGCTTTGCCATGCATCCTGGATTGTCATCAGCCGGAAGTCGCGCGCGTCGGGATTGGTCGCCTGCCACAGCTTCACCATGGTTGGTTTGTCGGAGGCTCTGACACTCAGGACGCCGTCCCTGGGAACCGTCCATGAAAACTCGGGCAGTTTGGTGCCTTTCACGACGGCATTGAAGTCGGCGAGCAGCGAGAAGGGGGCGTCGCTGCCGCGCAGCGAATGATCTGCGTTGGGCACGTAACGGAGGTATTTTGGGCCCGGCAAATCCTTGAAATAAAATTGAGCTGAATCGGGCAGGAAGAACTGGTCGCCACTGGCGTTGATCATGAATTTGGGGATGGTGAGCCGTTCCCGGTATTCATACGGCTCCTCTATTTTCATCAGCGCCCGATATTCGGGCGAGCCATTCCAATCCATGACGTTCATGCGGACATAATCACCGACCGCCGGCGCCCAAAAACCATACGCCTCCCAGTGATGGATGAAGGAGGGTTCGACGTTTAACATGTCGATGACGATCGGGGCGATGGCGATGACGCGTTCATCGACGGCGGCCGTGGTCCAGGTGGTCCAGCCCCGCTTGGACGCGCCAGCGACGAAGAATCGATCCACCTTTCGTTTCCCGCCCGCGGCGCCGGCGCAGACAGCGGTGATGGTATCCATGGCGCGCACGGCGGCCTTCGTCATAGGCAGGCGGGCCGGCCATTTCTCGTCGCCTGTGCGGAGAAATTTGTCCCAGGTGTACGCGATCAAGGAATCTTCGGTGCGCCCCTTTTCCTCGCCGTTGAAGATAAGCGGCTGGTTGGGCACATTGCGCAATTCAGCGACGACGCTCGAAGTGGTCAGGGCGGTGAGGATCAGGTTCGCGTCGGGCTTCGACGGCGCGTTGGTCCGATTGCCCCCGCCGCCGATGATCAGCAGGCCAATAGAACTGTCCACCTTCTCGGGGATGACAATGGTGACCCAGTGCTGCCACAGCGGACGATTCACCTCGTTGGTCGTGAGCCAGGACTGCGAAATCATGTCCACATAGAGCGTCGTGAAACCTTCGCCCTTCGTGCTTTGCGCAATTCGGTAGGAATAGTTTGTGTCCGGTTTGGAAATATATCGATCCAGGGCGGTGCGTGGGCCGAGTTGGGTGCGGCCGGCAGCGGACGCCGCCTGCAAATATCCGGTTTCACCGGACAGGCCGAGCCACCCCGCCACGGCCATCAGGCATGCGAAATAAAGTTTCATGCGCTGCATACAAACCGACCCGGTGGGATTTGCAGCAAAAAAATCGGGCATCACAAAAAATCCGGCGCCACGAATCCTTCACGTTCCGTTAAGGTGCCGCGGCGCAGGGTATGCGCATGAAAGCACATCTCCCGCGCCTCTCCTTCGGAGTTTTCGCCGCATGGACCGCTTTTGTGGCCATGCCTGCCGCCCGCGCCGCCGTGCCGCCGCCGCCGGATGCGTCCCTTGCCATTGTGACCGCCGGCCCTGGCGGTGTCCGGGTGAAAATCAGCGACGCGGCCAACCGCGTGTGGCTGCTTCAAAGCACGACCAACTTTGCGAACTGGAGCGATTCGGCCACGGTCAAAATTTACAACGGAAGTTTCCAAAGCCGCTTCACCGCTGGCGAATCGACCCCTGGAGTTTTTTTCCGCGCTTATTTTGATCCGGCGCGCCAGGACATTTTCAGCGGCATCGAGAGCGCGTTGCGACTTCCCGTGGACGTTTTCAATTACGCGTCGCCCTTGCTGCCGCCCAGCTTTCTTGTGCAACCGATCTTGGGGCAGGACAATATGCCGGCGAACAATGTCACTTCCGACCCCGGCGCCACCCTCGGGCGGGTGCTTTTTTACGACAAACGGCTTTCCACAAACCTCACTATTTCCTGCTCGTCGTGTCACCAGCGGGACCACGGATTTTCCGATCCGCGCAGGTTCAGCACCGGCTTCAATGGGGGGCTGACCGGCCGCAATTCGATGGGCCTGAGCAACGCCCGTTGGTATCAGCGCCGGCATTTTTTTTGGGATGAACGCGCCAACACGCTCGAGGATCAGGTGCTCCAACCCATCCAGAATCCGGTCGAGATGGGAATGACCCTCGGGGCACTCCCCAACCGTCTTGCCGCCGAGGCCTATTATACCAACCTATTTGCGCACGCTTTCGGCAGCCCAACGGTCACATCGGATCGGATCAGCGCCGCGCTCGCGCAGTTCGTGCGCTCGATCATCTCGACCCATTCCAAATACGACGCCGGCGCCGGACGCGGGTTTACGAATTTCACCGCCGAGGAAAACCTGGGACGCCAGATTTTCCTCGGCCAGGTCGGAAACGCGACATGCGCGGCGTGTCACGGGACCGACAACTTCGTTCCCGGCCCCGGCATCAATAACAACGGCCTGGAAAATCCGTATGTGGACAAGGGTTTGGGCGGCATCACGGGACGCGTGCAGGATGAAGGACTGTTCAAGGTGCCCTCATTGCGCAACATCCAATTGACCGCGCCTTACATGCATGACGGCCGCTTTGCCACGCTCGAACAGGTCGTCGAATTTTACAATTCCGGCGTGGTGAACCATCCCAACCTGTCGCCGCCATTGAGAAATCCGCCCGGCCAGCCGCCCGGGGTGCGGCGTCTTAATTTGAGTGCGGCGCAGAAAGCCGCGCTGGTGGCCTTCCTCAAGACGCTCACCGACCCGAGCATCGCCACCAACGACAAATTTTCCGACCCATTCAATTACGGCGATTGACCCCGCGCTTTGTAACCGGTGACAGCAAATGCAGTCGCGGGTGGGCGCATTCCATTGGCCATTGTGTTGGCATGCGCCACGAGCTCCGTGTAGCGTCGGGACACTTCAACTGTGTTCTCTCGCTGGAAATCTGTCGTGAGGCGCCCGGGGCGCTGGTGCTTCGCCGCCTGGCTCGCCATCGCTGGCAGTGGCGCGACGTTGCCCGCCGCGGAAGTTTTCCATTTTCGCTCCCACGACGTCGTTGCGTTCGTCGGAGGCGAGGACGTGGTGGAGATGCAGCGGAATGGATTCCTTGAGTTCCACCTCACGGCTGTCCATCCGGATTTGAAACTGCGCTTCCGCTCCCTGGCTTTCGAGGGCGACACGGTCTTTGAGCAGCATCGACAGCTCAATTTCCCGTCGTGGGAAAAGCAATTGGACCGGATCGGAGCGACAGTGGTTGTCGTGCAGTTCGGCCAGTTGGAATCGTTGGAGGGAACCAACGCTTTGCCGCGCTTCATCGCCGCCTACGGCAAATTGCTGGATCGATTCACGAATGGCTCACGCCGGATCGTGGTGATTTCTCCCACCCCGTTTCACAAGCCGCCTGCGGGATTTCCGGATCGCAGCGAGCACAATCGGACGCTGCTGGCCTTCACCGACGCCATTCGCGAGGCGGCCCGCACCCGTGATGCCTATTTTGTCGGGCTTTCCGGATCGACGACAGTGGACATCGCCAGCCCGAATCCGAGTCGGGACGGCGTGCATCTCAGCAGGGCCGGCCAGTGGATGGAGGCGTGTGATGTCGCGGCGCAGCTCGGAGTGGACCGGGAATCTGCGCGGCGATGGATCCAGCCATCTTTGCCCGTCAGTTTTTTGCCCGAGCCGGAACAGCTTCGACAACTCATCATTGAAAAGAACCGGCTTTGGTTCGATTACTGGCGTCCCCAGAATTGGGCCTTTCTCAACGGGGATCGGACCGACCAACCCAGCAGTCACGATCATCGCGATCTAAAAAAGCGCTGGTTCCCGGAGGAAATGGAGAAATTCCTGCCGCTCATCGACGCGAAGGAGGAGGAGATTTGGGACCGTGCGAAAAAATTGCGATGAAAGCCGGAATGAAAATGCGCGTCGTGAATGCTCCCGGGTCAAAGCCGGACTCGAAGAGTTCCCCGGCGGCGCCAGGGTCGAGCCGGTGCGACAGATTTCCCGTTTTTATCTTCGCCTGGATTTTAGGGTTGGCATCTTGTAGCGCGGCGGGTCCCTCGGACGATCCAGCCGCCGAGCTCGCCTCCTTCAAACTCGCGCCCGGTTTCGAGGCGAACCTTTACGCATCTGAAACCAACGGGATCATCAAACCGATTCAAAGTCGTTTTGATGCGCGCGGCCGGTTGTGGGTCGTCGGCAGCACCGTCTATCCGCAGCTTCAGCCCGGCCAGGTGCCCAACGACAAGGTCATCATTCTTGAAGACACGGATGGCGATGGGCGCGCGGACAAATCGACCGTGTTCGCCGATGACCTGTTCATCCCCACCGGCATCGAGCTCGGCGACGGCGGATGTTACGTGGGCAATTCGACCGAGCTCATCCATCTGCGCGACACCGATGGCGACGGCAAAGCCGACGACCGCCGGGTGGTGCTGCGCGGATTTGGCACGGGTGACAATCATCAAAACATCAATTCATTCCAGTGGAGTCCCGGCGGCGAATTATGGTTCAGCCAGGGA
>JBEEGQ010000275.1:0-9522 GCA_041166945.1 Verrucomicrobiota bacterium
TAATAATTATTGGTCTTCCAGATCGCATCCAGGGCATCCGCGCCGCCGGCCGCCCACGCCTGCGCCGGACTGCTCCCGTCCAAGGGCTGCGTGGCTCCGCCGTTGGTGGAAAGCCAGTGTGGCTGAACAACGCTCACCGTCAGAATGGCCGGGCGACTGGTGAATTCGCCATCGCTGACGGTATACATAAACGCATCGGGACCGCGCTGATCTCCGGCGTTGTAAGCCACGATCGGCCCGCCATCGGAATGGCCAACGGTTCCATTGGTCGGGGTGAGAGTCGGAAGGATTGAAAAAGTCAGGGGTTTTCCGGCGGGCCCACTACCGGCCAACACGAGGTTGGTTGCTGAATTGATGAACACCGTTTCCCACGTTGTCGACGCGACGGGCCCCACATCGGACTCGCCACGTTCGCAACTGTATGTTTTTAGATCATCGATGAGGCCATTGAAGTTGGTCGCGCCGGGCGCCGAGCCGACAACCAGGGCCGCCTTGCTGCCGCGGATCGAACCGTGGGCGGCCTGAATTTTCCTGCCGTCGGCATAGGCGGTGGCCACCCCGCCATTGTAAGTCACGTCCAGCTTGGTCCAGGTTCCCGCGGCCAGCGGCACCGGCGCCCACAAATCCAATGTGCCTCCCGAATTGGTGGAGTTGAATTGAAGGCTCGTGGCGCCTTCCAAATCGACCTGAAGCGCCATCTGCCAACCGTCCGCAGCGCCGGATCCGAATTTCATCAGCCCGCTCCGGCCGGGAGCCAACGACGTGGGACGCAGCCAGAACGAGATGCTGAACGGCGCTCCAGTCCGCGGCAGGACGGCGTAATCATCGTTTGGAATGACCGCCTGCCCGCAACCCAGGTCGAGGCCTGTGCCTTCATGGCCGCTCGCCCATGCCGTGGCATCCGTCACCGATCCGTGGTGCGCCTGGATGCTGCTATCACCGGCGAAAGCGCCGCAGCCTTCGTCAAATCGCCAGTGACCTGTCATCGCAATCTGTTCCATCGTGAGACAATTTGTATAGGCATGGATGTCGTCGAACCGTCCCAGGAAACTGCTCAACCCGGCGATGCCTCCTCCAAAATAGATCGGCGACGCATTGGCGACAATTGCCCCCATGCCTTCCGCCAACAATTCGCTGTCGAGGTAAATCGATCCCTTGGCGCCGTCATGCGTCACGGTCAATGCATGCCATTGCCCGGGCAGCAGCGAGGTCCGCCCGGTCACGCTCAAGGAACCGCCGGTCCCGATGCTGGAAAATATCAGCTGATTTGTTCCTGGCCCGGGCGTCTGGAGCGTCACCTGCCAGCCGTTGGTGCCATTGCCGGGATTGCCGATGAGCCCGCGCGAACCGGCGGAGACTGAGTCCGGGTTGAACCAGAGGGAGACGCTGAAGGATTGTCCGGACGCCGGCAGCACCCGATAATTGGTGTTGCTGACCCACGCCCGGCTTCCGGCGGCGGCCGTGCCTCCATTGAATTGAAGGGAGCCAGGCCCGAATCGGCCGGCCGCCCACGACACCGACGAGAGCGAGAGCGCCGCGCCCGATCCGCTTGAATCGCCCGAGACGGCACCGCCTCCTTCGTTCAATTGCCAGAATCCCGACTGGCCTGCCACAACAGGAACGAGCCGGCGCAAGCGATAAAATCGACTCTCCGATTCGGCGGCGATGCGGACCACGCTGGAAGTGCCATTGGTTTGATACGTCCCCGGGAGCAGACAGGTCCAGGGAGAAACCGGTGGCAACACTGCCGAAGATTCCAAAACCCAGTTGGTGGCTGTGTTCGGCCAGGAAACGATGAACTCACCCGCCGCATTCGTGCTGGAAGTGATCCATAAACGAGGATCCTCGGAAGCTTTAAGACAATGGATGGCCAGCCCAATGCAGACGCATCCTGCGTAGAACAGACGGGGTTTCACGCCTGTAATCTGTAATCACTCCGCGTCTCGCGCAAGTGAAAGTAGAACGAGCGGATTATTCGGCGGCAGGAACCGCAGGTTTTGATGAGCTTTCGGCGGCCGTCCCAGCCTTGGCCTTTGCCTCGGCTGCGACGCGCCCTTTGGCTTCCGCGTCCGCGCGGGCCTTTGCCTCGGCCTTTTCCTTATCGGCCGCGAGCCGCTGATCGACTTCCGCGGCTTCGGTCGGATGCACTTCGTGATAATAATCGTTCGACCGCGCGAGTTTATCCTTCCGCAGGAGCAACGCATCAAAACGATCGCCGTTCGATAATTCGTAGTCCTGATCCATTTTGATCGCCTCAAACGGGCAGACCTCGACGCAAATCTGGCAGCTCATGCAGACCGAGATGTCGATGTCGAACACCGCTGGATAAAACTGGGGTTTGCCGATGTAATCCGGTTTCTTGTCCTTGCTTTTGGTGATGTAAATGCACTGGGGCGGGCATTCCTTCTCACAAATTTGACACGCCACGCAGCGCAATCCGGCCTGCCAGTCGGCGCCATCGAAAACCAGGAACGGGAATTGCCGGGCCGCCTCCTTTAGTTTGAGGCGTTCCTCGGGATATTCGACAGTCGTGAGCCGCGCTTCACTGTCGGTGTAGGTTCCGACAAAGTTCCGCGCCGTTTCCACGAAGCCCTTTACCAATCCAGTTCCCAGCATCCGCTCATTACGTCACGAACCCCCGATGCAGTAAATCCCAAACCATTCCTCATTCGTCATTCAAATCAGGTTTGACACCCGCCGCACCCAAATCTAGTTTCACCCCATCGAACACCGTTATGGCTGACAACAATCCGAATCTCCCCCCACCCCCGCCCGGCGGTCTTCCTCCGAAACCCGGCGACGCTGCCAAAGTGCAGCCCAAAAAAGAGACAGTCCGCATTTCGCTCCCGCCGAAACCCTCAGCGACGGCGACGATCAAGCTTCCGTCCATTCCCGCGGGCGGCGCGCCAACCGCCGTTGGCGTGGTGGTGACCCCACCGGCTCCGTCGGCTCCGATGACGCCTGCGCCCTCGGCCGCGCCGTTGCCGCTCCGGCCCCCGACTTCCGGGGGTTCGCCAGCGCCCCGGCCTCCGACGTCCACTGGCGCTCCAGCTCCGCGGCCGCCCATTCCATCGGCAGGCCGCGCGACGATCGTGGCGCCCGTGGTCAAAAGAGTCAGCGGCCTGGATGTAGGCCTCTCGATCACCGCGGCGCTCGTCAGCATTGGAGCGGTGGTCAGCGTGCTGCTTTTGAAACGACTCGAATAAGGCCTCGCGGATCCCCGCGGCCAGCCTTGGCACCGACAACAATCAACCCGCATCCAGATGTCAGCTCCCAACATTACCAATCTCACCCCCGAGACTTTCGAGCAGGAGGTCGTCAAGTCCGCCACCCCGGTCGTAGTCGATTTCTGGGCGGAATGGTGTGGTCCCTGCAAGATGATCGCGCCGATGCTCGAACAACTGGCCACGGAATATTCGGGCAAGGTGAAAGTCGCCAAGGTCAACATTGACCAAGCCCAGCAGCTCGCGGTGCAATACCGCATCAATTCCATACCGACACTTCTTTTCTTCAAGAACGGCCAGGTTATCGACCAGGTGGTCGGCGCCAAGCCGATGAAGGATTTAAAGGTAAAGTTCGACAGCCTCTCTGCCTGAGCTGGCGCCTTGTCGCGCCGGCCTATGTCCCTCTTCGTCACGCCCCGGCAACTCGCGCGCCGGGCGGACTTTTATCATCAGCTGCATCAGCTCACCTCAGCAGGCATCGGCGTCATTCAGGCCCTTGAAATTCAGCAGCGTTCTCCGCCGCTCCCTTCCTTTCGTGAACCGCTGACGCGGATCCTCGAGCAACTCCGCGCCGGCGCCACGTTCGGCCAGTCATTGCACGCAGCGGGTTCCTGGCTGACGACTTTCGACGTGGCCCTCCTCGATGCGGGCGATCGCAGCGGCCGTCTGCCCGCCACATTTCAGCTGCTGGCCGATCATTACACCGCGCGCGCGGCGCTGTTGCGACAAACGTTGTCCAGCCTGGCCTATCCGGCCTTCCTGTTTCATTTCGCGATATTAATCGGTCCTCTCCCCGACCTGGTTCTCAGCGGCAATGTGGCGGTCTACGTCGCGAAAACCCTGGCGTGGCTGGTGCCGCTCTACCTCATCGTGTTCCTCGGGATCCAGGCGTTCCGCGGGAATCGCAATGAAGCCTGGCGCAGCGGCCTGGAACGGTTTCTTCACGGTCTGCCGATTGCGGGAAGCGCCCGCCGGAGCCTGGCATTGGCGCGCCTGGCGTCGGCCCTCGAGGCGCTGGTTTCCGCCGGGGTGACCATCATTGAAGCATGGCAATTCGCCGCCGCTGCCAGCGGTTCGCCCGCGTTGCGACGCACCGTGGACTCGTGGCAACCGCGCCTCGCCAATGGCGCCACTCCCGCGGACGCCCTCGATTCCTCCCCCGAATTTCCCGACCTTTTCTCACAGATGTACCGCACCGGCGAGATCACGGGAACACTCGATGAAACCTTGCGCCGTCTCAGCGCCCTTTATCTCGATGACGGCTCGCGCAAACTCAAGGCCCTCTCGGAATGGCTTCCGAAAATCGCCTATCTTTTCGTGGCCGGAATGGTGGCCTATCGCGTGATTAGCTTCTACGCCGGCTACTTCAACAAGATCGGCGAAGCGACAAATTTTTGACGCGCCGCCCGTCCGACGCGGCGGTCAATACGGCACTTTGTCGCGCTTGGCTTTCCATTCTGCAAAACTTTCGATCGCGGATTCGCGGAGCAATTGGAGGGTGGGCAGGCGGCGCTCCGCCGGCGGCAGCGGCACTTCACGATAGATGAATTCATCGTCGAATCCCGCGTCCGCGGCGTCCTGTCGCGTTGCCGCAAAGTAAATCCGATCGAGTCGCGCCCAGTAGATCGCGCCCAAGCACATCGGGCAGGGTTCGCAGCTGGAATAAAGTTCGCAACCGGCCAGCCGAAAATCGGCCACGGCCTGGCACGCCTCGCGGATGGCGCTTATCTCGGCGTGACCGGTCGGATCGTTGGTGGTGGTGACACGGTTCCATCCGCGCGCGATGATGCGGCCCTCTTTCACGACAACGGCACCGAATGGGCCTCCCTGCCCCGCCCTCATTTGCTCGATCGATATGCGGATGGCTTCCCGCATGAATTCCTCGTTTTGAGTCACGCGCCCAGCATGCGTCCCAAGCCACAGACTTCAAGGCAGGACTCACCGTGGAGCGCGGGTTTCCCACGTAGCGCAGCCGTCCCGGCTGCGAGTTCCCGCGCCGTCCCGGTGCGAGGAATCCATGTCACACGCTCCGGAAAGCCTCTGGCGGCGGGACGCCGCCGGAACTCGCAGGCGGGACGCCCGCGCTACGCTCCGTCGCCAAATCAAACCATCAGCGACAGCGCGTGATCGATGCGTGACAGCACGCGATCTCTCCCGAGAACCGCCAGGAGATGATAGAGGCTCGGCCCTGATGTGTTTCCAGTGCAAGCCAGGCGCGTGGGATGGACCAGTTGACCCGCTTTGATACCCAAATCAGCGGCGGCGGCTTTCAAAGTTTTCTCGAGAGTCCCGGCATCGAACGGCGTTGCCGCGGCAAAAGCTTCGCGAACCTTGCCGAGCAGCGGCCGGTTTGAGGCGACAAAATCCTTCTTCATCGCTTCGGCATCGAACACCAGCGTCTCCCGAAAATAAAAGCCGGCGTAAGCGGTGACGTCCGTGAATGTCTTGAGCTTTCCCTTGCAGGTGTCGAGGGCGGCCTTCACGTAGTCGAGCCCGAACTGGTCGGTGTTCACCCCCGAACGGGTCAGCGCATGAACACATTGCTCGTAGAACCGGTCATCGGACAATTCCCTCAGATACTCGGCGTTCAGCCATTGCAGCTTGGCAATATCGAACCGGGCGTTGTGACGAAGGATCTGCGGCAGGTCAAAGCGCTCGATGGTTTCGGCCAGCGGCATTTTCTCTCGGTTGTCCTTGGGCGACCAACCGAGGAGACAGAGGTAATTGACGACGGCTTCCGGCGCGTAACCGTTTTCGATGTAATGGGCGAGCGAAGCGCCCGCTTCGCGCTTGCTCATCTTGCTGCCATCCTGGTTGAGGATCAGCGGAATATGCGCATACCGCGGCGGCTCGACGCCAAACGCGCGGAAGAGCGCGATGTGCTTGGGCGTATTGCTGAGGTGATCTTCGCCACGGATGACGTGCGTGACGCCCATGTCGAGATCGTCGACCACGTTCACCAGGTGAAAGAGGGGCTGTCCATCGGAACGCACCAGGACAAAATCCGGGTCGGCGGCCTCGCGATCCGCGGGCTCGCGAACGACATCTCCCACCACCAGATCCGGAATCGTGATCGGTTCCCGGGTCATCCGAAATTTCACCGCCCCCTCGTGGCGATACGCCAGGTCCCGCGAGAGCAGCGCCTCAACACGCCGAAGATAATTCTCCCGCCGCTGACTTTGAAAGTAGGGACCGCACTCGCCCTTGTTCGGGCCCGTGACATCGGACGTCAGCGGGCCTTCATCCCAGTCGAGTCCGAGCCAGCGAAGGCCGTCGAGGATGACATCAATTGCCTGCTGCGAATTGCGCGCGGCGTCGGTGTCCTCGACGCGCAATATGAAGGTGCCTCCGGTGTGCCGAGCATACAACCAGTTGAACAGCGCGGTTCGTGCGCCGCCAATATGCAGAAAGCCGGTCGGGCTCGGGGCGAATCTTACCCGCGGCTTCATGCCAGGTATTGCGTCATGCACGGCAAATTAGCCCCGCCCTGCGCCCGGTGACAAGCGTCGATGAAAATCCTGTCGATGAAAATCCTCAGCGCCACCGGACCTCATTTGCCAGCGCTCCAGCCTCCGTCGATCAACAGGGCGGTGCCGGTGACGAAAGCGGATTCATCGCTGGCCAGATAAACGGCGGCGGCGGCAATTTCATCGGGCCTCGCCATGCGGCCGATGGCCTGGGTCGCCGCCATTTCACGATAAGCCTTTTCAGGGTCTGGATACTCCTTGAGACGCGCGGTGACAAACGGAGTCTCCACCCGGCCCGGACAGATGCAATTGGCGCGAATGCCTTCCAGGGCATGATCGAGCGCCAGACATTTGGTGAAGCCGACGATGGCGAATTTGGTGGTGCAATACGCGAGCCGATCGCGCACGGCGACGATGCCCCCGATGGACGCCAGGTTGATGATGTTACCCGCCTTGCGCTCGATCATCGCGGGAAGAAAAACGCTCGTCAGGTTGAACAGGCCGCGGACATTGACCGCGTAAAGCCGATCGAGATCGGCGCCGGTGGTTTGGAGCATCGTGCCGACATGGCCGATGCCGGCGTTGTTGACCAGGATATCGAGGCGCCCGTGAGCGCCGAGCACCTGGCGAGCCGCGCTTTCGCAGTCCGGCTCGCGGCTGATGTCGAGCGGGAGAAATTCCGCGTCGCCGCCTTCGGCCTTGATTTTTGCGACCACAAGATCGCCGCCTTCCGAATTGCGATCGGCGACAAACACGGTGGCTCCGGCCCGAGCGAACGCTGCTGCGATGGATTCGCCGATGCCGCTTGCCGCCCCGGTGACCAGTGTAATTTTGTTGGCGAGACTGAACATGTGAACCGAAGGAGCTAGCGCGCGGTCGCGAGTTGCTCGCCACGTTCCTGTGGCAGCATCAATCCCGCCGCAGCGGCCGGCACAAACAGGAAGGCGGCGTAAAACAGTGCCAGCCGATAGTCGCCCACCTTTGTGAAAATACCGAACATCACGGTGCCGCCCGCGGCGACGATGCGCCCGAAATTGTAGCAAAAGCCCGCCCCCGTCGTGCGAAGCAGCGTCGGAAACAGCGGCGGCAGGCACATGGTGAACAATCCAAAAACCCCCTGGCAAAGCCCGATGAGGAAAAGAAACCAGAGCAGCGTCCCGTGCCGGTGGGGCAACGCATACGCCGCCATCATCGCCGCGAAGTAAGCCAGCATGGTTCCCACGATCGCGCGCCGGTATCCGAACCGCACCGCCACGGCCGCGGAGAGATAATTTCCCAGGATCGACCCGACCATCACCAGCGCCAGAGCGAAGACGGCGACGTAGGCCTTCGCCGAGTCGGAGAGGTCGCGCACCTCGGGCAGGTTTCGAATGTGCGCCTGGTGCCAGTACATGAATGTCCAGTGCGCGGTGAGCGAGATGCCGCAGATTAACGTCACCTTGAGCGTGGTGGGCAGGACCGCCCCGCGAAAAAGATCCAGGACGCTCGGCGCCTTGTCCCGCGCGGCGCCACGCGCCTTTTGCCATTCCTCCGTTTCGGGCACCGCCCGTCGAATCCACAGGGTCAAAAGCGCCGGCAAAATGCCGACAAGAAAAATCCAGCGCGGCCGTGTGTGCGCGAACAGGAATCCCGCGCCGCACGCCAGGAGAACGCCGATGTTCACCCCGCTTTGCAGCGTCGCGGCGATCCACGGCCGCCAGCGGCGCGGCCATGTCTCCGACAGCAGCGAAGCGCCCACGGCCCATTCCCCGCCAATGCCGAGCGCGGAGAGGAAGCGAAAGATCAAAAGGTGCCACCAGGTTTGCGCGACCGAGGAGAGCCCGGTGAACGCGGCGTAGGTGAGAATCGTGAGACACAGCGCGCGGCTGCGTCCGAGCAAATCGCCAATGCGCCCGAAAAACGCGCCGCCCAGGGCCCAGCCGATCAGGAACGATGCATTGATGATCGCGCCATGCTGGGCGACGCGCGGATCTTTTTCCGTCAACGCCATGAGTTCTGCGACGTAGGGCACCGCCACGAGCGTGTAGAGATGCATGTCCAAACCGTCGAAGGTCCAGCCGAGCCAGGCGGCAAGTCCCGAGCGCTTTTGTTGGGGGGACAATTCGCGCAGCGTGCGGGCTTCGGAGGCATCGGGGCTTTGCGTGCTCGGTGGCGGCACAGCGGTGGTCGGGGTCACGCGATTCTTCTAGCGGGACGAAACTCGGGAGGCGAGTGCAAATTCCTAAGCCGACGAATCCATGAGGCGCTTCTCGACGAATCCAACGAAGCCTGCTATGTGTGTGATCCATGAACCGTCGTCACTTCCTTAAAACCGCCAGCGCTGCGACTCTCGGCGCCTTGGCCGCCGGCCCGTCCAGGGCGGTTTTCGGAGCGGAAACGATCGAGACGATCGCGGCCCGCGCGGACACCGTCATTGTGTTGTGGATGGGCGGCGGAATGGCGCACACGGAGACGTTTGATCCCAAGCGATTCACCCCTTTTGTGAAGGGCATCAAGCCCGGGGATGTGATGAGCACGTTTCCAACGATCGACACCGCGGTGGACTCGATCCAGTTTTCCGCCGGGCTCGAAAAAATCGCCGGCGTGATGGATCGGGGCACGTTGATCCGCAGTTATACCGCGGGCGACCTGGGATTTATTCTGCATTCGCGGCACCAGTTTCATTGGCACACCGGTTATCAGCCGCCGCAGACCGTTGCGGCGCCGCATCTGGGATCGGTGATCGCGCGCACGCTCGGGCCGTTGAATCCGGCGGTGCCCGCGTTCATCAATATTGGACAGCGGTTCGACATTGGTGAAGGGGAGGAAGTGAAGGCCTTCACGACGGCGGG
>JBEEGQ010000276.1:0-32694 GCA_041166945.1 Verrucomicrobiota bacterium
GCACCACCCGTCTTTTCGTCGGGCATCGCTACGCTCGCCCTCCTCAAAGACGGGTGGTGCGGACAAGGAGATTCCTGTTTTGCTAACTACGCCGCTTCTCCTGTTTTGCTCGCCCCGCGACACAGCAAACCTGTCCGGCTCCGTAAATCCCCTAGTTGCCGATCCGCGCATATCGGCGGCGTTTTCCGGGGGAAAACATCGACCGCACGGATTGCGCTGCGATGGCCGTGTGGCAGCTTCTCATCAATGACACAGACGCCTCAGACCAAACAGACCATGGTGCCTGCGAACCTCGCTGGCGAATGGATCGGCCATTACCGCGGACACTTCGACCAGGTCATTAAGATCACCCAGCTCGGCGAGGAGATCGTCGCCGTTAAAATCACGGGCGACGATCATGTGCCGGGCGGCGCGGTGACCTTTCGCGCGAATGTTCGGACGGGCGCGGGCGAAGGGCAGGTGGCGGAAAAGGAATATCGAAATGCCTGTTTCGTGCCGGGCAAGCTGGAAGTGGCGGGCCCCGATCGCATCGCGTTCACGTGGGAAAACTGCGGGCGGGTTGAATTTCGCAAAGACGACTGATTTACGGTTGAGTTCCACTTCCCCCTGGCAGCGGCGGCCGAAAGACCGCCGCTGTTTTGTTGGCTGGGGCGTCGGCGCTCCGGAATTCTCTCAACCTGCGCCGCCCGCCGCGGCCCTGGCAGGCTCGCCCTTCATCAGCGCGACGGCATAATCACGATTCATTTTCGTGATGAAATCGAGGGAGATTTCCTTGGGACAAACGGCTTCGCAGCTTCCGGTGACCGTGCAGCCCCCAAATCCTTCCTGGTCCATCTGGGCGACCATTCCCTTGACCCTGCGCTCCTTCTCGGGCTGACCCTGCGGGAGGAGGTTGAGGTGGGAAACCTTCGCGGCGACGAAAAGCATGGCGCTGGCATTTTTACAGGCGGCCACGCAGGCGCCGCAACCGATGCATTGCGCTGCATCCATCGCCAGGTCGGATGTGGGTTTGGGAACCAGGATCGAATTCGCATCCGGAGCGCTGCCCGTGCGGACGCTGATAAAGCCGCCCGCGTGCTGGATGCGATCGAATGCCTTCCGGTCGCAGACCAAATCCTTGATGATCGGAAATGCGCGGGCGCGGAACGGTTCAATCACGATCTCCTGGCCGTCGTGGAAACTGCGCATGTAAGTCTGGCACGTCGCCACTCCCTTGTGCGGGCCATGGGGCTTGCCGTTGATCACGAGCGAGCAGGTGCCGCAGATGCCTTCGCGGCAGTCATGATCGAACGCGATCGGTTCCTCGCCGCGTTGGGCGAGTTGCTCGTTGACCACGTCCAGCATTTCCAGGAAGGACATGTTCGCGTTCAACTCCGGCGTGGCGTAACGCTGGAATGCGCCGGGGGCGCCGCGGTTTTTCTGACGCCAGACTTTGATTGTGACTTTCATGACGGGATTGGAAAATCCTGAGCAGCCAGCATTCGTCTCGAGCGACGCATCACTTGTAGCTTCGCGTGCTCATTTTGACCTCTTCATAGACAAGGGGTTCCTTGTTGAGAACCGGGGGCCGGCCTTCGCCGGCAAATTCCCAAGCCGCCACGTAGGCGAACGGATCGTCGCGTCGCTTGACATCGCCGGGATTGACGAGGCCTTTTTTGGTTTCCTCGTCGGCCGCGGTGTATTGATATTCCTCGCGAAAATGGCCGCCGCAGCTCTCCTCGCGATGCAGGGCATCGCGGCACATCAATTCGCCCAGTTCGAGGAAATCGGCAACGCGGCCGGCCTGTTCAAGGGATTGGTTCCAATCCCCGGCTTCACCTGAGACCTTTACGTTGCGCCAGAATTCATCGCGCAAGGCGGCGATCAATTCGATGCCGCGCTCGAGCCCGGCCTGGTTGCGGGCCATCCCGCAATAATCCCACAGCAGTCGGCCCAACTCCTTGTGGAAGCTGGCGGGCGTGCGCTGCCCTTTGTTTTCGATCATTCGCCGCGTGAGGTGTTGCACGTTTTCCTCCGCCAGCCTGAAGCTGTCCGCATCGGTGGCGGGGCGGCGCGCGGGATTTTGCGTCGCGAGATAACCGCTGATCGTTGCGGGCAGCACGAAGTAACCATCGGCCAGTCCCTGCATCAGGGCGCTGGCCCCGAGGCGATTGGCGCCATGGTCGGAGAAGTTGGCCTCTCCCAAAACGAAGAGGCCCGGGAGATTGCTCATCAGGTTGTAATCCACCCACAAGCCGCCCATCGTGTAATGCACGGCGGGATAGATCCGCATTGGAGTGTGGTAGGCATCCTCGTTCGTGATTTCATGATACATCGCGAACAGGTTGCCGTAGCGCTCGCGCACCTTCGGCTCTCCCAGCCGCTGGATGGCCTCCGCGAAATCCAGATAAACCCCCAGGCCTGTCTCTCCCACACCGCGGCCCTCGTCGCAGACGGTCTTGGCCGCGCGGCTGGCGATGTCGCGCGGGGCCAGGTTTCCGAACGCCGTATACATGCGCTCGAGATAATAATCGCGGTCCCCCTCCGGGATGTCCGCCGGTTTCTTCGCGCAATCCTCCTTTCGTTTCGGCACCCAGACGCGCCCGTCGTTCCGCAACGACTCGCTCATCAGCGTCAGCTTGGATTGATAATCGCCGCTGACGGGGATGCAGGTGGGATGGATTTGGGTGTAGCAGGGATTGGCGAAGCAGGCGCCGCGTTTATACGCGCGCCAGATGGCGGTCGTGTTGGCCTGCCGGGCGTAGGTGGATAAATTATAGACATTGCCATAACCGCCCGTGGCCAGGACGACCGCGTCGGCATTGTGCCGGGTGATTTCGCCGGTTTGAAGATTTCGGACAATGACGCCCTTGGCATGGCCATCGGCGACCACCAGATCGAGCATTTCGGCATGGGTGTAGGATTTCACCCCGCCATTTCCAATGTTTCTGCAAAGAGCCGAGTAGGCGCCCAGCAACAGTTGCTGTCCTGTCTGGCCTCGCGCATAGAAAGTGCGACTGACTTGGGCCCCTCCGAAGGAACGATTGTCGAGCAACCCGCCGTATTCGCGGGCAAAGGGGACGCCCTGCGCCACGCATTGATCGATAATGTTCACCGATACCTCCGCGAGCCGGTGCACGTTCGCCTCGCGCGCCCGAAAATCGCCGCCCTTGATGGTGTCGTAGAAGAGCCGATGCACGGAGTCGCCGTCGTTCTGGTAATTCTTGGCGGCATTGATGCCGCCCTGGGCGGCCACCGAGTGCGCGCGGCGCGGCGAATCGTGAATGACGAAGTTATGCACTTCGTACCCGAGTTCCGCGAGCGTGGCCGAGGCGGAGGCGCCCGCCAGGCCGGCACCGATCACGATGATTTTATACTTCCGCTTGTTCGCCGGGTTGATGAGCCGGGTCGTGAATTTATGCGTCTCCCATTTCTGACCGAGCGGTCCGGGAGGAATCCTGGCATCCAGCTCAGCCATGTTATTTCATCTCCTTTCCGACTGTGGGATCGGGGGGCGGTGCGGTGACATACTCCCGGCCGTACCCGCTCAGGATCGCCAGCGGAATTGCCGCATAGCCGCAAAAGATCAGAATGGATCCCCATTTGGCCAGCGCCCGCGGAAAGCCCGGGCAACAGCCCGGTTTCAAACCAAGCGATTGGAACATCGCGTAAATCCCGTGGCTCAGATGCAGGCAAAGCAGCGCCATCGCCACGAGATAAAAAATCGTCACGATCGGCTGTTGAAAACCGAGGATCATCATCCGGTAAATATCGTGGCGCCCCTTTTCATCCTGGAAAGCCGCGAAGTCCTGGCCGCTGAAATTCAATCCCTTCACCAGCACGGTGAAATGCAGCAGATGATAGATGATAAACGCGGCGATGATCAGGCCGCTCATTAACATCGTCCGCGAGGCATACGTGGTGGCTACCGGATGCGGGTTGCCCTCGTAGCCCACGGGCCTCGCCGCCTTGTTGGCGGCGGAAAGCTGAACCGCGGCGACGATATGCAACACGACGCAAGCCAGCAATCCCAGGCGCGCAGGCCAGACCAGTTCCATGTTGGACTGCAGAAAATGCCCGTAACGATTCAAGGCCTCCGGGCCGAGGAAGATTTGCAGGTTGCCGAGCAGATGCGCGATCACGAATAGAAAGAGGGCGGCACCCGTCAACGCCATGACGATCTTTTTCCCAACCGTGGACCGCCACATGGGCGTGATGGAATTCATGAAATGGATGCCCGAACCGGACCATCCCGGGCCGATGGAATCTAATAAGCCGTGGCCAACACAGTCAACGAGCCGGGGAAAGTATAAGACCCTCTTCGAGGGAGGTAACCGTTGCTAATCCAAGAGGCTCGCCGATTTGGGGATTCTAATGGTAGCAATTGTCTGGCTGCGACTTCACGGCGCGGCTGGTTGCGGCCGGATCCATTCGTTCAACGCGAGTTCATCCGCCGCCAGCTTCGGGGTCAATCCGAGCAATTGCATCGCTTCACCCACCAGGTACAACGATCCGGCGATCAGCAACAGAGGGTCAGCAGCGGCATTGCGAAGTGCCTCTTCCAAAGTCGCGCAAACAACCACGTTGACGGACGGTGAAACCGTCGTGCAAGCCGCGCGCATCGCGGAGGGCTCCAAGGTGCGCCGACTGCTCACCGGCGTCAGCACAATCCGACCGGCCAGCGGCGCCAGTGCGTCCACAATCGGCCTCCAGTCCTTGTCAGCTAGCACGCCGAGGATCAGAGTGGGACGCGCCTTTGGAAACAGTTCGTCGAACGCAGCGCGAAGCGCCCGCGCGCCCTCCGAGTTATGCGCTCCATCCAAAACGATGGTCCGGCCGGGCACGGATTTTACCACCTGCAACCTTCCGGGCCAATCGACCGTCAGCAGTCCGTCAACGATTGCGTGGTCATCGACTTTGATTTGTGCTGACACCGCCTGAACGGTGGCTACCGCGACGGCGGCATTCAGGCGCTGGTGAGCCCCGGGCAGAGGGAGCGCGGGAATTTGTCGGCGATTACCGGGCCAGATCGCGGCGAGGGGATCCGCGGAATTCACCTCATCACCAGAACATCCGGGACCGACTCGCGTCAATGGCGTGCCGAGGAGACGAGCCGTTTCGATGATGACTTCGAGGCCATGACCTGGAGTTGCGGCGGTGATCGCCGGGACTCCCGGTTTCAGGATGCCGGCTTTTTCGGCGGCAATTTTGTCGAGCGAGTCGCCGAGCCATTGTTGATGGTCCCAGCCGATGTTGGTGATCACGCTGGCGAGGGGGGTGACGATGTTGGTGGCATCCAAACGTCCGCCCAACCCGGTCTCCCAAATCACAATGTCGCACTTTTGGACTGCGAAATATTGCAGCGCCAGGACGGTCGCGACCTCGAACAACGTCGGCGGTGTGTCGGCGGGAAATTCCTTCAGGAGCGGTTGGAGGTCGCTGACAAGGCGCGCCAGGTGGCCGGGGAAAATGACCTTCCGATTGACCTGGAGGCGCTCGGCAAAGGAGACCAAGTGGGGCGAGGTGAACAATCCAACGCGCCATCCGGCCGCGCGAAAGATGCTTTCCAGCATCGCGCAGGTGGAGCCCTTGCCATTGGTGCCCGCGACGTGGATGAAGCGGAGGGAATCCTGGGGATTGCCGGCCAGAAGAGCCAGCTGGCGCGGCGTTTCCAATCCGAACCTCGATCCAAAGAGGTTCAGTCCGAGAAGAAATTCAATGGCTTCGCGATGGGACAACGATCTCGCGCGCGGCGCGGGCAACGACTCTGTCAGAACGCCCCCGGCGATTGGAGAAGAATCGGCGCGCGCAAGCGGTGTCGGCGACGGCTGCGGCGGCTCAAATCGGACGCTGGTGCAGGTATTGGTGGCAGGCCGCGATGAACCCGCGGAACAGGGGGTGCGGCTTGTTGGGCTTGCTGAGGAATTCCGGATGAAACTGGCTGGCGAGATAAAAGGGATGATCCTTCAGCTCGATGATCTCGGCCAGCTTGCCGTCCGGTGAATTGCCGCTGAATATGAATCCCTGGCTTTCGAACTGCGCGCGGTAGGCGTTGTTGAATTCGTAGCGATGACGATGGCGCTCGTGGATGACGAAGGCGCCGTAGAGCTGTTGGGTTTTTGTGCCCACGACCAACTGGCAGGGTTGCGCGCCCAGGCGCATGGTGCCGCCTTTTTTGGAGACCTTTTTCTGGGCATCCAGCAGGGCGATCACCGGATGGGGCGTGTTTTCGTCGAACTCGGTGGAGTGAGCCGTCTCGAGTTTCAGGACGTCGCGCGCGAATTCGATGCAGGCGATCTGCATGCCCAGGCAGAGGCCGAGGTAGGGGAGGTTGTGCTCGCGGCAATGGCGGGCGGCCTGGACCTTGCCTTCGATGCCCCGCTCGCCAAAACCGCCCGGCACCAAAACGCCGCTGAGGCCCTTCAGCATTTTTTCAGCGCCGAACTTTTCGATCTCCTCGGACTCAATTTTTTCGATCTCGACTCCGCAGTCGTTCGCGACGCCCCCGTGGATGATCGCTTCGTAAACGGATTTGTAGGCATCCTGCAACTCGATGTATTTGCCGACGACGCCGATGCGGACCCGGTGCTGAGGGGCGATGAGTTTGCGGATGATGTCCTGCCACGGGCTCATGTCCGGCTGGGGCACATCGAGATGAAGATATTTGCAGACCAAATCATCCATGCGCTCGCGCTGGAGCATCAGGGGCACTTCGTAGATGGAATGTTCGACGTCTTTTTCCTCGATGACCGCCTCGTAGGGGACATTGCAAAACATGGAGATTTTCTGGCGCAATTCCTTGTCGAGCGGGTATTCACAGCGACACACCAGGATGTGAGGTGCGATGCCGATCTCGCGCAATTTCGCGACCGATTGCTGGGTCGGCTTGGTCTTCAATTCCCCGGCCGCCTTGATGAACGGAACATAGGTGACGTGGATGAAGAGGACATTGCCAACCCCCGCCTCGAGCGCAAATTCACGGATGGCTTCGAGAAAGGGGAGTCCCTCGATGTCGCCGGTGGTGCCGCCGATCTCGGTGATGAGCACATCGGATTTTGACTGTGCCGCGATGGCATGGATCCGGTGCTGAATTTCATCCGTGACATGCGGGATGACCTGGACGGTTTTGCCGAGGTAGCGTCCCTCGCGTTCGTTGTTCAACACCTGCTGGTAAACCTGGCCGCTGGTCAGGTTGTTCATCCGCGACAATTTTGTGCTGGTGAACCGTTCGTAATGGCCAAGGTCCAGGTCGGTTTCAGCCCCGTCATCCAAAACGTAGACCTCGCCATGCTGATAGGGGCTCATGGTCCCGGGGTCGACGTTCAGATAGGGATCAAATTTCTGAAGGGTTATCTTCAGACCACGATTTTCGAGCAGGGTTCCCAGCGACGCGGCGGTCAGTCCCTTGCCGAGTGAACTTACCACGCCGCCGGTGACGAAGATGTATTTCATTTCAGGTGTTGAACCGCAAAAAATTCCGGGCACGGCCATGTCCTGCCGCGGGGTCCTGTCCGTCGGCCGCGCTTTGGGCGGCGAGAATCAACGCTGCAACAATCTCTCAACGCGCGCGACATCCTCGGGCGCGTCCACGCCAATGCTCTCGTAAGCCACCCGGACCACGGCGATTTCGATGCCGTTTTCGAGCGCGCGAAGCTGTTCGAGTTTTTCGGCCGCCTCCAGCGGGCTGACCGGATGCTGGACCAGTTTCAGGAGCGTTTCGCGCCGGTATCCGTAGATGCCGAGGTGCTTCAAAAATGGAAATGCCGCCAAATGCTCCGCTATCGGATGACTGGCGGCATCTCGCACGAACGGAATCGCGCGGCGGGAGAAATATAAGGCGCGTCCTGCGGCGTTGACAACGACTTTCACGACATTGGGGTTGTCAAAATCGGCCGCGTCTCGCAGCAGCGCGGCGGCGGTGCTCATTGGGGCATTCTCCAGCGCGCCCGCCACGGCATCGATCACCACGGGATCGATGAGGGGTTCGTCGCCCTGAATGTTAACGATGGCCTCGCACTCGCAACGTTCCGCGACTTCCGCGATTCGATCGGTGCCGCTGGGATGCGTTGCGGCGGTCATCTCCACGCGGCAAAACTTTCGGGCCACCGCGGCGATCCGCTCATCGTCGGTCGCCACCAGCACTTCGCTCAATGTTGCGGCCATCCGGCAGCGCTCGACGACATGCTGAATCAGCGGCTTTCCCGCGATCGGATGCAACGGCTTGCCCGGAAACCGCGTCGAGGCAAAACGCGCGGGGATGATGCCGAGGATGCGCATGGGTTGTGGTTTAGGACAACGTGCCGGGAAACGCACGAACAAACACAACTTGCAATGGTGACCTCTTTCCTGCACATCACCGGGCGCGATGAGACTTCGTTCAATCCTCTAACCTTCCGGCGATGGCCTGCTTTTTCATCGTTGTCATCCTCTGGGTTTTCTCCGTTTGCCTGCATGAATTTGGGCACGCTTTCGTGGCGCTGAAAGGCGGGGATTATACCGTGCGCGAGAAGGGATATCTCACCCTCAATCCGCTGCGCTACACTCATCCGCTTTACAGCATCGCCATGCCCCTGTTTTTTCTGGCGCTGGGTGGGATCGGACTTCCTGGGGGAGCGGTTTACATCGAACGGCAGTTGCTCCGTTCCCGGGAATGGGAGACGCTTATGTCGCTGGGGGGCGTGGCGATGAACCTTGTTCTCATCGCGCTCCTGGCGTTGCTGTTCAACGTCGGGGTCATTCCACGCGACCCTGGTCTGATGGGCACCGTGGCGCTGGCATTTGTGCTCAAGCTGGAAATCAGCGCCGTGCTGTTCAATTTGATTCCGATTCCGCCGCTGGATGGATTCCAGGCGATCGCCCCGTGGCTGCCGGCGGAAACCCGCGAGCGAATGTATGCGATGTCCAACGTCGCGCTCGTCGTGTTGTTCCTGGCTCTCTCCTATTCCGCACCCTTGAACATGGCATTCTGGGGGACAATCAACACCGTTTCAGAATGGCTCGGCGTTCCGGCAGCGTGGGGCCAGGCGGGCTACCGCTCCTTCAAATTCTGGGAGTCGTGATTTTCCGGGCGCTGCCGGCCGCTTCGATTCGCCACGAGCGCCCGCACTTCCTCGTCCGTGGTCTGCGCAAATTCCACATACCATTCGCCCACGGAACTGAAGTCCACAGGGCGCAGGGGACACACCACTTCATCCGCCTCGAGCGCCAACGCCGCACACACATCGGGAGGCGCGACGGGCACTGCGACGAGGATTCGCGCAGCGCCGGCGGCGCGCACGGCCGCCACAGCCGCCCGCATCGTCGAGCCGGTGGCGAGCCCGTCATCCACCAGAAGCACGGTTCGATCCCGAAGCGCGGGCGCGGCTCCGGCGGGCCTGTAAATTCGCTCACGCCGTTCGAGTTCGATCGACTCGGCGGCGGCGGCCGCGTCGAGGACCGGTTCAGGGATCGCCAGGCGCGCGATGACATGCTGGTTCAAGACGCGCACGCCGCCGCTGGCAATGGCGCCCATCGCCAGCTCTTCATGGCCGGGCACGCCCAGCTTGCGGACGATGAAAACATCGAGCGGCAATTCCAGCGCGCAGGCGATTTCATACGCCACGGGCACGCCGCCGCGGGGAAGCCCGAGCACGATGCCATTTGGAAGCCTGCTGAGATGCCGAAGCGCACCGGCCAGAACCTGGCCTGCCGCCCTGCGATTTGGATAACGCGCGGGCATCGCCGCCTCATCGACGAAACCGCGAACCGTAATCGTGGCCGAGATGTTCGGAGAACCATTCGGCGGCCAGCCTGGAGACTTCATCGAGAGCGCCCTGTTCCTCGAAGAGATGCGTGGCTCCCGGAACAATGCGCAGTTGTTTTTCGCAATTCAGCAATTCGCACGCTTCCTCGTTCAGTTCCAGCACCGGTTCATCCAATTCGCCGACGAGGAGGAGCGTGGGACATTTGACACGGCGCAACGCGCCACCGGCCAGGTCCGGGCGGCCACCCCGCGAAACGACGGCGCTGATGGTTTTGCCCAGGTCGGCTGCGGCCACGAGGGCGGCGGCGCCTCCGGTGCTCGATCCGAAAAATCCCAGGCGCAAATGGCGTGCCTCGTCTTCGCCGGCGATCCATTGGGCCGCGCAGACCAGCCGCTGGGTGAGCAGCCCGATATTAAACCGAAGATAGCCCCGCGCTGCATCGGCGCCCTCCTCGTCCGGGGTGAGCAGATCCAACAACACCGTTCCGAGGCGGGCTTTTCGCAATTGAGCCGCTACGAATTTATTGCGCGGGCTATGCCGGCTGCTGCCGCTGCCATGCGCGAACACGACGACGCCGTGTGCGGATTGCGGCACGTCAATTTCCCCTTCGAGAGTGACCGAGCCTGCGGGGATGCGAATCGCGCGGGGCGATTCAGTTGATTCCGTGTTTCTGATGTCGGCGCTCATAAAGACCTTTCTTCCATGAATGATGAATCACGGTCTGCCATTTACGACCCACTCCCCGACTGGGGTTATATTGCTATCGTTGACACCCTGTTGTCAATTGACGCAGATTGCGTCCCAAGGCTGTTTAATGTTCAAGTCTCACACGATTCTGTTGGTGCTGCTGATCGGCGCTGCGGCCGGGAGTTGTAAAAGAGGCGATGAAACGGATCCGTTCACGCGCCTGACCAACCTTGGCAAGAGCCAGATGGAACAGGGAAACGGAGCCGGCGCGGTGGGTTATTTCCAACAGGCATTGAAGCGCAATCCTTCCAAGGTCGAAGCGCATCTCAATCTCGCTAGCGCATTTCTGCTGGCCAACCAGCCTGCCGAAGCCATTCGCGCCACCGATGAAGCCCTGCGGCTGGATCCGACTTCCGCAGCAGCCCATTTTATTGCCGGATGCGCCTGGCTTCGGGCTGGCGACGCGACCAACGCGTTGAAATCGTTGTCCCAGTCGCACCAACTCGACCCCGCCGTCACCGCTTTGAACTTCCAGCTGGGACTGGCGCATGAACGCCTTTCCCACATGGACGATGCGGTGAGGGAATTTCAAACGGTGATCGAATTCGAGCCGGGACATCCCGCGGCACATTATCGTCTCGGCCAGTTGCTGCTGCGCCTCGGCCGGCCTGAGGAAGCTGCCGAGGAATTAAAAAAACATCAGGAAATTCTCGCTCGAAATCCTGGACAGACGAGTGACATCGCCACTTTCGAACGCTGCAAACACACCATTGCAAAGCTTCCATTTCAGCTCGAGCAACCGCTTTTGTCGGGCGTTAAAGTCACTTTCACCGACATCACTGCCTCCGCGCTCACGAATAGCGCGGCGTATGCGGGCCCGCTGGGCGTGATCGACCTCGCGTCGGACGGGCGCAACAGCCTGTTGGTGCGCGAGGGCGAAAAATTTCGGCTCCTTCGGAATGGGGGCGGCGGATTGACCCCGGTCGCGAGTGCGTTGCCGGCGCTGGCAGGAGCCCAATATCACGTCTGCCTCGTTGGCGACCTGCAAAACGATCGGACGGAGGACGCGGTGTTGCTGAGCGACAAGGGCTGCCAGGTTTTTTCGTTCACCACGAACGGCGTCGCGGTTGATGCGACCCGGGCTTCGAATCTCGGCTCCCTCGCGGGCATCGATGGAGTTCTCATCGATTTTGATTATACCGGCAAACTCGGCCTGCTCGCGCTGCAGCCAGGCGGCTTGGGTCCCCGTTATTTTCGAAATCTCAGCAGCACCTTCGCGATGTATTTCTCGGAACTGAACGTGACCTCCGGCCTTCCCGCGACAGTGGCCGGCGCAACGCAATTGGCAGTCGAGGACTTGAACGACGACGAACTTCTGGACGTGATGATCGCCAGGGAGAATGGGACACCGCTCGTGTTTGCACGGCAACGTGGCGGGCCGTTTGCCGTCACCAACACGGGCGACGTCCTCCCGCCGGCGTCCGTTCTCGTGACGGGCGATTTGAATAATGACTCGCTCCCGGACATTGTGTCGGCGAGCCGGGACAGGATCGAAATCCGCTTCGGCGGTGCCACTCCGCCTGCGTCACTGTCGCTGAATGGATTTGCGGTCGGTGCATTGACTCTTGTGGATTACGACAATGACGGATGGCTGGACGTTGTCGCGTCGGGACGCGGTCTGCGCGTGTGGCGGAACACCGGGAGCGCGGGGTTTCGGGATGTCACCACGGCAGTGGGACTGAGCCAGGTGCGGGGGGAAGTGCGGTACGTCGCGGCGGCGGACTTTGATGGCGATTGCGACACGGACCTGGCCGTGGCGATCGAAGGGGCGGGGGTATTGTTGTTTCGCAACGACGGGGGGAACGCCAATCATCAATTGAAACTTCGTCTCGCGGGGCATCGATCCAACGCCAGCGGCATCGGGGTGCGCATCGAGATGAACGCGGGCGGACTCCGTTCGTGGCGCACCGTGCAACGGCTGCCGGTGGAGTTGGGCGCAGGCCGCCATGCCCGCGTGGACTCGGTGGCCGTCCGCTGGTTCGATGGGTTCGTCAATCATGACGATTTGGCATCCGACAAATGTGCGGTGGTGACGCTGGATGAAATTGAAAAACCATCCGGATCGTGCCCCTATCTTTTCGCGTGGGACGGCGGGCGATTCCGGTTCGTGACGGATCTGCTGGGCGCATCACCCCTGGGCCTTCGTGTTTCCGATACGCATTTCATCGATGCCGATCCGTCGGAATTCGTCTGGCTTGGCGATGACTCGGTTTTCCGGCCCCGCGGCGACCGACATGTCATGCAGGTGACGGAGGAATTACGCGAGGTCCTTTACCTGGATGAAGCGAAGCTCGTCGTGGTGGATCATCCTCCCGGAACCGAGATTCACACCACGGGCAAGTTGCTCCCCGGAAAACCCTTTCCCGAGCATCGGCTTGTCACGTTGCACGAGCGCCATCCCCTGTTGCGCGCGACGAATCAATCCGGCGCCGACGTCACCGCCGACTTGCAGGTCATCGATGGAAAAATGGCGTCACCGTCCATGCTGCGCGGGGCGCAACTGCGCGGATTGGCTGAGCCCCACGGGGTGACGCTGGATTTTGGGCCGCTCGACACGAAGCGGCCGCTCGTGCTGGCGTTGACGGGCTGGCTGCGGTTTGGGGGCGGCATGGCCAATGTCGGCGCGTCGCATACGCCGGACCTTCCATTTCCGTTTCCCGTCCTCGAGGTGGAAGTGGGGGAAAATGCGTGGACTCCCGTCGATGTGGCAGTGGGAGCGCCCGCGGGAAAAACCAAGACCATACTGGTGGACCTCGCGGGAAAACTTCCCGAGAGCGCGCGGCGGCTGCGGCTTCGGACCGCGTTCGAAATTCATTGGGACCGCATCGCGCTGTTCGAGAAGCGCGACAATTCGCAGACGACCATCACACAGCTGCCGGCGACGCGCAGCGATTTGCACGCGCGCGGTTACAGCGAGTTCGAATCGCTCCCCTGGTTTTTGCCGCTCACCCCGGACTACGCGAGGGCGCGGGCCCATGCGGATTGGACCATCACGCCGCTGGGTTGGTGCACGCGATATGGCCCCGTGGATGAACTGATCAGCGCGCGTGACAATGCGCTGGTGCTGCTGAATGGGGGCGATGAGCTGACGCTTGAATTCACGACTAACATCCTGCCCGCGCGGGCTTCCGGATCCGTTCGGGATTTCTTTTTTTATTCAGTGGGCTGGGACAAGGACGCCGATTTTCACTGCGAGCTCGGTTGGAAAGTGGAGCCGCTGCCCTGGCACGGCATGGACGATCAACTCTATGGCCAGCAACGACGCCCGAGTTTCACCAACGATGCATGGCAGCAGAAGTTTAATACGCGGTGGGTGGGTTCCCGGACGCTCACCAAAAAATCGCCGTAGCGGCCGAACGGACGTTTAGCGCGCAGTCAGCTTAAGCCCGTCCTTTTCCCTGGTTACCTGGATGCGCTCGCCGGGTTTGAACTCGCCATCCAGAAGCTTCATCGCGAGCGGGTCGAGGAGATGTTCCTGGATGGAACGCTTGAGGGGACGCGCGCCGAATTGGGGGTCGTAACCCTCCTTGGCCAGGAACGACTTCGCAGAGGCATCCACCTCGAGGGTCAGGTTTTGTTGCGACAGCCGGCTTTCCAGGCGCTTCAACTGGATCTCGACGATCGCCTGGATTTCTTTTTCATCCAAGCTATGGAAAATGATGATGTCATCGACGCGGTTTAAAAATTCCGGCCGGAAATGAGTTTTTAATTCGTCTCTCACAGCCCGTTCCAACTGTTCCTGGGTTTCGATACCGGGGACTGAGTCCGTTGCATCCCGCCGTTGTTTGCGGTCGAAATATTGCTGAATGAGCGGCGAGCCGATGTTGCTGGTCATCACCACCACGGTGTTTTTGAAATCGATGGTGCGACCCTGGCCATCGGTGAGGCGTCCATCGTCGAGGACTTGCAGCAGCACGTTGAAAACGTCGTGGTGTGCCTTTTCAATTTCGTCGAACAACACGACGCAATACGGTCGCCGGCGCACGGCCTCGCTGAGTTGCCCGCCCTCGTCGTACCCGACGTAGCCTGGGGGCGCGCCGATCAGACGCGAGACCGAGTGTTTTTCCATGTATTCGCTCATGTCGATGCGCACGATGTTGTTTTCGTCATCGAACAGAAACTCGGCGAGGGCGCGGGCGAGTTCAGTTTTGCCGACGCCGGTGGGCCCGAGAAAAATGAAGGAGCCGATCGGACGATTGGGATCCTGGAGGCCGCTGCGAGCCCGTCGCACGGCATTGGAAACCGCAGTGATGGCTTCGCGCTGGCCGATGACCCGGGCGCCGAGGCGCTCCTCCATTTTCACCAGCTTCTGCCGTTCCCCCTCGAGCATGCGAGTGACGGGAATGCCGGTCCATGCGGCGACGACCTTGGCAATATCCTCATCAGAGACCTCCTGGGTGAGAAGGCGTTTGCCGGCTGGCAGGTCGTGAAGGGCTTTCTCGGCAGCCGCCAGCCTGGCCTGGAGATCTGGAATGGTGCCGTATTGAATCTGGGCGGCGAGATTGAGGTCGCCGGCGCGCTGGGCTTTTTCGAGGTCCAGCTTCGCCTGTTCGATCTGGCTGTTCACGACGCTGGCGGCATTGATGGCGGCTTTCTCGTTTTGCCACTGGGCCTTGAGGTGCGAGGCCTGTTCCTTGAGGTTGGCGAGCTGTTTTTCCAGCTTTTTCAATCGTTCGCGTGACGCTTCGTCCTTTTCCTTTTTCAAGGCGTTCTGTTCGATCTCGAGCTGGAGGATTTGCCGTTCCAACTGGTCGATTTCCACCGGCATCGAATCGAGCTCCATCCGCAATCGCGACGCCGCTTCGTCCATCAGG
Organism: Verrucomicrobiota bacterium; assembly: GCA_041166945.1. Lineage (GTDB taxonomy): Bacteria > Verrucomicrobiota > Verrucomicrobiia > Limisphaerales > JADJPG01 > DASTLJ01. Next base: position 15,284 of record JBEEGQ010000276.1, read on the forward strand.
TCCACTGCTTTGTCGGGGAGAAATCGATCCGTGATATACCGGTGCGATAGGGTCGCGGCGGCGACGATTGCAGAATCCTGGATGCGCACGCCGTGATGGACTTCGTATCGCTCCTTGAGTCCGCGCAGGATCGCGATGGTGGCCTCGACGGTGGGCTCGGCGACCAGCACCGGCTGGAAGCGGCGCTCGAGCGCGGCATCCTTTTCGATGTGCTTCCGGTATTCATCGAGAGTCGTGGCGCCGACGCACCGGAGCTCGCCGCGGGCCAGTTGGGGTTTGAGGAGATTCCCCGCGTCCATCGCGCCCTCGGCCTTGCCGGCGCCGACGAGGGTGTGGAGTTCATCGATGAACAGGATGATCCGCCCCTGGCTGGATGTGACCTCCTTGAGGAACGCCTTGAGACGGTCCTCGAATTCGCCCCGGTATTTTGCGCCCGCGATCATCGCCCCCAGATCCATGGCGATGACCTTTTTGTTTTTGAGGGACTCGGGAACGTCGCCGCTGACGATGCGGCGGGCGAGTCCTTCAACAATTGCGGTCTTGCCGACGCCCGGCTCGCCGATGAGCACGGGGTTGTTTTTTGTGCGGCGTGTGAGGACCTGCATGATGCGTCGGATCTCGTCGTCGCGGCCGATAACGGGATCAATTTTGCCCTGCCGCGCCAGCAGGGTGAGGTCCTTGCCGTATTTTTCGAGCGCCTGAAATTTGTCCTCTGGATTTTGATCGGTGACCCGCTGGTTGCCGCGGAGTTCGGCCAAAGCCTTGAGGACGCTGTCGTGGGTCAGGCCGTGGGATTGAAGAATCTTTTTGAGGCCCGGACCAGCCTGATCGAGCACGCCGAGCAGCAGATGCTCGGTGCTCGTGTAGTCATCATGAAGTTTGGCGGCCTCGGCCTGCGCCGCGTCGAGGGCTTTTTTCAGGTTTTGACCGAGGAACGTGTCGGAGGTGGTGGCTCCCTGGACTTTCGCGCGGCGGCCGAGTTCCTTTTCAACGTCGGACTTGAGAGCGGGCGGTGTGATTCCGAGCTTTTGCAGCAGGGGAGCGGTGAGTCCGTCGGGCTGCTCCAGCAGCGCCACCAGCAGATGGTCGCAATCGATTTCCTGGTGAGAAAGCCGGCTGGCGACAGATTGGGCGGCCTGCAGGCTCTCCTGCGCCTTGATGGTAAAACGATCCATTTGCATGATGTATTGATAAAATACCCTGCCACGCCGTCAAGGTGAGGCTTCATCGCCTCGAGTGCCGTCCGGACCCCAACCCCGTTTACTTCCCGATCTTTTTCACGGGCTCCCACTTGCCGCTCTTGCCGGATTTGAGGACGGCATCGGTGACGTAATCGGTCGCCAGACCATCGCGGAAGTCGGGCCGGGCGGGTTTGCCGGTTTCGATGCCCTTTAGGAAGTCGGCGACCTGGTGGACGAAGCTGTGTTCGTAGCCGAGTTGCAGGCCCGGCACCCACCAGTTGCCGCAATAGGGATGATCGCCGTCGCTCACGTGAATGTTCCGCCAGCCCCGGATCTTGCCCTGGTCGGAGTGATCAAAATATTGAAGTCGATGCAGATCATGAAGGTCCCAGGAAAGGGACGCGTTCTCGCCGTTGATCTCGAAAGTGTAAAGGGCCTTGTGCCCGCGCGCGTAACGCGTGGATTCGAATGTCGCCAGCGAGCCGTTGGTGAACCGGGCCAGGAACGCGCAGGCGTCATCGATGTCCACCTTCTCGACCTTGCCGGTGAGGTTATGCTTGCGCTCCTTGATGAAGGTTTCCGTCATGGCGGTAACGGTATGGATGGGGCCGTTGAGCCAGAGAGCAGTGTCGATGCAATGCGCCAGCAAATCGCCGGTCACACCCGAGCCGGCGGCCTTGGCATCGAGGCGCCAGAGACCCTCGCCGCCTTGCGGCAGATCAGGATTGATGGTCCAGTCCTGAAGAAACTTGGCGCGGTAATGGAAAATGCGGCCGAGGCGTCCCTCATCGATCAGCTGGCGCGCCAGCATGACGGCCGGACAGCGTCGGTAATTATACCAGACCATGTTGGGCACCTTCGCCTTGAGGACGGCGGCGACCATTTTTTCGGCTTCCGGCGCGTTCAGTGCGAGCGGCTTTTCGCACAGGATCATTTTGCCGGCTTTGGCGGCGGCCATGGCCATCTCGGCATGAGTGTTGTTGGGGGTGGCGATGTCGATGCAATCGATGTCGTCCCGGGCGATCAACTTGCGCCAGTCTGTTTCCACACTTTTATAACCCCACCGCGCCGCGAAGGCCTTGACCTTGGCTTCATCCCGGGCGCAGACCGCCTGGCGAACGACCTGGTGCTGGAGATCAAAAAAATGGTTCACCTTGGCGTACGCGTTGGAATGGGCGCGGCCCATGAATCCGTAGCCGATGAGTCCGATGCGCAATGGTTTGGTGGGCATGATGTGTGGGTGCTCTTAGATGGCGGGCGATTGCAACATGAGCCCCGGGAAATGGCAATAGTTTGAAGAAAATCCCTGCTTTCACCGGTCTCGGAGGGGTGAAATTCAGCAATTCTCAATTTCCAATTCGCTCCCGAGCGCTACAGTTCCCGGATGAAGCTGCCTTACAAATCCTATCGTGGCGTTCCCGCGCTTGCGGGCTTGTGCGAGATGGAAGACGCCGCGCGGCCGGGGCTTTCCGTGGAAAAATCCGTCGCCCGCCTCAAGCGGTTTCATTACAGCTTTAAGCGGCTACACCAGATCTTCATCGCGCGCCTGACCGCCGAGCCGGTTTATGAGCTGAAGATGGCCTTCAGCCTGCATGCTCATCTTTGCGCGGAACACGTCACCGCCCTCCGAAAACGCGTCAGTGAAATGCGCGAGCCGCCACTGGGATTGGATGTGATTCCACATCCCGCCCTGGAGATTTATTTTGATGAACTGCTCGCCGCGCCGGCCACGGGGGGCTTGTTGCACGGAATTTACCGGGAAGCCCTGCCCGCGCTGGAAAATGCGTTGGGCGGATTTCTCGCCGATGCCCATCCGCTTGCGGATCATCCCAGCCGGCGCGTCTGCCGATTTGCGGCTGGCGAGGTCGCCGAGATGCGGGAGTTCGGAGAAAAAATATTCTTGGACGCGGAGCCTTCGTGGGATGCCGACGAGGAGTCGTGGCGCCGGTTGCTGGGAGATTGCCTGGCTGCTGCGGGGGGGCTTGCAGGCGATCGGGAGGAGTCGGGAGTGGCGCCCGTCCGGCGTCATTCCGCGATGCCTTTTAAGTTCGACCCGGTCCCGCGGCGCGACGAACGGTTTCCTGATCCATACAACATGGCGGTCAACGCGGAAGCGTTTCTTTATGACCCGTCATTTCCAGCGCAGCCCAAGGTGCTGATGATGTTTTACAAGCGGCTTCGGGAGGTGGATGTGCCCGAGATGATGGCGAGCATCATTCATCAGACGACGGACAAGCCCTGGGATTATTATCGCGACATGACCCGACAGCTTTGGGACGAGGCCCGGCATGCGATGATGGGTGAGATCGGGTTTGCGAGCCTCGACATCGACTGGGCGAAAAATGTGATGGTCAACTTCACGTGGAGCATGGCGTTGAACACCCAGTTGACGCCCTTGGAGCGGCACGCGGTGCTTTATTTCATCGAACAGGGTCTGATGCCCAGGAGCGGGAAACGCTTCGAGTGGGAAACCGCTGTCGCCTCCAAGGATCCGCTGTGCGCGCTGTTCCAGGACTTTGATTGGGCGGATGAAGTCCTGCACGCGCGAATCGGCCGCGATTGGTATCTCAAGGAATTTTCGGATGCAAAGAAAGCCGTCGAGTATGGCGATCAATGCTGGAGCAAGGTGTTGATGAACTGGGAGTCGTGGCGGACGGATGGCAAGACAGGCCATCGCAACTGGTGGCCGGACCTTTATCGCGCGGGCTGCCGGGCGTGGGGACTGGAACCGGATCCCCGGGTTTTGGCTTACTGCACCACTTACGAAGCGGTGCGCGCGGATTTAAAAAACCTGAGCGCGTCCGCGTGAGGGATGCGAATTGTCCGATGCCGAAATACGAAAAGTTTGAAGATCTGCCGGCGTGGCAGGAGGCGGCCCGGCTTTATAATGCGGTGCTGGATTTGCTGGAGGCGTCGCCGCCGCCGTTCAGTCCGGGATTTCGCAATCAACTGGATCGCGCGGCGTTGTCGGTTTCGAACAATATCGCGGAAGGGTTCGAGCGCACGACGACCGCAGAGTTGTTGCAGTTTTTAAACTTCGCACGAGGATCGGCGGGGGAGGTGCGGTCGATGATGGCGGTGGTGGCGGATCGGCCGAAAGCGCGAGCGCTGGTGCCGCAGTTGATGCGCATTCGGTCGCAGACGGAGTCGTGTGTTCGGCAGCTTGTGGCGTGGGCGAAGTCGATTGAGGCGGGGCCGGTTCAGGGAAAGCGACATCTTACGCCGGAGGCGAGAGCGCGTCGTTCGGCGAGCGAGGCGGCGGCGGCGTTTCGGCATGCGTTTTTGAAGAATCTGAAACCCGAGCATCCGCTCTACAAAACGGACGAAGCCCGCGTCGCCCGCGGCGAAGCCGAACCCGGGCAATAGGGCCAGCAGATAGCCAATAGCCAATAGCCGATAGGCAAGAGGCGGAGTAACGAGTGACGAGTGACGAGTGACGAATGGCCAAGGCGGGGTGACTATCGGCTATCGGCTATCGGCTATCGGCTATTTTCCGCCTCGCCGCCCGATCGAATCGACTCGACCAAACCAACGGCGACTGCCACCGTGCCCTCCAACCTCGCTTCAAAAAAACTCCCTGATGAAATTGCCGATGCCCTTCGTCAAGGAAAGAGATGAGTGACCGGGAACGAAATAAAAACGGGGGCGGATTCACCCTCATCGAATTGCTGGTGGTGATCGCCATCATCGCGATCCTGGCTGCCCTCCTGCTTCCCGCCCTCTCGCGGGCAAAGGCTCGCGCCCAACGCATCGCCTGTGTCAGCAACCTGCGCCAGATTGGCATCGCGCTGCATCTTTGGGCCGAGGATCGCACCAGCCGGCTTCCCTGGCGCACCCCCGCCGATGACGATGGCACCCAAAGCCTTCCGGAGACCTGGCAGCATTACCAAGCGCTTTCGAACGAAGTGGACACGCCGAAAATTCTTCACTGCCCGGGCGATTCCCAACGGCCCGCAGCCCAGGGTTGGTCGGCAACCGCCCCGGGATTTGGCGCGCTCAAAAACGGGGCGCTCAGTTATTTCATCGGGACAGATTGCAATCTCGGCTACACCCGCATGCATGCCATCGGCGACCGCCACGTGAAGGGCGACGATGGCAATCATTGCGACACCGCGTCCATCGCGGCGGGGATCACCGCATTGCGGGCCGGCACCGCCTCCTGGTCCGGGCCGCTCCACGACAACGGAGGCAACCTGGCTTTGGGCGATGGCGCCGTCCTCCAACTGACAGACACCGGCCTGCGTCAGCACCTTGCCCACACCGGCGATCAGAGCAACTGCGTCCTCAAGCCTTGACCCGCCCCGATGCCCGATCGATCGGAGCCGATCCCGCCAGTGAACCGTCCAAAATGAAAATTGCCATCGTCGGTTGCGGGGCCCTGGGCAGTTTTTATGGCGCCAAGCTCAGCCACGACGGACGGGACGTTCATTTTCTGCTTCGCACAGATTACGACGTCGTGAGGCATCGGGGAATTTCCATCCGGAGTCCCGATGGGAATTTCAATGCCCGCCCGAAATGTGCGCGCACCCCAAAAGAGATCGGCGTGGTCGACCTGGTCATCATTGGTCTCAAGACGACCGCCAACGATCAGTTTCCCACGCTGCTGCCGCCGTTGGTCGGGCGGCGGACTGCGGTATTGACGCTGCAGAACGGGCTCGGAAACGAGGAGCAGCTCGCGGCGTATTTTGCGCCGGCGCAGATCCTCGGCGGACTTTGTTTTGTATGCCTCAACCGGCTGGAACCTGGCGTCGTGCAGCATCTCGATCACGGCCGGGTGGTGTTGGGCGAGTACAACCGGTGGCCGGAGCCGCGCACGCACGATCTGTGCACGATGTTCAAACGGGCCGGCATTCCCTGCGAAGTCACCGATGACCTCGCACGCGCTCATTGGGAAAAACTGGTTTGGAACATTCCATTCAACGGCCTTGGCGTTGCCGCTTGCGCGGGTCTCGATGCGTTCGAGGTGGGAACCCCGGCGCGTCGCATCCAATCCTGTTTCACCACCGACCAACTCCTCGGGGATGAGCGCTGGTCAAGAATCGTGCGCGAGCTGATGCTGGAAATTGTCCGCGCTGCCGCCGGGATGGATCTTAAAATTGAGGAATCGCTTGTCGACACGCAGATCCAGCGGACGCGAACCATGGGGGCTTACAAACCATCGACGCTGATCGACTTCGAGCGGGGCCAGCCTCTCGAGATGGAAAGCCTGTTCCTCGAGCCGCTGCGGCGCGCGCGCCGGGCGGGCATTGCAGCTCCGCGACTGGAAACGCTTTGCAAGATCCTGACCGCGCTGGCCGCCGATTCCGTGACAAAATCGACCGCGGGCGCGGGACGCTGACAAACATTCAAGCGTTCAACAAACGCCAGACTCTCAGTGCCTCGCTCACACCCCATGCCTGTGCGTCGCAGCCCCGTTGCAAATGCGGCGCGTCACCATCGAGGATTTCCGGCAGCTGCCCCAGACATCCCTGGTGAAGCAACTGTTCCATGCTGCCCAAATACACACGCGCGGCGGAGACCGCGGGTTCGCTGAAATCCCACGCCCGGGCGAGCGCTTCACAAAACACGGGAAAAGTCCATGTCCAGGCCGTCCCGTTATGATAAGCGGGCTTTCGACGGGTGTCCTCATCGCCTTCATAGCGGCCAAAATAAGGATGCGCCGGATCATTGAGCAGTTGTCGATGCAATCCCAACACTGGCAAGGGGGGCGACACCGGGAGCGGTGCGAGCGTGCGCAAGGCGCCGGGCACAACCAGAAAACGCAGCGCGGCATCGACTGTGCGCCTGGCGCGCTCGCCCGTGAGCAGCCCGAGGCTCACCGCGAACAGGCCATTGCTGCGGAGCGACGTGTCGACGATTGCCTCGCGCGCGGGAACAAACGGCGCGGCAACCAGGAGATCGGATATCCAGCCGCGATCCTCGAGCCAGAACTTTTCCAGCATCGATTGCTCCGCGCGCTGGGCGATGGCGGCCCACTCGTCGGCTTCTCCGCGAACTGCCAGATGTGCGACCTGCCGCAGCAATCGCACCCAAAGCGCCTGGATCTCCACGGGATAACCTTCACGCGGCGTTCCCGCTGGAAAATTGGTGTCCATCCATGTGAAATGGCTCGGGCTCCATACCAGTCCGGACCCGGGATCCATCCGGATCCCATTGGGCGTTCCATCTCGATAACCGCACGCGATCGATCGCAGGACATCCGACACCGTCCGCCCGCGGTGATCGACCTGCGTGGCGTAAAATGCGGCGGCCCGCGGCCGGTTCATTGTCGCTGCCAGCTCTTCGCAGACCATTCCGAACCACAGCGGAGCGTCGCTGGTGTCCCGGTTCGAGGCGTCCTCGCCGCGAATCGTGTTCGGCAGCGTGCCGCGATCCTCGAAATGCGCGAACACGGTTAACAATTGCTGCACCTCGTCCGCCATGCCGGCCGCCAGCAAACCCCTGGCGCAAATGAGCGAGTCGCGTCCCCAATCCAGGAACCACGGATAACCGGCGATAATGGTTTTGCCGCGATCCCGGCGCACCACGAATGCGCGCAACGCCAGTGCCAGTTCGCGCCCAAACCGGTCGCCGCGCTTGAGCCCCGCCGTGCGCAAAAGTTTCAGATCCGCCGATTCCCGCTGATCGATAAACCCCTTCAGATCAGCCGCCGTCGGATCCACCGGCTCCGTGCTCGCCACGAGCGTCACCGTCTGGCCCTTGGGCAAGGGCAACTCGAACCATCCCGGGCTGTAAGCATCGCCCTGCGCCACCTGGCCGCGCGTCGCTTCGACCGGATGCAACACGTGCTCGCTCCACTCCGGTTCGGGATGATAAATGCCGTCGTCCGCAAACACGCGCAGGCGTCGATCGATTGCGGGAGCGAATTCGAATCCTGTCTCGTCCCGCAGCGTTCGGGTGTGCGACGCAAAATGATGTTCCGCGCCGCTGTTGCGCTGGGTTTCGCTGTGAAAATTGCGGTCCTCGATATCCACCCGCACGGTGAGCGTCACCCGGCATTCCGCCCCGAGGTCGCGTCCCCACGGCGGGCTCTCCTGCGGGCGATGAAATTGGAGCACGGTCACATTGCGTCCTTCGAGCATGTCCGCGCTCAGTTGCACTTCCACGGCGCGATCATCGCCGGCGCTGGCCACAAAACGCCATTTCGTCACCGGCCGCGTCGTAAATTCGAAGAGGTTTCCCAAATCCAATGGCGTGATGAAGCCATCGGCGTTGATCCAGATCCGCGCGCGCTTGGCAAAGATATGGCGATCGACGGGCAGGGCGGCGTGGAGGTTTGCACCCAGGAGACAATCGTATTTGGATCGGACCCGCCCCATGTCCACGGCCAGCCGCGCCATGCCGCCCAAACCATTGGTCAACAGGACCAGCGCCTCGCCGGCATCTGCCACGTGTCCCGCCTGGGAATCCGTTTTTTCGTCCGGCGCAATAACGGGGGTGATGCCTCCTGGCGCGACGGCGGTTTTGCTCTCCGGACCGGGTTCCACGATGAACCGCATCGCGGCGTCCACAGCGGACGGTCCCTCGCCGTACCGTTCGAGCTTCAAGTTGGCGCGCCCCGGTTTCCGCCCGGGCGCAAAGCTGACGACATGAACGGCGCCGATCCGGATGGAACTGGCGTGTTCGGGCACATGCTGGCCCTCCTGCTGGAGCACCACGCGAAACGGCGCTTCCTCCTCGATCAGCAACCAATGATCGTCCGGCACCAACGTCACGCGGCGCCGCGAAGCCAAATCCCAGGTGACCACCGGCACAAAGCGATCGGTCGTCATCGCCTGTTTTAATGCCGCGAGAACGTCGTCCTTGACGAGGGCGGGATCGAGCTGGTTGACGGCGGTGAGAAACGCCTTGGCGCCCGCCTGGACGAGCCGCGCCATCTCGCGCCAGTCGAACACGCTGATGTCCCGGACGCGGATGCGTCGCGAGATCATGGTAATCGCCCAGGCTGCCTGCGCGCGAAGTTCGCGATAGGCATTTCCCGCGAGGCCTGCGGGCTCCGCGCGCTCGGAAAGGCAACAACAGCCGCCCGCCTCGAGGAGCATCTCGGTCCGGCCGGTTTGCTTTTTCAAAGTGGGAATCGGTTGCTTCAGCAAGTCGTGGCCAGGCGCTCCCAGTTCCATCCAGGTTTCCTCGGTGAATGAAATCGAGCGCGGGAGCTTTGGATCGGTGTTCACCAGCACCAGCACCTGATCGAGGCCCTCGGCGGAGACGCGGCGCATTGCGAACACCGGCTCGTCCGGACCGCTCAGGCGCACGAGAACGGCGTTGTCGAAAAAGCAGGGATGTTCGGCGAGCAACCGGTTGAGTTGCGCCAGCTCGGGAACAATGTTGGGTTCCTGTCCCCACGCAAGGCCGCGGCTCGAATGGACATTCACCTTTTCCGTGGCCAGCCATTCCACGCCGCACGTGAAGCCAAAACCGCCGCTGACACTCGTCAGCGCACAGAGCCGGTTGCGGAGCAGCGACCATTCGCGGCCAATTCGCGCGAGCCGATCGTTATCGTGCGTTTCCGAGTAGTGGATATAAAGCCCGGCGCGCCGGCTCTGTTGGATCGCGTAATCGAGATACCCCGAAATGTCGGCGCGCGAATAATTCTGGAACAGCTCGGAATAGGCCCACTGCATGCCGCCATCGGTAAGGAGGTTTTCCGTGGCCTCCCAGGAGCCGCCCAGGCCTTCGAGCAAAAAAATGGCTTCCGGAAATTCCTCCTGCACGCGCGCCGTGATATAGCGCCATGCCGGGACCGGTATCTTGTACCCGGCGTCGCAACGAAAACCATCCACTCCGCGTCGGCACCATTCGATGAAGACATCGGCCATGTATTCCCACAGCCCGGGCGATCGATGGTCGAGCTCGGCCAGGTCCTCCCAGACCACCCCCCACGCGCCCGGGCTGAGAAAGGTGCCGTCGGGATTTCGGAGGTACCAGTCGGGATGCTGTTCCTGCAACGTGGCACCCCAGCCGGTATGGTTGATGACCACATCGAGGAACAGTTTGGCGCCGTGCGCGTGGGTGGCAGTGGCCAACTCGCGAAATTGATCCACCCCGGTGGTCCGCTTGTCGAACGTGACCAGCGCCGGATCGATCGCCAGCAAATCCTGCACGGCATACGGGCTGCCAAAACGCCCGAACCGCGCATAGGTCGTCGGCGTCGGAGTGACGGGCAGCAAATGCAGAATGCGGCACCCGAGCTCCCGGGTGATAAACGGCAGTTCCGCAATCAGGTCGCGCAGCTTTCCCGACGGCGGAATCACCGTGAACTTTTTGGCATCCAAGGCCGCGAGCTGTTCGTCCAGGCGCGGGTCGGTGGTGGTCACCAGTGTCTTGGTGGGACCAAACTGTCGCGGGAACGCGCAATAAATCGTGTTCGCCGTGCGATAGGCGTCCGGATGAACGCTGACGCCAAAATCAGTGCCTTCCGGCCAATGCTGGCGTCCCCGGGCATCGATGGCGTAGGCCTTGGCTTTGAAAAAACCGGGCTCGGTGAGGGAGAGCGAAAGGGTCCATTCATCTTCCGATTCCGGGAGCATCGGGAGGTCGCGCCACGAGGCCAGCGCGAGCTTTTGATTGCCGGAATGGGCCCGCATGCTTTCCTGGCGCACGACCTGGCCCCGGCCCAGATTGGTGCGCAGCCGCGCTTTCCAGCCCGCGGGGAGCGGACGGTCGTCCCCGCTGAGGAGCCGGAACGAAAGTTGGTCACCGACGAAACGCACGAGGCGTTCGCCGGGTGCTGGGGTCATGATCAGCGGTTGCATCCTGCGAATGGAAGCCGGCGGCCTTGCCGACCGGCGCGAGCATGGCTGAGGTGGGACTGGGAATCAACGGGCGATGTCATTTTGCCGGGGAATAGAACGGCCAGGAAGGCCCGGGGCTTAAGCCGGCTTCGGCAATGAACCGGAGCACGCAAGAAAACAGTGCTCGCCCCTCTATCGCAATTCCGTTACTGAACCCGGCAACGTCAATGCCACGCATGAGCACGCCCGCCGATCCTTCTTCCGCGCCTCTGGACAATCGCTGGCCGCCACAGATTAAGTACATCCTGGGCAACGAAGCTGCCGAGCGCTTCAGCTATTACGGGATGAAAAGCATCCTCGCGATCTATATCACGAGCATGCTCCTGAAAACCGAAGATCAGGCGACAGGAGTGATCCACCTGTTCGGGTTCGCAAATTATTTCATGCCGCTTCTGGGCGCATGGGTCTCGGATCGATTTTGGGGCCGTTACAACACGATTCTTTGGATATCCCTCTCCTATTGCCTCGGACACGGAGTGATGGCACTGAGCGACGCGATCCCGAGCATTAGTGGAAAGGTCACCTGCCTTTGGTTTGGGCTGGGCCTGATCGCATTCGGTTCTGGAGGTATCAAACCGTGCGTCTCGGCTTTCGTCGGCGACCAATTCAAACCGGAACAACGGCATCTGCTACAAAAGGCCTACGCGGCCTTCTATTGGTCGATTAACCTCGGTTCGACCGCTTCTTTTTTTATTATTCCCTTTCTACGGAAGGAATATGGCTACAGCTGGGCGTTCGGAGTGCCTGGGCTGGCAATGGCGCTGGCGACCTTCATTTTTTGGCTCGGGACAAAACATTACGTGCGAGTCCCTCCCACTTCACAAACCCGTTCTGCGGGGTTTCTTAAAGTATTTATCCATGCCCTTCGGAATCAAAAATTGCGCCAGCCTGGCCAGAGATTCTGGGATGTCTCGCGCAGTCATTTTAAAGAATCCGAAGTGGATGCGGCCAGTTCTGTTCTTCCCATTTTGGGCATCTTCGCGCTCATACCGATCTTCTGGTCCCTTTTTGACCAGACCTTTTCGACTTGGGTGCTACAGGGCGAACAAATGAGACCCTACTTCACCACCTCCGCACTCGTGGCTGAGCGCGACATCCGGGACGTGAACGGCATCTCCGCGAGTCTCGCCACGAACGCGTCGGTTCGATTTCTTCAGGGGAAATTCACTCCTGCGACGCTGCAAAAAGTAACGAATTCGGCATTGGAGGTTCGGCTAAGGCGCGAGGCAGCCGCTGAAGCGCTGAACGGATTGATCCAGTCCCGGACCGTGATGAGCACCCAGGAACTGGAAGGGGTTAAATTCAGTGCCGATACCCGGTTTCTGCTGGGCGGCATCGCTCGAGGTGAGGATCCCGAACGCGCCAACCGCCTCGTCCTCGAGGACAGTTTCCCCAATGGACTATCCAAGTGTTACCGGATTGGTCCCGAGGAAATGCTCTCGGTCAACTCCATCCTGGTCATGATATTCGTGCCGATCATGACGCTTCTCGTGTACCCAATCCTGGGCCGGTTTGCTTCACCCCTCAGGCGCATGTCCTACGGAATGTTTCTGGCCGCACTTTCGTTTGTGCTCGTGGCAGTTTACCAAAAAAAGATCGAGCACGGCGAGGGGCTGAGCATCTTTTGGCAAATTGGCCCCTACATCATCCTCACGATGGCGGAAGTGCTCGTCTCCACCACTGGCCTCGAGTTCGCCTTTCGGGAAGCGGCCCCCGAAATGAAAAGCATCATCATGGGTTTCTGGAATCTGACCATCGCACTGGGTAATCTTTTTGTGACTGTCATCACAGCACTGGCGACAAAACTGGTGGGCAAGGGCGCGGGGGGTCACGGCGTATCTGTCACGCCGACGATGTTTCTGTTTTACGCCGGATTGACTTTCGTGGTCGCAATAGCTTTCAGCATCATCGCCACACTTTACACATACCGGGATTCGACTGCTGCCCAGGGAAAATGAGGCCTCGATAGGCAGAATCCAAAATGGCGGATGCCAGCCTCATTGTTTGCGCGCAATGCCTTCCACCCTCCCCGGTTCGCGCAATCCCGCACCTTTTCGCTTCGTGAGGGCGTCGCCCAAGTCGGTGCGTGCCCGTTCCGCTGAGTTCTGCATGCCGGCTAAAATTGATCCGATATTTCCTCCGTCGCGAATTAAATTTCTTTTTTCGCCCGGATCCTTCTCCAAATTGTAAAGCGCCGCACCCGTCTCCAAATCCATCATCCGACCAGGCGCGCCGCCGTGCCCGGCGGGCACCGGCCTCACGTAACCATGCGGGAAATGCAGTTTCCATGGACCGCTCCGGATCGCGTGAAGTTCATTGCCCCAATAAAATAACAGGCTCTCGTGCGGCGTCTTCACCCCACGTCGCCCTGACAACAAAGGCCAGATGTCGAGTCCGTCGATTTTGTTCGTCGAAAGAATCGCCCCGGCGAGCCGTGCGATGGTCGGCAGCAGGTCGATGGTCATCGCCGGTTCGCGACATACCCGCCCGGCCGGAATATGTCCCGGCCACCTCGCGATAAACGGCTCTCGCACGCCCCCCTCGAATTCGGTCGCCTTCCCCTCCCGCAAATGGCCGGCTGACCCCGCGTGGTCCCCATACGAAAGCCACGGCCCATTGTCCGAACTGAAAATGACCAGCGTGTTTTCCTCAAGATGCTGCCGCTGAAGCGCGGCAAGAATTTCGCCCACGGACCAGTCGATCTCCTCGATGACATCTCCAAACAGGCCGCGCTTCGATTTTCCCGCGAACTTTTCCGAAACGAACAGCGGCACGTGCGGCATGTTGTGCGGCACATACAGGAAAAAGGGGCGATCCCTGTTTGACTCGATGAATTTCACCGCCCGATCGGTGTACCAGGTCGTCAGTTGGCTCTGGTCCGGCATCCATTGAACCACGTTCGTCCCTTCGAGGAGCGGCAGCGGCGGATAATTCGTCGGTGACTGCGGATGTTTCGGCCACATGTCATTCGAGTAGGGCAGCCCGAAATATTCATCAAATCCGTGGGCGGGCGGCAGGAATTGCGGAGGCCGCCCCAGATGCCACTTTCCATAGATCGCCGTGGCATAGCCCCGGGTCTTGAGCATCCTGGCGATCGTCAGCTCATTGGTGTTCAAACCCATCTTCGCGTCCGGAGAAAGGGCGCCGAGAATGCCCACGCGATTGGGATAACAGCCTGTGAGCAGGGCTGCCCGGGACGCCGAACACACGCCCTGGGGCACATAAAAATCTGTGAATCGAATGCCCTGTCTCGCCAGCCGATCGATGTTCGGGGTCTTGTATCCTTTGGCGCCATAGCACCCGATGTCCGCATATCCGAGGTCATCACAAAAAATGACCACGATATTCGGCGGACGGGCCGCGGCAGCGGGTGGTGAATTCGCGGCGAGATGCGGGACGGAACAGGACAGCGCCACCCACAGCAACGCCGTAATCGGGGCGCGGCTCATCTGAAATTGCCTACCGTTTCGCCACTTTCGACACCGCCTCCTTCATCTCCGCCAGATGCGTATCGGCACTCGGGGTGTCGGTGACATGAACGATTTTGCCATGCTGATCGATCAGAAAACTGGCGCGCCGGGCCATGTTCTTGCCCGGTTCGCGACGAACCCCATAGGCATCCGCAATCTTTCCGTCCGTGTCCGCCAGCAGTGTGAAGTTCAGTTGATGCGTGGCGATAAACTTTTGATGGCTCTCGGCGGAATCAAAACTGACACCCACGACTTCGACGTTGTCCTTCTTCAAATCCTCCATGCGGTCGCGCAAACCGCAGGCTTCCTTGGTGCATCCCGGGGTTTCGTCCTTGGGATAAAAATAGAGGAGCACAATCTTTTTGCCGGCGCGATCGGAGAGCTTCCAGGTTTTCCCCTCCTGATCCTTGCCGGTAACGGCGGGGGCTTTGTCGCCGACCTTTGGAGTTTTGGAATCCTCCGCGGCCAAGGCAGCGGCGGCCAGCAGGGTGGTGAGGACGAAGGTGAGGGAGGAGCGCAGGATATTCATGATGTGAGGACTGACGATGGCAAGCCTCGTCATCTTCAAGCCGCCCCCGCTTGGTGTCCACGCTTTAGCGTGTCCCCGCTCTGGAGCAGGGGTCCGAACACCCTAAAGGGTGGACACCGAGCGGTGAGGCGATGGCGGCCCCTGTTTGGTGTCCACGCTTTAGCGTGTCCCCGTTCTGGACCTGGGTCCCGAACACCCTAAAGGGTGGACACCGAGCGGTGAGGCGATGGCGGCCCCCCGTTTGGTGTCCACGCTTTAGCGTGTCCCCGTTCTGGAGCCGGGGTCCGAACACCCTAAAGGGTGGACACCGAACGGTGAGGCGATCGCGACGCAGCAGACCGCCAGCCCGTATTTCGTTTGACGCTCGCCCCGCGCAGCTGCGTCTGTTATAGGATTCTTTTTGTCATGATGAAGACGTATTGGACTAGGTCGGGGCATGTCGTAATGCTGGCCGCCCTTTGGTTTGGCGGGGTGGTCGCCGGACGCTCACAGCAGATGGTGACTTACAACGACCACGTTCTGCCGCTCATCGAGCAGCATTGCGCCAATTGCCATAATCCCGACAAAAAAAAGGGCGACCTGATTCTTACCTCCTATAATGCGCTGCTCAAGGGCGGCGGCTCAGGGGCAGTCGTGGTGTCGGGAAACGTCGACGGGAGCAAGATGTGGAAGGCCATAACGCATGCCGAAGATCCGACCATGCCGCCCAACAAACCGAAACTGGCGGACAAGGACCTGGATGTATTCCGGAACTGGATCGCGGGCGGATTGCTCGAAACTTCCGGCTCGAAAGCCGTCACCGCCATCAAGCCGGCCATCGACCTCACGATGAAAATCTCGGGCGCCGGCAAGCCGCAGGGTCCGCCGCCGATGCCCCACGAGCTTTCCATGGAACCGATAACTCACACAAAAAGAGCTGCCCCGATCGTGGGATTGGCGGCGAGCCCCTGGGCGCCCATCGTGGCCCTGGCGGGTCAAAAACAGATTTTGATTTACAACGTCACCAACCTGGACCTGCTCGGAATTCTTCCGTTCACCGAGGGGCAGCCATGGGATCTGCGATTTTCGCGTTCGGGGAAATTGTTGATTGCGGCCGGAGGCCATGGCGCGAAATCCGGCCGGGTCATCCTCTGGAACATCGAGTCGGGGGAACGGGTCACGACGGTCGGCAAAGAATACGACACAGTGCTGGCGGCGGACATCAGCCCCGACCAATCGCTCGTGGCCCTCGGCGGGCCTTCGCGCCTCGTGAAAATCCATTCAACAAAGACGGGTGAAGTGGAGCACAAGATGAAGAAGCACACCGACTGGGTGACAGCGGTCGCTTTCAGCCCGAATGGAGAATTCCTGGCGTCGGCCGATCGCAACGGTGGCGTCGTGATTTGGGATGCCGAAAACGGCCAGGAGCTGTTCACAACCGCAGGCCATAAGGCCGCCGTCACCGCATTGAGTTGGAGGGATGATTCGCGTCTGGTGGCATCTTCGAGCGAGGACGGGAGCGTCAAATTGTGGGAGACCGGCGAAGGCAAGCTGGCAAAGACATGGGTGGCGCATGCAACCGGCGTTCTTGGCGTCGCTTATGGCCATGACGGCAAATTCGTCACGTGCGGCCGTGATGGCACCGTGATGACCTGGAGTGGCGAAGGATCCAGGTTGAAAAATTGCGAGTTTGCCGGAGAACCGGTGTTGCGCGCCGTTCTGACCGACGACAACTCGCGCGTTGTCGCAGCGGATTTTGCCGGGCACGTGGGCGTGTGGCGGGCGCTGGATGGAAAGAAGCTCGGCGAGCTCGACGCCAATCCGCCCCCGCTGTCGGAGCAGATCGCGCTGGTGCAAAAAAAGCTGGAGGCATTGCAGGCGCAGGAAAACAAGCCCGTCGCCGCAAATCCCGCCACAAACGTTGCCGGCCCGTCTGGAGGAACATCGGAATCAGCGCAGGCGTCGCTGGAAAAGGCGCGGGCGAATTTTGCGGCGAAGGCGCAGGAGGTCGCGCGCCTTAAGCAACTGGCGGCGGCGGGGAATCCTCCGGCGGACCTGGAGCAGAAACTGACCGAGGCGCGGGCGGCACGCGAACGGGCGCGCGTCGCGACCAATGCGGCCACGCTGGCGCTTCAAGGGAATCCCAAATCGGCAAGCGAGGTGAAGCGTGCGGCGCCCACCGCTGATCCCGCCCCGGATCCCGCAGCGGAACTGGCGGCGACGCGCGCGTTGCTGGCGCGACTCACGCGCGCTCAAGTGCAAGCGGAGCGGTTTCGAGCCCGGGAAAATGTGGCGGCGAAACAGCGCGAGCTGGATGCCGGAAAAACAGCGCTGCTGGCCCAACAGGACGAGCAAAAAAAATTGCAGCGTGAACTGGGTGCCGCCCGAAACGCTGCGGAGCGGACCAGACTGAAGGCAGCCATCAAAGCCAGCACGGCGGCCATCCAGGAGGCCGAAA
>JBEEGQ010000277.1:0-13920 GCA_041166945.1 Verrucomicrobiota bacterium
TACATTCCGGTTTTTTTCAGGCAAGAAGTTCCCATGAGCGAATCGAAGAAACCCAGATCCTCCAGGCGTTCCCGAACACCGGAAGTCGCGCCGACGGCATCCAACGGCGCCAACGCAAATGGACAGGACCACATCGTTACCGAAGCCGGCGACGCCAGCGTGCCGGCGCGAATCCTGTCCCCGACAAAGGTCGAGCTGCCGATCCACCGGCGCGTTGACACGAGTTTCCTTCAATACGCCTCGTATGTCATCCGCGACCGCGCCATACCCAACCTGGCGGATGGCCTGAAGCCGGTGCAGCGCCGGATTCTGTGGTCGTTGCACGAAAAGGACGACGGCCGTTTCATCAAGGTGGCCACCATCGCCGGTCATTGCGCGCAATATCATCCGCACGGAGATGTCTCGATCGGCGACGCCCTGGTGGTGCTGACGAACAAGCGATACCTGATTGAAGGGCAGGGGAATTTTGGAAATATTTACACGGGCGACCCCGCCGCCGCACCGCGTTACATCGAATGCCGTCTCACGGAGCTGGCCCGCACGGAACTTTTCAATGACGACCTTACGGCGTTTGTCCCCAGCTATGACGGACGCAATCGGGAACCGGTTTCGCTGCCGTCGAGACTGCCGGTTTTGTTGATGCTGGGAACGGAGGGCATCGCCGTCGGGATGGCGTGCAAGATTCTTCCCCACAATTTCCCCGAACTCATCGAGGCGCAGATTGCGATTCTCAGGAAACAGCCGTTCAAGTGCCTCCCTGATTTCGCCACGGGCGGCCTGATGGACGCCCGGGATTACCGCGATGGACTAGGGACGGTGAAAGTCCGTGCCAAAATAAAGGTGAAGGATGAACAGACCATCGTCATCCGCGAGATCCCGCCGACCACCACAACCGATTCTCTGATCGGTTCCATCGAGGATGCAGCGCACAAGGGCAAGCTCAAGGTGAAGAGCGTGAACGATTTTACCGCGGAAGACGCGGAGATTGAAGTGATGTCACCCTCCGGGGTCAGCGCGGAGAAGATTGTCGATGCCCTTTACGCCTTCACCGATTGCGAAGTCACGATCACCAGCCGCATCATCGTGATCCGGAACAGCCGTCCCGTGGAGATGAGCGTGAGCGATGTGCTGCGTGAAAACACGGCGCAGCTCGTGGAACTGCTGAAGCGGGAGCTGGAGTTGAGCGAGAAGAAACTCGAGGATGAACTCCATTTTCGCACGCTGGAACGCATCTTTATCGAGGAGCGTCTCTACAAGAAAATCGAGCAATGCCGCACCAACGAAGCGGTTTATGCCGCAGTTTACGAGGGTTTCAAGCCGTTCAAGCGGGAGCTGCATCGCGAACTGTCGGATCCGGACATCGAACGCCTGCTGCAAATTCGTATCCGTCGCATCTCGCTCTTCGACATTCACAAGCATCGGGAGGAGATGGAAAAGACGAAGGCGGAGCTCCTAGAGACACGGAAGCATCTGAAAAATGTCACTAAATTTGCGATCGCCCATCTCGAGCAGCTCCTGGAAAAATACGGGCCCGTGTATCCGCGCCTGACAAAGTCGAGTCGCTATGATGAGGTCGACGCGAAGGAGGTGGCGTTCAAGGCATTCAAGGTCGCATATGATCGGGAGAGCGGTTACCTGGGATACAAGGTGTCGGGGGACGAATTTAAACTGGACTGCACAAAGTTCGACAAGCTGTTGCTGGTGTTCAAGGACGGGCATTACAAGGTCACCGATCTGCCTGAGAAATTATTCATCGGGCCCGACCTTTATTATTGCGCCCTGCCGGAGCGCGAGCGGGTTTTCACCCTGGCGTACACCAACCGGGACGCCACCTACCTCAAGCGGTTCAAGTTCGGCGGTGCGATCATGAACAAGGAATATTTTTGTATTCCGCCCAAATCCCGGATTCTCTTCCTCGAAACCGGGACGCCGAAGGAGCTCTTTATCCGTTACAAGCCGGCTCCGTATCAAAAGGTGAACCAGCAAACCTGCGATCCGTCGGAGATCGAAATCAAAGGTCCAAAAACGCGCGGGCGGCAAATTTCGATCAAGGAAGTTTCGTCGATCACCAGCAGTCCCACGCGCGGTTGGGATGCGGAAGCGGCAACCACCAAATTGCAGTTTGCTTAAACCTCAGGAAGGGGATTGCCGATTAGGCCATCGAGTTTCTGGGGGCGCTGGAAGGAGCACGCTGCCGAAGCGGCATGAATGCCGCGGTCCGGTTCGCGACGGGCCCGCGGTCCCCCAAGTGCGAGAGAAGTTTACTTGGCGAATTCGATGCAGCGGGTTTCGCGGACCACGGTGACACGGATCTGGCCAGGGTATGAAAGTTCGGCCTCGATTTTGCGCGAGATGCTTCGCGCCAGGGCGAACGCCTGGGCGTCGGTAATCTGTTCAGGCAGGACCATCACCCGCAGTTCACGGCCGGCCTGGACGGCGAAACATTTTTCAACGCCTTCAAACGAGAGCCCGAGCTTTTCAAGGTCTTCAACCCGCTTGAGATATGTGGTCATCGTCTCGCTGCGGGCGCCGGGCCGGCTGGCGCTGATGGCATCCGCGGCGCCGACGAGGATTCCGAGGGGTCCATGGTGAGGAACTTCATCGTGGTGGCTGGCGACGGCATTAACGACCTCCTCCGTCTCGCCACAGCGCCGGATGAGGTCGGCCCCGACCAGCGCGTGAGCTCCTTCGACTTCATGGCTCACGGCCTTTCCGATATCGTGGAGAAGGCCGGCTCTTTTGGCGGCGGCGATATCGAGTCCCAGTTCGGAAGCCATTAGTCCCATGAGATGAGAGACTTCGACGCAATGGTCGAGGACGTTTTGGGAGAAACTATGGCGAAAACGGAGGCGCCCGAGAGTGCGGCTCACTTCGGGGTGCAGGGGAGGAAGGCCCGCGCGGGCGACGGCTTCCTCGCCAAGGCGAGCGATTGTTTCGTCCATTTCCTGGGCCACCTTGGTGACGATCTCCTCGATGCGCGTGGGATGAATGCGGCCGTCGAGAATGAGGCGTTGCATCGATTCGCGCGCGATCTCACGGCGGACCGGATCGAAGCCGGACAGAACAACGGCGCCGGGGGTATCATCGATGAGAACCGTGATGCCGGTAGCCGCTTCAAAGGCCCGGATGTTCCGGCCTTCGCGGCCGATAATGCGTCCTTTTAGATCATCGTTGGGGAGATCGATCGTGGCGCTGGAGATTTCATACGTGTGCTCGGCGGCGTAACGCTGGATGGCGAGGCTGAGCACACGACGGGCTTTTTCCTCCGCGTGCGCCTTGGCATCGTCGAGGATGCGCCGGGTGAGAGTGCTGGCGTCCTGGAGGGTTTCCATCTCGATTTCCTTGAGGAGATGGGCGCGAGCCTCGGCCTGGTTGAGTTTGGCAACGGCTTGGAGTTCCTCGCGGCGTTTCTGCGCAAGGCACGCGAATTCATCGCGCTGGGCGTCGGCAGCCGCAGTTTTCTGACGGCACAATTCCTGTTGCTCGCGGAGGCCGCGTTCCTCCTCGACGACACTTTGGAGTTGGCGATTGATGAGCGACTCCCGTTCGCCGAGGCGCATTTCGATTTGATGAAGTTCCGAGCGGCGCTGGGCGAACGAAGCCTCGGTCTCCTGGCGGAAGCGAAGGGCATCCTCGCTGGACTGGGCGCGGGCTTCGCGTGTGAGGGAATCGGCCTCGCGCCGGGCGGCATCGAGGAGGGCCTGTTCTTCGACCCTGCGGGTGGCGCGCAAGTTGCGTTCCTTCCAATGCAACAGGCAATAGCCCGCAACGGAGCCGCTAATAAAAGCAGCCGCACCCAACACTACGGGGTTTTCCAGCCAATTCATTTCAGGACCGCGCGCGGGTTGTGGTCGGATGCCAGCGCGTCGGTGTCAAAATGCAGTCCAAACGAATATCATGCGGTTCCAGGGGAAGTTGAGGGGCAACCTGGCAGTCAAAAGCCACGCCGCACTTGAACCCTGAGACAGCCGCCAGCAGCCGGTCGAAATAACCTCGACCGCGCCCCAGGCGGCCACCGTCAAGGGTGAAGCCTACGCCGGGAACCAGGACGAAGTCCAGTTCGTTCAGTGGGAAGATGGGGCTGTCCCCAGCGGGCTCCGAAATGCCGAATCGCCCGGGAGCCAGGCCCTCCTCAGCATGGCGAATCTGGCATGCCGCATACTCGCCGGTCTCAGCAATATGCCGCGGCAGCGTCACGATTTTGCCCGTGTTCAACGCTTCGGTCAGCAACGGCGTTATCCAAGGCTCATCGGCGGTGGGGCTGAACAACAAGACCGACTCTGCCTGCGTCCACGCGGATTGTGGCGGCAGCCGGGCGCAGATGTCGGCGGAATGCCTGAGCCGATCGGCCTGCGAGAGCTTTCGCACTTCCGTGAGAAAAAACCGGCGGGCGTCCGCCTTCAGTTCCTGGGCGTCGCGGTTCATGGTTTCGAGGCGGAACGCCGGGCGTTGGCCAGTTCGAGGCGCCATTTCTCGACGCGTTCCTTGATTTTTTTTTCCACTCCCTGCTCGGTCGGTTCGTAATAACGTTTGTGCGCGCCGAGATAATCCTGTGCCACAAAATGGCCAGCATGCGCGTGCGCGTATTCGTAACCTTCGCCATGCCCAAGACGCTGGGCGCCTTTGTAGCTCGCGTCGCGCAAATGCTCGGGGACAGCCAGCGTGCGCCCCGAGCGCACATCGTCCAGCGCTGCGTCGATAGCCTTATAGGCGCTGTTGCTCTTGTTGGCGGTCGCGATGTAGAGGGTGGCCTGGGCGATCGGGATGCGCGCCTCGGGCCATCCGATGAACTCCGCGGCCTGGTGGGCTGCATTCGCCAGGACCAGCGCCATCGGATCGGCGAGCCCGACATCTTCCGCCGCACAAATCACAATCCTCCGGGTGATGAAGCGCGGATCTTCGCCGGCATGGATCATCTTCGCTAGCCAGTAGAGCGCCGCGTCCGGATCGCTGCCGCGCATCGATTTAATAAACGCACTGATGGTGTCGTAATGCGCATCGCCGTCGCCATCATAGACGATCGCTTTCTTCTGAATGCTCTGCGCCGCGGCAGCCAGGTCGATGACGATGATCCCGCCGGCGTTGGGCGGTGTCGTCAGGGCCCCGATTTCGAGGGCGTTGAGGCATTTGCGGGCGTCTCCATCCGCAACGCGCGCCAGGTGGCGCAACGCATCGTCATCCGCCTGGATGCGCAGGTAGCCAAGGCCGCGATCCGGATCGAGAAGGGCCCGGCGGAGGAGCGCGAGCAGTTCCTCCTCGGTGAGCGGCCGCAACTCGAAGATTTGGGAGCGTGAAACGAGCGGCGAATTTACGAAAAAAAACGGGTTATGAGTTGTGGCGCCGATCAGCCGCACGGTGCCGGCTTCAACGTCGGGGAGGAGGACATCCTGTTGCGCCTTGTTGAATCGGTGGATCTCATCGATGAAAAGGATGGTCGGTTCGCCAATGTTGGCGAGTCGATTCGCCGCGCCTGCGAGCACGCGACGAATGTCGGCAACGTTGGATTCGACGCCGCTGAGACGCTCGAAGCGGTTCCGGGTGTGGGACGCAATGATTTGGGCGAGCGAAGTTTTGCCAGTGCCGGGCGGTCCGTAAAAGATCAGGGATTGAATCCGGTCCGCTTCGATGGCGCGCCGAAGCAATTGGCCGGGAGCCAGAATATGGGATTGGCCGGCATACTCATCGAGGTTCCGCGGTCTCATCCGGGCCGCCAGTGGCATCGGGGATGAAATGGCCCCACCCGGAATGGAAGGCGAATCGGAAGGCGCCGATGGAGGATTGAAGAGGTCGTCGTCGCGCGGCACGGAGCCAGCATAGCAACGGCAGGGCGAAGCACCAACCGGAAACAGCATGTCAAAAGGAAACGGCGACCCGGATGGATCGCCGTTAAAAAGAAACCCCACCGTAATGCCGTGTGAGAACCATTCCTATGAACTGCAGGAGTTCAGGTGGAACCGAATCGAAGGACGTCGACTTCCAGTAAAGGCCTGTCGTTGGCCCCCGAAGTTAAGGCTCCATGTACGATTTACTTACGGTTCAAGGATTCAGTTTCTAAAGCACGAACATGGCAGGGTTAAAACCGTGAAATTCAAAGATCGATAATTCAGCGACGAATCGTCTGTCGGACTCCATCCCTGAGTCCAGTTGACTCAGGCTACCCGTCGCTGACGCATCAATATCGGCCGAGGTCCCGTTTTCTCAAGCCGAAATTTTTTTTAAAAAACGCAATCGCTAGTTGCGTATCGTCAGAGGGCTCAGACGAGTCCCAGCTCGCCGATGATCGGGGTGCTGCTGACGGTGCCTCCCAGCCGGAGGTGCTCAACCGATTCATTGAGGTACGCGGGGATGATGCGGTTCAATTGATTTTGCGTTGCGCCGAGGTGGTCGCGGATGATCTCGCCGACGACAGAACGATAATCGATGGCGCGCTTGAGATACCCGACGCTGTTGTTGGCGGCGAAGAGGGAGCCATCCTTGGCGCCGGTGCCAGGAAGCCAGGGAACCGAATCGGCCGGGCTGCAACCGTAAACGCCACCCTTCACACCGCCGCCGGCGACATACATGACGCTGGATTCGCCGTGATCTGTTCCCATCGAAGCGTTCTCGGCGGACGTGCGGCCGAATTCCGACATTGTGACGACGACCACATTGTCCCACATGTTTTTCGCGGTGAAATAACGCCAGAGGGCATAATAAGCCCATCCCAGCCGGCGCAAGAGGCTCGCGTGGCCGCCCAGGTGGGGACTGCCGGCAGTGACTTGGCCGGTGTGAGTGTCGAAGCCGCCCATCTCCGTGCCCGAAATAATCGCGGGGGTATCGGAAAGCATCTGGGCGCAGGACTTGATGTTCTGCATGAACCCGTAAAAGCCGCTTCCGAAGCGATAGGTCGTTGGATTGGCGCCGGTGACCACGTCGCTCGATGTGCCAATGGGAAACAGATGGGTCGTGCCGTCGGTGTCAAAAAAGCTGTTTGTGTTGAATGTCTCCGATTGAAAGGTGTCGAGCGTGTCACGAAAGGCGAGGCCGAGATTATGAACCAGCTCACGATTGTCCTTGGAGGGATGAGCGCGGAGGTTGGCGGCGTCGATGGCATTGAGAATTTTAACCCGGTCGGTATTTGTTGCGCCGACGGGCGTGTAAACGCCGAGCACATTGTAACGGTTGATGGTGCTCAGGTTGGTCATCGGTTCCACCCCGCGCAGGCTTTGAGGCATGTTCGACTGGATGGAGACCCCTGAAAGAGCGTGGGTCCTGTTCCAGCCCGACTCGACGATGGTACGGTACCAAAGGCCGTCGCTGATTTTTCGGTTGTTGGCGCTGACGCCGTCGGCGGCCTTCTCCCAATAAACTTCCGAATCAAAATGAGAGCGGGATTGGCTGCGATAAGCAACGCGATGAATGAGGGCAAGCTGGCCGGCGTTGTAAAGTGGAACCAAATCAGCCATCGCAGGATTGAGCGCGGCGAAGCCGTTGCCGAGGCGGATGCCATATTGGTAACCCGCGGCCGGGGCATCTGCGACGCCTGTGGCAACGCTGTAATCGATTCCTGGATCCTTGCGAATTCCGATCAGGGCACGGTTGCCGAGATAACTGGGATCCTGGATCGGCAGGATGTTATTGACCCCATCGTTGCCGCCGCGGAGGAAGATGAAGATCAATTTCTTGCCATTGATCCCAATGTTCCCCTCGGCGAGCGCGCGTTTGAGGAACGGGGGAATGGTGGTCAGCGAGGCGAGGCCCAGGGCCGCCGTTGCCTGGAAACCGGCTTTGAGAAACGAGCGTCGAGTGATGATGTTGGCCATAACGATGGTCTTTCTTATTGTTCCTGGAATCGGGGGAAGCACATGAGCAGGGCAACCATGCCGCGCACCCGTCCGTCATAGGCGGCAGAGGTGTTGCCAATGCCTGTAAATGACGAGGAGACTCCACTCTCGTTGCTGTTGAGGAAGCTGATCGCAGCGGTGCGATCCATGTCGAGGTTCGCCTTTCCCTCGCCGGGATAAAGGATGCTCAAGAAATAATCGACGACGGCAGCTGCATCGTTCCAGCTGGCCTCAGGCAGTCGCGACTTCAGCAGCTTGACCGGATCCGAGACATTTCGGATGGTGCCGTAATCGGTATTTTTGAGCGAACTGGTGGTCGGCATCAGGACGTGCTGGGCGAAGCGCATGCGTTCGCAGAGGTTGGCGGTGTTGAGCCAAAGATAGCCGAACTCCGACCAGCCGTTGGGTTCCGCCTTGTCGAAAAGCGTCATGCCTCCCATGCGGTTGAGGGGACTAGCAATGCCGTAACCGTCGGTGTCGGCCGTCTCCGCGACCCACCCGTTCGTGTCGGTGTTGCCGGTCCGCAACGCGCGGATGGTGCTGACTGCCAGTTCGAGGGGCGTCTTGATTTTTTGCTGTGACGCCGCGTTGCCGCGGAAAATATCAGAGTCAAAAATGACTTTCAGGACGTTGCGAATATTGCCTTTCCGGCCATCCGTCGCGGGAGTATCCCAGGCCGTCATGCACGCTTTCACGAGGAGGGCTTCCGGGGAGGTGTTGGTGCGATAGTCGTAAAAGCCAAAGTCGAAATCTTCGTGCACGAAGAGGCGGCACAATTTCACACTCAGGAACTCCATCGTCTGCGGCAGGTTGGCGAGGTGCTGGGCGACGACATACCCTTCATTGATGCCCGCGTTGCCGGGGTAGGCATTGGTGTTGATGGTGAGGGCGTAGGATTGGCCGCCCCATGGCGCGCCGAAACGGACGTCCACGACCACATTGGTGAACAGGCGCTTGGCCCTGTTGGTGGTATGGCTGCCAGGCCGGAAATGGAAAACATAAACGCCGGGGTTATTGGTGCCATCGGTCAATGGCGCCGCGAGCGGATCATTGGCCACGCTGATATCCTTCTTGGCGACGGACCAGCCGGTCCAAACGCGGGCCAGTTCAACGATGTCCTGTTGAACGTACCCGTTGTCGACGCCCATGGTGCTCAGCTCGAGGATTTCGCGGCCGTAATTTTCATTGGGAGCGCTTTTGCTGCTAAGGATGGTGTCCAGGTAGATGATCATCGCCGGACTTTCGATGCTGATTTTCAGCAAGTCGTAGAAATTGCAATTGGGGTTGAGCAACGCCTGGCGCCATTTGAGGTGCTCGCGCCAGTCGAGATCCACGGCAAGATTTTGCCGCATCGCATCGTTCGTCACGATATTGGCGAAGTTGTTGTCAAAATAGTCCTTCGTCTTCTGGTATTGCGTGCTGAAATGGTTGTCGAAGAATTGCACCAGGACTTCGTATAACTGGCGCTTGCTCTGGACGGCATGAAGGATGTGATAGGCGCGCAGGTCCGAGATGCTGATATTGGTGGCGGGGACCGCCGAGCCTGGCAGGGGGGGAGCCGCGTTGATCAGCTTCGAATAAACCGGCGAGATCGGCACGGGCGGGGTGGGCGGTGTCGGCGGGGTGACCGGCACCGCAGGCAGCGTGACGTCCCGCTCCGCCAGGCTGCCGGCCAACCGAACCGTCAGCACCGTGTTGCTCAGGTTCTGCACCGGCAGATAGGAAAAGCTCAGCGTATAAAGCTGCCCGTTCGGTGCGTTCGTCGCAAATGCCGCCGAGATGCTGCTGGTCAGCGAGGAACCCGCGGCTGTCCCGATCACCAACAGACAATTGGTCCCCGAGACAGCCAAGCCGTCGGGTGTGGGACTGTTCGTCACAACGGAGGTTGTGTAAGGGGCGACGCTCGTCCACGGCGGATTATACGTGCCGCCTTCGAAGTCGCCATCGAGGAGCAGATTGGGTCCCGTGTCGGCATTCGTTCCTTCAACGACCCGGATATCGTCCAGGTAAACGCGTCCGGCCTGGCTGAGATAGATGAGGATGTTCGTGCGCGTGCCACCGACGCCGCCCGTCGCGGAAACGCGGATCCAATTCGTGAGCGGCGGAGGCGGGGGAAGTGTGATCGGCGTATTGACGATGGGCGGAGCAGTGTCGAGATCCTCGCTGATCTGATCCCAGTTCAATTGTTCATTGATGAACGCCTGCGGGCCGATGGTGTTGATGCGCGCGACGTCGTCAGGAGACGGACCGTAAGTCAGCCGATTGAGAACCGTGGCCGAGAGCAGTGCATTCGATGAGAGAGGGACGACTTGAAGCCGATGAAACTTGGCCGGGACGCCCGCGGGTCCGGTCCAGTCATACCCCGCGATGTTACCCGAGATATCTTCCACGAACGGAGCGGCGATGTTCGTTGTGGAAAGGATTTTGAACTGCTGGGCTGCGGGATAGGGACTCCAACTGACGCGCGGTTGGCCGTTGGTGGAAATCACCGGCGGGCTCAGCACGGGAGCGGGGGGATTGGCGTCGCCGGCCATCACCGATTCGGAGAAATTGGATACGAGGACAAGACCAAGAAACCATCCGAAGCAACGACGGGTTTTCATAGGGTGTGACCGAGTTTTTACCCTCGAACACCGCTTTAAGCAAGATGCATTTCAGACGCGCTTCCTCTCCCCTCCCTCCTCCATTTCAGAAACGGAGGAGAGGGTGTGAAGCCACAGACGGCCACAGATGGAACACAGAAGGGGAAGAAAGCAGCCACAACAAGTGTTCCGACAAAAACATCTGTGAAAATCTGTGTTCATCTGTGGCTCAATACCGGTGTCCGAAGGGCGGGAGAGGCGGCGAGGTTGCAGTTGAAACGACTTTGCCGGGGCGTTGTCGCCGTTCTATAAATGTTGAATGCCGCGAATCGACCCCAATGTGTCTCCGCTGGAAACGCCACTCCAGGCGTTGCCGGGTGTTGGCGCAGCCCGCGCGGCGCTGCTCTTGAAATTAAACCTGGTGACAGTGGGTGACTTGTTGCATTACGCCCCCCGGAGGCACGAGGACCGGCGGCATTTGTTAAACATCCGCCAGTTGATGATTCAGAAACCGGCGACCACCCGCGGGCGGATTGTCGCGCTGGGCACGAAACATTACCAGCAGCGCTCGAAATCCGTGTTCGAGATCATCCTCGAAGACGGCACAGGCCGTTTGCATTGCCGGTGGTGGAACCTGCCCTTCATGGAGCGGTATTTTGCGGTGGGCGATGAAGTGATGGTTTTCGGCCGGCTCCGTTCCGTCAAGCCGCGTGTCATGGACCATCCGGAGACGGAGATCATCGAATCCGCGTCGGACGAGGAGGGAACCATTGCGGAAAAATCGGTCCATCTGGATCGCGTGGTGCCGGTGTATGGATTGACCGAGGGACTCCCGCAGCGATGGTTGCGGACGCTGGTGTGGCGGGTGCTCACGCAATTCCGAAATCATATCGTGGAGCCCCGGCCGGGTCTGATACTGGAGGATTTACCCGGGCGGGCGGAAGCGCTGGGATGGATTCATTTCCCATCCGATTTGCGCGAAACAAAACGAGCCCGGGAACGGCTGGCGCTGGATGAATTCATCGATCTCCAGCTGGCCATCCAGCGGCGCCGTAAAAATCTGGAGGCGAATGCGCGTGGGCTTCCGTGCGCCGGCGACAACCGCCTCGTGCGCCCCTTTCTTCGTGAACTGGGGTTTAAGCTGACCCGGGCGCAAACCCGGGTGCTGCGCGAGATGCGCGCCGACCTGGGGGGCGCCTTTCCGATGCGCCGATTGTTGCAAGGCGACGTCGGCTCCGGCAAAACCGTCGTCGCAGCCTGTTGCGCGCTGATGGCCATGGAGAGCGGCTACAATGTGGCCTTGATGGTGCCGACAGAAATTCTCGCCGCACAGCATTACTCGAATTTCGTCCGTTGGTTTGGTCCGCTGGGAATTTCGATCGAAATGCAAACCGGCAGCCGGAAGACCGCCGGCGAAGGCCCCGGGGAATTGTCGGCATCGGGCGACGCGTCGCGCTTGACCCTCTTCATCGGCACCCACGCGCTTCTCGAATCCGGTTTCGGCATGGAAAATCTCGGCCTGGTCATCATCGATGAACAGCACAAGTTCGGCGTGACCCAGCGTGAGACGCTGGTGCGGAAAGGGCGATATCCGCATTTGCTGGTGATGACCGCCACTCCGATTCCGCGGACACTGGGCCTGACCGTTTACGGCGATTTGGACGTGTCGGCAATCGACGAGCTCCCCGCCGGGCGCGGGAGAGTTCGCACATTTGTGCGGGCACCCGGCCAGTTGGCGCGCGTGCATGAATTCATCAAGAAACTTCTGGCGGCCGGCCAGCAGGCTTACGTGGTGCTGCCGCGCGTGGAGGAAGCGGATTTGCGAACGGGAAAAAAGGCGGTCCTGCAGGAATTCGCCCGCCTCCAGGCCGTGTTCGCGCCTCATCGGGTGGGAATGCTGCATGGGCGTCTGCCGGCCCACGAGAAGGAACGGGTGATGACTGAGTTCCGGGAAAAGCGGGTTCAAGTGCTGCTCGCCACGAGCGTGATTGAGGTCGGAATGGACGTTCCGAGCGCGACGGTGATGCTGGTCGAGAACGCGGAACAGTTCGGCCTGGCCCAACTGCATCAATTGCGCGGACGCATCGGGCGCGGCGCGCAGGAATCATGGTGCATCCTCGTGGGCGAATCCAAAACAGACGAAGCCAGCGAGCGGTTGCGGGTGCTCGCCTCCACGGCCGACGGCTTCGAGATCGCCGAGGCGGATCTGCGGCTGCGGGGACCCGGCGAGCTCCTCGGACGGCATCAAAGCGGCGCGCCGCTGCTGGTTTTTGGAAATCTGGCCGAGGACGGCGCGATCGTCGACCGGGCCAGGCTGCTGGCCGCACGGCTGCTCGATGGGCCGAAAATCTAACGCGCGCCTTTTCCTTATCGCGAGGCCGCCGTTCCATGTGGTGCAACTTCGGCGAAACGGCCACGGCTCGTGAGAAAGAAAAGGGCCGGCAACGATGCCGGCCCTTCGGGGAAACAACGACCGGTTCGTTACAAAGTCCAGCCCTGGCGATTTTCGCGCTTCACAAATTGCGCGGCTTCGGGAGCGTTTTTGGCGCGCATGTTCGGGCCGTCCCAATCCAGCCTGCGGCCGACTCCGACGCGCAGCGCGATGGAGCCCAGCAGGATGATCTCCGTGAGATACGCCGCGACATCGAAATTCGAGTAGGCGGGCGGACCGCCTTTCATCATGTCGAACCATTCCTTGTCATGACCGGGCGATCGCGGAATTGTCTTGGGCACATCCTTGCAGGCTTCGTGGACATCCCCCGAGCGATATTCCTTTTCGTCGTTCAGCAACACATGGAAACGCGACCCGTAATCGTCGCCGGCGTAAAGCTTGCCCTTCGACCCGACCACGAGGCAGCCGCTGCCGGGCATTTTATTCTTCTCGAGCGTGACGATTTCCTTGACCAGATCGGTGGGCGGCCGGAGAGGCGAAACGAAGCCGGTCTTATCGAACATTTTGTCCTTCGAGTTGGGATTGCCGTCGTACCACCAGAATTTGCAGGGCGGCAATCCATCGCGTTCGGGAAACTCAAAGCGCAGCCGCGTGGTGAGCGGGAATGTTTCCGAAGGAACGCGGGAGGCAACCTCCGCCTCGACGACGTTGGGGTAACCCAGCTTGAGCGCGCGGAAAGGCATGTTGACCGTGTGGCACGCCATGTCGCCGAGGGCGCCCGTTCCGAAATCATACCAGCCCCGCCATGCGAAGTTATGATACACACCGTTTTTGTAGGGGCGATAAGCGGCCGGGCCGAGCCAGAGATCCCAATCCACATTTCCGGGAACCGGATCCTCACCGGGCGGCCTGTCGATGCCCTGGGGCCAGATGGGGCGGTTGGACCAGACGTGCAATTCCAGGGGCGCCCCGATGACGCCGGCCTGGATGACTTCCACAGCGCGCCGCAATCCGCTTCCCGCGCTGCCCTGGTTGCCCATCTGGGTGGCGAGTTTTTTCTCATTCGCGAGGCGCCTCATCTCGCGGGCTTCCCAGACCGTCTGCGTGAGGGGTTTCTGGCAGT
>JBEEGQ010000278.1:0-3290 GCA_041166945.1 Verrucomicrobiota bacterium
TGGCGCCATCCCACGTTGCGGGTTCCCCAATCCTGCAAACGGCAGGATCGATAGTGATACGGTATCCCGAGGGCTCCCTGTCCAACGAGATGATGCAGGTAACGCATCGCGGGGACGAATCGGTACGTAAAAGCCGTCAGATGCCGGACGCCCGCCTCGTCCGCGGCCTCGGCCATCGCGCGGGCGTCCGCGTGATTCAGCGCCAGCGGCTTCTCGCAAAGCACATGCTTTCCCCGGCGCGCCGCAGCGATCGCGATTTGCGGATGAAAAATGTTCGGCGTGGCGATGATGACTGCATGGATGTCATCGCGTGCCACCATCTCCTCCCAATGGGTCGAGGTCACGGCGGCCTGAGTTTGTTGACGCGCGGTTTCGAGGGTGACCGGATTGGCGTCACACAAGGCGGTGACGTTTACGCTTTTGCAGAGGGCCAGGCCGGGAAGGTGATTTTGCAGCGTGACACCGCCGCAGCCGATGATGGCGAAGTTGAGGGTGCTCATGGACGGATCATTGTGCGGATGAAAACAGTATGGCCTGGAGGGGAATCATGGCAAGCGCCCGGGCGGATTCAGCGAGGGGACGGTTTCCATGGAGCGCCGGCGCGAAATGCCGCGTGCTCCAGGAGACGCGTTGGCGGATCAAAACTCAACGGCGGCAATCCAGCCGCCCACGCACTTCCGCGTCGCATCAGCGGGGCAGCGCGTTGCACCGATTCCGCCGAATGCCCCAGCACGGTTTGAAAAATCCGGCCCGCACCGTATCCATGGGCCCACGCCATGGGTTCCGCCTGTCCCGTTACCTTCGATCGAGCGGTTGCGAGGGGGATAATGGAGTTCGTGCCGGACTGTTTGAAATAAAGTTCGTCCATCGTGTCAAAACCGGACAGGCCCCGCGTGATGTCATGGGATTCACCCAGCTCGACGTGAAACAGCCCGTAGGCATCGTGGCCGCTGGCGCCCTGATGGTCCCATACCCGCCGGACGATGTGCCGATATTCCGGCCAATCGGACTGCGCCGCGCCGGGGAGGGAGAAGTGAAACGCGCCATTGGCGAAATGAATCACGGAGAGCCCGCCGCCGTTGCTCAAGTAACGGGTGAGATTTGTTTGAGCCATTGCGCTGAGGCCGGGCCGCTCCCAATTGCAATAGTTCAACACCACCAATGCGTGCTCGTGCAGATGCGGCGATGCCAGTTGGCCGGGATCTTCGGTGACCTCGACCAGGAGCCGGGGATCCTGCTCGAGGGCAAACAACAGAGCCGCGGTCGTGGCACGCCAGTCATGCGCCGGATGATTGGCGCCCGTCACGATGAGAACCCTCCGCCGTTCTTCGAGGCTCGAGCGGATGCCGCCCCGGGGCACCTCGATGTGCGCGGTCCATGCGATGGCGTTGAGGATCAGTTTGCGAAAATCGGCGAGCCACCAATTCTTGAAAAAATGTCCGCCTGTAAAACCGAACGCGCGCCCGCCCTCCTTGCGTTGCACGGCCCAGCCGACCGTGTTGGCCTCGACATCACCGGCGGCGGTGTGGAGCAGGATGGGAGTAATCCGCGGGTCGTCATCACGGAAGCGGAGATGGAAATAGAATTCCTCGGTCAACTTGAACGGTTGAACACCGCGGGCGATGGGATGAGCGGGACTGCCCAAGGCCGTGGACCATTCGCGCGTTTGAATGGCGGAATACCAATGGTTGGCGTTGGTGCCGCCTTCATAATCGAAATAGCCTCCCGCCCATTCCGTGATTCTATCGTGAACGCGCCGGGGATGAAAAGTGGACCAATGAAAAAAAACGACGCCACAGCCGCGGCGCATCTGTTTTTCAAGTTGGGCGAACCGATCGCCGACGTAAAGCGGATGATCGGTTTCCTGCCGATCCGAACCGCCGCTAGTCAAAAAAATAGCATCGGCGTCGTCGAGAGTGGCAGGGTCGGCAGGCCAGCCATTGAAGTGTGCCTCGACGCGCACGCCGGTCAGATCCGGCGAGGTTTCCAGGCAATGTTTGAGGAGGATGACATTCTTCTCGTACTCATGCGTTTCCCGGGGATGAGTGTCGAGCGGTCCCGCGAGGAGAACGATTTTTTTTGATGCGCCGGAGGTGGCGCTGAAGAGGTCGACGGGGCCCGCGGACCAGAGAAGGGCCGCCGCCACGAGGATGGCGGCTGAGCGGTGACGAATCAGTTTCAACATAATCCGGGATTTGAACGTCGTGAGCCGAAGCGGGAAACGAAACTGCCTCACATCGAACCACGCTGTCGAGCGGCCTCGTAAAGAAATACAGCCGCCGCATTGCCGACGTTGAGGGAATCCACCCGGTTGGCCATTGGAATGGACACCACTTCATCACAGGCACCGCGAATCGTGTCACTGAGTCCGTGCCCTTCGCTGCCGAGAACGATGCAGGTGTCCCCCCGCAAATCGACATGTGCCAGCGTGAGATTTTTAGCGGCGCCATCGGCAGCGATGCACCGGACACCGAGGGAACGGAGCTCGTGGAGTGCCGCGAAGAGGCTGGGAGATTCGATGATGGGCAGCTTGAAAATGCCGCCCATCGAGTTGCGAACACTGCGGCGCATGTAGGGAGAGGAGCAGGTTTCCCCGGCGATCAACGCGTGCACTCCGAATGCGGCGCAATTGCGGGTGATAACCCCGAGGTTTTCGGCGCTGGCGAGGTTTTCAAGGGCGACCACCAGCCACGGGCGCGGGATTTCCACCAGGATATCCTGGATGGCCCGCGGCGGGGGGAACCGTCCGACCGCGAGCGCGCCTTGAAACATGTGGAAGCCGACGAGCTGTTCCAATTGAGCCCGCGGCACGATGTAAACCGGAAGGTTTTTTCGCGCGGCCAGCAACGGTTCGAAGTCCGGAAGCCATTGTTCGAGGAGCACGACGGACACGACTTCGAAATCGCTCTCCAGCAGCCGGCGGACGACTTTCAATCCTTCGGCAATGAAAATGCGCCGCGCCACATGATCCACAGGCCGGCGCATCGTGCGATACGGCGCCAGCTCGGGCAGATCAAGCGACGGAACACGGTGGATCTGGAACATGCCGCTCCGAGTGTCGCGTCCCGCAACCGCAAGGCAATGGGAATTCCCGCCGCCGGTTGCCAACCGGCGAAACAGCCGACTGCCAATCGGCGCTACGACGGTCACCGTCCGTCTCTCACGATAGGGGTAGGGATGGCGGGTTAGCGCCACCCCTCCCTCCAAACCGGACAGGCGGTTCTCCCGCATCCGGCTTTCCAGTCAGTGGGTTCGTAGTTTTACGATTGTCCGCGTCCAGGCATGTTCTG
>JBEEGQ010000279.1:0-13831 GCA_041166945.1 Verrucomicrobiota bacterium
GAGTTTGCCGTTCTTTCTGAACGGCGTGACGATGGCGGTGTAAGTGCCGCGGAATGGGAGCTGCGTTTGCACAGGGAGGCTAAAATCGGGAAAGGTGAACGGTTTGGCGAGGCGATTTTTATTCACCAACGCGTGGGCGAGATGGAAGAAGACGAGACTGCGTCAGGTTTTTTGACGGAGCTTGACGCCTTTGATTTTCTCGACGAACTCGGTGAACCCCGAAGCCTGCGCGGTGAGCCGTTCGACGATGTCGGCATCGGTGATTTGCCCGTCCGATCCCAGGAGATCATTTACGGAAGGCATGAAAACCCGCTCGGGGTAAATGTAGGCGTTGCGATAGCCGAAGATGGCCTGCAACTGTTCGACGGGCCGCAACGCGCCCCAACTGCCGGCAGCAACGCCTACGAAGCAGACCGGCCGGCGCTCGAAGCTCTCCGGGAACTTGAGCATATCGATGAAATATTTCAGCACGCCCGGCATGCCTCCGTTGTACTCGGGCGTGACCAAAATGATCCCGGTGGCGTCGAGGATGCCCTTGGAAAATGGCTCGAAGGATTTGGGTTTTTCGGCGTAAGACGACGTCGCAAATATCTCCGGTGGCAGCTTCGCGAGGTCGAGCACGGCGAGCGGGATACCGAGGCCCTTGTAAATTGTTTCGATATTTGCGGCAACCTTTCGGGTGTTGCTGCCGGGGCGGTTGGTTCCAGAGATGAGCGTCAACATGCGGCCGAACAATGGGCCAGCTCATCGAGGTGAATCAAGTCCCGAGCGCATGGGCATCGAAACATCCCGGGTTTCGGAGTTGAATCGGCGCCGGGTTCGATCCCAAATGGGTCCTGATGAAGATTGACGACATGCAGAAGGCGCAGATCTCCGGCTGGATTGCGGAAGGGGCGAAACTTTCAGACATCCAGAAAAGAATCGGAACCGAGTTCGGGCTGACGATGACCTACATGGAGGTGCGGCTGCTGGTGGATGATCTAAAACTCGTTCCGAATGATCCCATCCGTCCGAAGGAGGAAAAACTTCCAGTGCTCAACACGCCTGCCGCGCCCGCCGCGCCCGCCGCCGCCAGCGAAGCTCCCCTTTCAGCGGACGCCCCGCCCGCGGCGGCATCCAATGTCGCGGTGAGCGTCGACGCGATGGCGCGGCCGGGAACATTGTCGAGCGGCACCGTCACGTTCAGCGATGGACAGACCGGCGGCTGGTATCTCGATGAGCAGGGCAGGCTGGGAGTGGCGCCGAACCAAAAAGGTTACAAGCCCGCGCCCGCCGATGTGGAGGCTTTCCAGCGCAAACTGGAGGTCGAACTGGCGCGCATCGGGTATTAGCGGCCGCCTCGTGTTTTCCTGGCTCCCAAACCTGGCGCGTCCCCGGCGTCGAGGAGTCATCGCTTGCGTCGCCTCGATGATGCTGGCAACCCTGCTGACCGGTTGCGGGACGGCGGGTTTTTATGCACAGGCGATCCGTGGCGAATACCAGATTCTCAGTCGCCAGCAGCCCATCCACAAACTTCTCGAGAGCCCGAAGACATCGCCGCCGCTCAAGGCCCGCCTAAAGCTGGCCCTCGAGATTCGCGAATTTGCGCAGCGCGATTTGCGGCTGCCGGCCAACGGTCATTACCGGCATTACGCAGATCTGGGCCGCCGGTTCGCCGTCTGGACGGTTTACGCGGCGCCAGAGTTTTCGTTGGAGGCGAAGTCTTGGTGGTATCCGGTGGTGGGGCGGCTGGAATACCGGGGTTACTTTGACGAGCGAAAGGCATTGCGCTGCGCGCGGCGGCTCGAGCAGCGCGGATTGGATGTGCACGTGGGCGGGGCGGAGGCGTATTCGACGCTGGGATGGTTTCGGGATCCGGTTTTGAACACCTTCCTGTTTGATGACGACGTGGAGCTGGCCGAGTTGCTGTTCCACGAACTGGCGCATCAGCGCCTGTTCATCGCCGGCGACACCGAGTTCAACGAGGCGTTTGCCACGGCTGTGGCGGAGGAGGGTGTCGAGCGATGGCTTCGGTCGCGGGGGAATGCGGCGCAGATCGCGGCACGGCGGGAGGCGTCCGCGCGGAAACAAACTTTCCTCACCCTCGTGGCCGGCGCACGGGCGCGCCTTGCGGAACTCTACCAGCAAGGGGGCGCGGGCGATTGTTCCTGCGCACGCGAGCGTGAATGTGACTGCGGGCGCGTCGCAATGCGCGCACGGAAAGCCATGATCTTCGACAAGCTGCAGGCCGACTATGTGGCGGCGCGAGCGGCATGGGGCGGCCAATCGGATTACGACGGTTGGTTTCGGCAACCGTTGAACAACGCGCTGATCAACACGGTGGAAACTTACTACGCGCTGGTGCCGGCATTTCGACAGGTGGTGGCGGCTGATGGCGGGGATCTCGAGGCGTTTTTTCAGCACACGGCCGCGCTGGCAAAATTGACCAGGGAACAGCGGCGCCGAAGCCTGCGGGAGCTGGCACGCTGACGGATCTGCGTCAGGGCTGAAGCCGCATCCGCTGCGCGGCCGCGAGGGCTTTCAAGGTGAGTTCGATCGGAGGAAAAGGTTTTGCGATTAGATCGTGCTGGGCGACCAGGCCGTCGAGCTGATAACTGCCGAAGTTATCGTGCGACGTCACGAAAATCACCGGGGTGCGC
Organism: Verrucomicrobiota bacterium; assembly: GCA_041166945.1. Lineage (GTDB taxonomy): Bacteria > Verrucomicrobiota > Verrucomicrobiia > Limisphaerales > JADJPG01 > DASTLJ01. The sequence continues at coordinate 2,640 of JBEEGQ010000279.1, forward strand.
GCATGCCGCGGCAGCGCCTCCATCTGCGCCAGCAATTCGAACCCGGTCATGTCCTGGAGATGAATTCCCGTCACGAGAATGTCGTAATCGGTCGTCGCGAGGAGGCCGATGGCGTAAACGGGGTCTTCGGACGCGGTGGTGCGAATTTGAGCCGATTCGAGGGCCGCGACCGCGGTGCGGGATGAGCTGGCATCGGCTTCGATGACAAGAGCGGAGAGCCGTGGCAGCTCGGGGTTATCCTGCTGGGCGGCGGTGATGAGCATCCCTTCGAGGGCTTCGACGGATCGATTGACTGTGTTGAGTGTGGATGGATTGATCCAGGCGGGTTGATCGCGAAGCTCCTTGAGCAGGACCTCGAACGTGCTGGCGAAATGGGCGATGCCGGTGCAACCGGCGAGGCCCGCGTTGCCCGCGAGCGCATGAATTTTTCGAAACAACGTATCGAGCTGCTGGGCGCGCAGGGTTTCGTCGCCGGCCTGCATGAATGCCGAGGCCAGCTCACGGATGGTTTCCAGCCGGGCAGCGGACCCGTTCAGGAACAGCTCGCGAATTTGGGCGTGAAATTCCGTGTCCGGCTCGGCGATGAGTTTCGTGCCGCTGACAAAAAAAGAGGTGCTGGAGCCGGACTTTCGGGACTCCGTGGCGGGCTCCGCATAAGTGATCGTGAACCGATCGCCGGCCGCGGGCAGAGGACGTGACGGGGGCTCGCGTCGCGGGGCGGTTGCCGGCTGATGGGGCGGCTCAAATATGATGCTGGTCGGCGGAGTCGGCGCGCTGGCGACAGGAGAACGAGGCTGGGGCGGCGGACTGGAGACATCGGCCGGCTTGCCCGCGAGAACATGGCCTGGGATCGCGAAGCCGAGCGGATTGATCGCCAGCGGGGCGGCCGCCATCGGGGTGCTCTCCGCCGCAGGAGCCGCGGAGCGGCGCTTGTTCGGGCGGCTGATGACCTTGTTCACCGTGTCGAGCAGCTTCGCCGGCATCGTGCTGGCTTTCATGAGGCATTCGTCAGCGCCGGCGCGCCAGGCCGACTCGACGAGATTGGTCATGTAGGAATTTGAAAAGACAACGACGGGTGTCGCGTTAATCTCGGGATGACCGCGGATGAATTTCAGCACTTCGATCCCGTCCAGCCGGGGCATCAAAAGATCGAGCACGACGGCGTCGGGCTGGAGTGCGGCCACCATTCTCACCCCTTCAATGCCATCAGGGGCGACTTCGACGTTGAAACCTGCCTCCTTAAATTTATGGCGGTAGGTCGCCGCGACAGCGCGGTCATCTTCTATGATCAAAACGGTCTTCATGCCCAGCTCGGTACGGCGAGGCATGCCGGGTTCTGCAAAGCATCCCGACACGCCTAACTGTCTGGGCATCGGCAGAAGCAGGGAGGATCTTAAGTGTCGGGCAAAATGCCCTCAGGGGCGGACCTCCAGGCGAAAGAGGCGGGGTTGACCCGGGGAAGGGAACGGCTTCGAAAACGACAACGTGCTGGAGGCCGCCTGGAGCCAGGGGGAGATCGGCACCCACGACCCGAAATTGACCGACCCCTGCATCTGATAGATTCGGCCAGGCACGGCCGGCCATTGGAATCGCAGCATCCCATCGGTTTGCGCGGAAATGTTGTTAATCCAAAGATGCGAGTTGGGCAGCATCGGATTGGTGCCCGCGATGAACTCCGAGTAATCAGTGAATCCATCCCCGTCGCTATCCAGCGAGCCCGGGTGGTTGCCGACCGTTCCGAAGTATTGCTGCTCCCAGATATCGGAAATCCCGTTGCTGTTGGCGTCGGGGAAAGTATAGATGCCCGCGAAGACCGCCGCGCCGCCGCTGGCAAGAGTATTGGTTTGCGCGAGCGGGGTTATATAATAGGGGACCGGGCTGAAGCCGACAGAATAGGTTCCGGGAGGAAGATTGGAAAAGACGCCGCCATAGCCCTGGCCGGAACGCCCCGCGGAACCACTGAGAAGATAATAGGCCTGGGCGAGGTTGTTGGTAATCTGGATGGTCACGGGCGGCACGTTGCCCATGGTCACTGACACATCGTCCAGCAGCCAACCGGCGCGCGGCGCGCTCTCGAAGGCGAGCAACTGATGGTGCCAGACCAGGAACACCACCTTGCCGACATACGGAGTGAGATCGATCTCTTCAAACTCCCAGGCCCCGTTGGCGTCCGAGTACTCAGCCAGGGAGACGGGCGAGCTCAGGCTGTTGGTAATGATCAATAATTCGCCCCCCTCGAAGAAGTCGAACGTCGTCTGCTCGGTGAAATCGTACCGGTGCCAAAAGCTCAAGTGGGCGATGTTGCCGCCGGTGAGCTCGATGGCGGGACTGATCAGGAATGTATCGATCTGATCGCTCGTTTCACCGAGCCGGCTGCTGCCCCAGCACGCCACCCCGGATTTTGCCGAGCTTTCCAGCCCGTTGTTCGGACTCCCCAGCGTCCATTGGGACGTTGAATCGTCGCCCGAGAACACGTCCCAGTTCGCGCCGGAGCTTTCGAACTCATCAAAGAACGGGGGATGCAAAGGCGCCAGGGTGTGGAAAACCAGGAAATTCATTCCATTGTCCTCCGTCCGGGCGTTTCCCGCGGAATCCCGGCTGACGACCTGGAAATAATAGAGCCGATCCGGCACCAGTCCGGTGAGACGCACTTCGTGATCCAGCTGAAGCTCGGCATCGTAAGCTGTGCGCCCCAGGAAAGTGGATTCTCCGAATTGCACGAGCGCATCCGTGGGTTCGTCCGTGCTCCACGTGATCACCGCATCGTCGTAGCCGGGCAACACAACCACCTCGGTGATCACCGGAGCGACGTCGTCGACGTCGGCGGTGGCTTCGAGCGTGATGGCGCCCGAGGCATCAAAATAGCGCGCGTAAATCCGATTTCCATTGGCCGCGCGCAAGCGTCCTGGCGTGGGGGGATTGCCGGCTGCGATGAGTGGGATGAAACCGCGAAACAGGCCGGGCTGCGGCGTTTCCTGGAGGGCCACTGTGACGATGGTCGGATCGAAATCGGAATGAAACTGCACCTGGGGACCCGGGTGGCCGGCGAGATCGGCATCGCCGATTTCAACCGTCACCAAATCGGGCAGCCGGTAAGTATCCTGCCCGAGTGCGATGGTGCCCAGTCCGCCCAGGCCCGGGGTCAGGAACTGAATGACATTTCGCAGGAACGCGGCGCGATTGTTGGGAGCGGCGCCGCTGGAGGGAATGGCATCCAGGGGGAACGAGCAGAACACGACCCGGCCGGTGCTGTCCTGGCCGGTCCGCGGATAGCGAACGCCGCACGGTTTTCCGGAAGCACTATTGAACAGGATGGGAGCAGCGTTGGTGGAAGGGGTGAAGGTGTCGCCCAGATCGGGTCCGATGGTGCAAACAAAAATATCCTCCTCGAGGTACTGGCTGTAATCGAGAAGAAGAGCCATGTCGCGCGAAACCGGGTCGGAATGGGATCCGGAAATTCCCGGCACCCCGGTGTCTTCATCACAATCCGCGCAAGGGCACCCGAAGAAATCGAGATTGGGAGCGAACTGCTGGACATGCAGGGCATTCGTCCGGAAGGCCACCTGGCCAAGGCGTGAGAGGATCTCCATTGACGCCATGAAAAATGAGCCGCCGGCATTGAGGTATTGTTGCAGGGCATTTTGTTGTGCGGCCGGAATGCCATCGGATCCCCGGTAAATACTGTCGTTCACGCGCCAGATGACAATCGGATAGGGACGCAGGGTGTTGAATGAGGGAAGGGCCGCGCCGCTGGCGGTCGCATTCCAGACGTCGAACGTCACCCCGATTTGCGAGAGCGCATTCGTGTAAACGCTCAGCGGCACAAAAGGGGATCCGCCGTCGGTGTCCGGGATGTAGCTATTGACCAGCAAAACAGTGGCGGTCGGCTGCGCGACAAAACTGAAAGCCCCGGTGATGCCATTGGTAATGGCAAGGTTGCCCGCCACGTCGGTGGATTCAATTCGGAAATAGTAAGTGCGCCCGACCACAAGATTGGTGAGTTCGACGGCATGGTCGACGGTGACGACGAAATTGGTGGCGGCGAATAACAACGAGGCGTTGGTGTTATATCGCACGACCGAGTTGGCCGGTTCATCCGTGACCCACGACACCAGTGTGCGTCCGAATTGATTCGTGACAGCGACGCCCGAGATGACCGGAGGATGAAGGTCGGCGATGGCATTGGCGGAGCGGGTGAGGCTGTCGGAGAGGTCATAATAATCGACGCGGATCCAGTCGCCGTGAGCGATTTGCAGGCGGGCGTCGATCGTGGCGGGGCCAATCGCAGTGGCGACGGTGCCCGTGAAGGCGCCCAACGCATTTTGAGCCTTGAGCAGCACGGAGAGACCGGCGGGTTCGGTCGCGCTTTGCAACACGACGTTCACCGATGGCGCGCCCATGAGGTCGGCATCGATGATCTTAATTTTGATTGCGCTGGGGGCCCGGTATGAAGAGCGGTCGAGGAGCACGACACCGGCTTCGGGCGGCAGCAGGTTCCCGCAGACCACGAGCGCAAAATCCTGATCGGGAATCGGCGTGTCGCGCCGTGAATCCTGGACGACATTGCGGGCGATGATCCGCACGATATATTCACCGGCCAAAGGGACGGAAATCAGGACGCCTTCGACATTGTTCAGATTGTCAAAAGCCGGGGCATCGGGAACCGATTCGCCCATGTCAAACTGGTTTCCATGATACACGCGTCCATCCGGGGCGATGACTTCGAGATCGAGATCATTGACGAGCGCGGGGAGCACGGCAGGAAACGCGGGGTAATCTGTATAGGCGAGGGTGATCTTGAGCGGCTGATCGGCGCTGCTGAGAACGACCTGTCGCTCGTAGGTCTGGCCGGTCGTGAGGAGCGCCGATTGATCGATATATTCATGGGCGCGATCCGGCGTGATGAGTTCGGTCAAATCCACCCGTCCCCAGCCCTCATCCATGTTGGGTGCGGGGCCGGTTCCGATTCCGTCCTCCATGTCCACCGCTGAATTGATCAGCGCCGCCTTGACCAGTGCAGGCGACGGGGTGCCGCTGGCGTACGTCTCGCGGTAATATTGAACAAACACGGCGGCCGCGCCTGAAACGTGCGGCCCGGCCTGGCTGGTGCCGCCCTGGTAAAGATAATTGTCCGAAATCTCCGCCCACGCATTGTTGTCGTCGGCGAACGTGGAACGCAGCGACGCAATCCACGTCCCGGGGGCCACCACGTCGGGCTTGATGCGGCCGTCCTCGGCAGGGCCCCGGCTGGAAAAATCGGCCATCGCGTCCTCGCCCTCGTCGAAGATGAAAAAATCGAACCGGTTGTTTTGCGATGCGCCGGTGGCGATCACATTTTTGGCAACGGCCGGGCTGCCGATCGTCTGGACGCCCGGTCCGGCATTGCCTGCTGAAAATTCGAGGATATAGGGCTGGTCGCCCAACGTGCCGGCGTCCGCATCGCGCACCAGGGCGTCGAACTCGGCCGCGCTGACATCGTAACGGCCCTGGGTGTCATCGCCCCAGCTGTTCGACCCGATCTCCGCCCCGGCGCGAACAGCATCATGAGTGAGCACTTCGAAGGTCGGTGGTGCCTCGTAACCGCCTTCGCCATCGAACATGCGTTGTGCGACGATCGTGGCGCCGGGTGCGACGCCCAATCCAAAAAGCGCGCCCGTTTCATCCAGTTCGCCGAGTGCGCCGTTGCCAGCGATGATGCCGGTCACGTGGGTGCCATGGCTGTGTTCGTCGGAGGCATCGGTCAGGGCGCCATAAAAAAAGAAGGCGGCGACACGCCCCGCCAAATCCGCGTGCATGCCATTGGCGGATCCCGTGTCGAGTCCGCTGTCTGCCACGGCCACGCGCGCGCCGGCGCCGTTAAATCCCAGTTCCTGGGTCAGGGTAGGGTGGCCCACGCCTTCGCCCCCGACAATTTTGGACGCCACCTCGTCGAACAACTTGATGCGCGGACCGGGTTCGATCCAAAGAACTCCGTGCGATTCAGCCAGGGGCTTCAACGAGCGTTCGGGGACGGTGCCTCGAAGCACGCCGCCAAATTCGTGCTTTGCCTCCTGATGCAAAGTTACGAACAGGCGGCGGACCTGTATCGTTTCGGCGGGGGTCGCCTTGGGAGACAAAAGTACGGTCACCGATCGAGGTTGGTCGGGAGCGAGAGGCTGCGCCGGCGTGCGAAGGCTGGCGTGCAACTTGTGCTCGGGCTTATAAGGCCCGACCCATCGCACGAAGGGCAACGTCCGCAATTGTCCCAACACCACATGATCCACCCGCGCGACAAAGGCGTCGTCAGGCACATACTGAAGTAGCTCAACACGCCGCGCCGAAAGTTCACTGCGCCAGGCGGGCTGGAATCGATCGTGAAATTGTAAAAGATAGAGGCCGGAAACTTCGGATTCCGTCTGGGTCCCCACGGCGCTGTTGGGTTTGGAAATGGGGGCGGTGCCGCGCTCCTCCCGGGAAGTATCAATCAATTCGTTGCGAAGCCGGATAAGATGCGATTCCCCCCGGACGTCACCGGCCAAAAACAGCGCGGTACAAGCCAACACCCCAGCCATCCATGTTTTCCAGCGGAGCTTCACCGGCACAGAATAGCCCAAATCTGGCTTTGGACAAGTTCGCCGCCCTCCTTCGGTGGCAGGCGGGTTTAATGCCATCCGAATCGCTGGCCCAAAGATAGGCTCTTGCCTTGACCTCGACTTCGTGTATTGTCCCGGACCCGCTTTGCTCGTCATCCGCGAGCTTCCGCATGGCTCGAAAGGCAATGCGAAGCGGGACGACGTATCGGGACGTAATGGATTGGATGACAATGGCTGTCATCAGGATGCCGGCTGTTTTTGCGGCTAAACCCTGCTGCGTCCCGGCCCTCTTAGTGTGTTATAATGCATCGGTAGACCCTGGTTCCCCTCAGCATGACAACTAAACAATGGATTCGTTTCGCAATGCTCCTAATGATGGGGAGTACGATCGTTTTTCGGGGCGCCGCCGCGACCGCTCCGACTGTCGGTCTCCTGAGCCCCAACGATAATGCGGTTTTCCACGCGAGGCCGACGCTGACATTGATTGCCGGCGCCACAAATGGTTCGAGCAGCATTACGAACGTCGAGTTCTTCCAGGGCGCCACCAAGATTGCGGAAACCACCACCGGCGTCGGGAATATTTTTCGCGCCTCGTGGCCGAATGTTGCCGCGGGGACCTACACATTGCGGAGCGTGGCGCGGGCCATTGACGGCCTGAACACCACGTCGGCGCCGGTAGCCCTGACCATCGCCGCGCTGGCTTCCTATCAAACCAACCTGGTGCCGGCTGAATCCGTTTGGAAGTATCTCGACACCGGGGCCAATCTGGGCACCGCGTGGCGCGGCACAAACTTCGACGACTCCAGCTGGGCCAGCGGACAAGCCCAGTTGGGTTATGGCGACGGGGATGAAGTAACCCGCGTGGAGGACAATCCGACCCCGGGCTACAACGTTTCAGATACGGATCGTTACATCACCACCTATTTTCGTCGTTCGTTTAGTGTACCCAACGCATCGTTGTTTACGAACCTTGTGGTGAGTGTCCTCCATGACGATGGCGCGGCAGTTTATTTGAATGGGGCCCAAATATTCCGGCGAAACCTGGGCGTGGGGGCAGTTTATTCGGATACGGCTCCCGCCGCGGTGGCGAACCAGGATGAGACCATCACTTTTTATTCCGCGACGACCAACGGTTCCCTCCTCGTGAACGGCGCCAATGTGCTGGCCGTGGAGATTCATCAGTCAGGCGCCAACAGCAGCGACATCAGTTTTGATCTGGAGCTAATCGGTGACGCGGCGCCACCCAATGTCTTGCCGACAGTTTCGATCACCGCCCCTGCCGGCGGGTCTGTTTACGCCGCACCTGCCAGCAATTACGTCAGCGTATCCGCTTCGGACTCGGACGGCAGCATCGTGCGGGTGGATCTTTACACGAATAACGTCTTTCACCGCTCTGAAACCGCCGTGCCTTATGAGTGGAGCCTGACGGGGCTCATCGCCGGCTCCTATGCCTATCGGGCCGTTGCGCTGGATAATCGTGGCGCCTTTGTGACCTCCTCGGTGGTCAGCATCACCGTCACGGGCAACGTTCCTCCGACCGCCAGCATCACCCAGCCGGCCAACGGTGCGCCGTTTTCTGCTCCCGCGGACGTGGTTATTAATGCGACAGCCAGCGACGTGGATGGATCCATTGCGAAGGTTGAGTTTTATCGCAACGGCGCAAAGATCGGCGAAGATGTCACCAGCCCGTTCAGTTTCACCAATGCGAACGTCCCCCTCGGTAGCCATCAACTGACGGTGGTCTCGACTGACAACGCCAGTGCGCGCAGCGCGACTTCCGCCGTGGTGAATATCACCGTCTCGGACAACACCCGGCCAATCATCTCGCTGACCAATCCGCCCAACAATGCGAGTTTCTCCGCACCGGCAAGCATTTCGCTTGGCGCCAACGCGACCGACGCGGAAGGGCCGGTTTCCAACGTCGCGTTTTATGCCAACGGCGGCCTTCTCGGCATCGATTCGGCAGCGCCGTTTAATTTTAACTGGAGCAGCGTCGGCGCCGGCAGCTATTCGCTGACGGCTGTCGCGACCGATGCCGGCGGCCTCTCGACGACGTCGGCCGTCGTTAGCATCACCGTCACCAATCCGCCGGGCGCGTTCACCAATATTCTCGTGGCCTCGAATGCCGTCTGGAAATACCTCGACACGGGTGTCGATCAAAACACGGCCTGGCGGAACACAGCGTTTAATGATTCCAGCTGGGCATCAGGCGCCGCGCAGCTCGGATACAGCAGTGGTCCCCCGGAAAATGACGAGACGACGACTCTCTATTTCGGGCCCGATCCAAATAATAAATACCCGACGTATTATTTCCGGTATGCATTCGCCCTCGGAAACGCCAGTTCCTACACCAATCTTTCGCTATGGTTGCTGCGCGACGATGGCGCGGTCGTTTATTTGAACGGGGTGGAGGTGTTTCGAAGCGCCAACATGCCAGCGGGCACCATAAGTTATACGACGCTGGCCGGCAGCGCCCCTGACAATGACATTGATATCGCCAGCATCAGCCTGGCGCCGCTTGTCAGCGGCAACAACGTTGTCGCCGTTGAAATTCACCAGGCAACCGTGGTCAGTACCGACATCAGTTTCAATTTTCAGCTCGTCGGCATCGCCGGCGCCGCTCCGCCCGTCAACGCCGCCCCCTCAGTGGCCATCACCAACCCGGTCAATGGCGCGACGTTTGCCGGCCCGGTCAACTTGACATTGCAGGCGACCGCTTCGGATCCGGACGGCAGCGTTTCGCAAGTGGCATTTTACCAGAACGGAACCTTCATCGCTTCCGACGCCAGCTCTCCGTTCAGCATCGCTTGGAATGGAGTGACAGCCGGCAACTACTCATTGACGGCGGTGGCCACCGACAACGGCGGGGTTTCCACGACCTCCGCCCCGGTGAACATCACGGTAACCGGAGTGGTCAACACACCGCCTACGGTTTCCATCACTGCTCCGGCCAATGGCACCACGACGCTCGCACCGTCGACGGTCACCGTGACCGCCAACGCGAACGACACGGACGGCTCCGTGACGAAGGTTGAATTTTTCCGAAGCGGCGTTTTGATCGGGACCGACACGACCAGTCCTTTCGGCTTGAGCTGGACCAACGCGTTGGTGGGGGCGTTTCAACTGAGCGCGGTAGCCACGGATAACAATGGCGCGACGGGGACCTCGGCGCCGATCAGCATCACCTTTACGGGCGCGGCGCCGTCGCAGTTGATCGCAACGGGCTCCATCTGGCGGTTCCTGGACACGGGCGTCAACCTGGCGGCGCTCCCATGGACCACGGTGGCCTTTGATGACAGCGCCTGGGGAAGCGGTCCGGCTGAATTGGGTTATGGCGACTCCACGGACGGGCGTCCCGAGGCGACGCAAGTGGGGTACGGCGTCGATACGGACAAGTTTATCACCACCTATTTTCGGCGAAAATTTACCGTCGGCGATCCGGGGGCATATAGCGCGCTGACATTTCGAACGGTGCGTGATGACGGCGCCGTGGTTTACCTGAATGGGGTGGAACAGTTCCGATTGAACATGCCTGCAGGCCCGATCGACAACACAACCCACGCTTCATCGCCTATTTCCGGTGCGGACGAAGCGGCTTTCTACACCAACAACGCGGCCGCGTCCGGCCTGGTCTCGGGTGTGAATGTGGTGGCAGTGGAAGTGCATCAGGTCAATGGAACCAGTTCCGACATCAGCTTCGAACTCGAATTGATCGGCAATACCGGAGCGATCGTCAACAATCCTCCCACCGTCGCCCTCACCACGCCCTCGGGTGGAACGATTTTCACGGCACCCGCCAACATCACCCTCTCGGCGGCGGCCAGCGACAGCGATGGCAGCGTCAGCAAGGTCGAATTTTATGCGAACGGCGCGAAACTGGGAGAGGACACCACGTCCCCCTTCAGCTTCACGATGAGCGGAGTGACGATCGGCGCTTATTCCCTCGTGGCCGTCGCCACCGACAATCTCGGCACCTCCGTCACCTCGTCGCCTCCGGTCAATGTCAGTGTCGTGGCTTCATCGGCCCCGACCCTCTTCAGCCGATCGCCCGCTGCGGGTGCCGTCAGCAATCTCTCCTCCATCACCGTCACGTTCAGCGAAGCGGTGGATCACGTCGACGCGCGGGATCTGCTGATTAACAATATTCCCGCCGCGACGTTGGCCGTGGCGAATGGGACGAATTTTACATTCACTTTCGCGCAACCCATGGATGGCCCGGTGACGGTGCGTTTTGCGGCCGGGCATGGGATTGTGGATCGCGAATCTCCTCCGAAGCCCTTCGATGAAACGGCCGCGGGTGCCATCTGGCAATACACGGTTGCCGACACAGTCCCCCCGCTGCTGGCCTCCATTGATCCAGCGCCCAATGCGACGGTACGGGCATTGACCAAAGTGACCGTGCTTTTCACGGAAGCGGTCGGCGGCGTGAATGCGTCGGATCTGCGCCTGAACGGCGTCGGCGCTGCATCGGTCACCGGTTATGGCGCCGGCCCATACGTTTTCAATTTCGCCCAGCCGACAAACGCCAACCCGCTGGCCGTGCTCCTGCAATGGACGAACACGCACGGCATCACCGATTTTGCGGCGGCGCCAAATTCATTCGCGGGCTCCAACTGGACC
>JBEEGQ010000280.1:0-3401 GCA_041166945.1 Verrucomicrobiota bacterium
CATCAGCTCATCTCCGACGGACGTTTGCAGCCGGTCCCCATTTTTGTGGATTCTCCGCTCTCGACCAACGCCACCGAAGTTTACCGGCTTCACGCCGAATGCTTTAACGAACACATCGTTCGATTTCTGCGGGAGAAGGCGAATCCGTTCGGAATGGAAAACCTGACCTACATCCGGGAGGCAGCGCACTCGAGGAAACTGAATGACTTGAAGGATCCGATGATCATCATCAGCGCCTCGGGCATGGCGGAAGCCGGCCGCATCCGGCATCACTTGAAAAACAACATCGGTGACTCCCGAAACCTGATCCTATTCATCGGCTATTGCGCCGAACACACGCTGGGATTCCAAATTCGCAATGGCAGAAACCCGGTCAATATTTTCGGGCAGCCCACGGCGGTGCGCGCCCAGGTTGCCGCCATCGACGCCTTTTCAGGACATGCCGACAAGGCCGAACTGCAGCGCTACGTGGAACGGCTTACAGGCAATATAAAAAAGATATCGGTGATTCACGGCGAAGAAGACCAGAGTCTGGCCTTCGCCCAGACCCTCGGAAAAATCAAACCTTCGGCGGAAGTCATCGTACCGGTTTACCAGCAGACTTTGGCCATCGGGGAATAAATGGGCAGGCAATTATTGCCGTCGCCCGGCAAATAATTCCACAAGGCAAATGCCCGCAGACCACTGCCGGATGGGATTCCGTCGCATTTCGGCTTGTTTTCATTGGGTCCAGTCAGGCTACCGGTGTTTTTTGCCGGGTGAAGGAGGCGGATGTTCCTGTTGGCACGCCATCTGGTTACCCGAGAGCCACTATGAACATCCTGCTCGGCAATAATGTCCGGCTTCCGCTGACTGCGGAGCCATGGGTTGAGGCTCCGCTCCCTGTCGAGTTTTCAGAAGCGCCGACGGTGACGATTTTCGTAAACCCGCCTACATCCGCCGACGGGCCGGTGGTCGCCAAAGCCGCCGGCCCGCTTCCTCGATCCGCGGCCGAGCACGCGATGGAGGAGCCGTTCGATCAGTTTGATGATCTCCTGACGCCGCTCGGCTCGACCGCGCTCAGCGACTGGCCGTTGTGACTTCCTGCCGCCCCTGCTGTGCGATCCAATTTCTTAACAATGTTCTGTGCTGATCAAATCCTCCTGCCCCCGCCGTTCGGTGGCGGGAGGACCTTTTTTCCGCCGGTCTGCTGACTGGACGCGAATGAACACGATGAGTTCCATGCCGTGCGCCCGCCGTCGCTGTGAAACTTCACAGCGCGCGCCTGTGCCCGTCGTCGATCCACCAGCGTGTTCGTTCTCGTCCGGTCACGGCGCCCGGCGTCCCGTAACACCCGTTTTGGAAGGACGCTCCTCCTCTCCCGCCCTTCGGGCACCCTCTCCTCCATTTCCGAAATGGAGGAGAGGGAGGGGAGAGGAGGCGTTTCTGTTCAGCGGTGTGCGCTTCCGCAGGGCCCTTTCTTTTGCGACGTGCAGGATTTGGAACATAATCCGGGTTAACGGTATTCCTGCGCGAAGCCTCCGGCGCCCGTCACGCTGTTCGTGGCTGGGCGCCGGAACCTTTTCACTTCGCCACCGCCGCTGGCACCGCCGCCGCATTGGCGCGCGCCGCCAGCCATTCCTTGATCGCTGTCGTGAGATCGGGCTTCGCCACATCCTGATGGCCAAATTCCCAAAACCCAATTCCGCGCAGCACGACATGATTTGTGAGCACCGAGGAATGGGGATCGAGGACACCCGCCATCTTTCGTTGCACCGCCTCCGGCGTCGTCCACCAGCGGCCGGCGAAAGGCACCTCCGCGGCCGCCACATCGATCGCGTTCGAAAACCAGACTCGATTGGTCGCCCAGGTCTCCCGCAGGACCGGCCACGAATCATGCGTTGAACTGTAAAACGGCACGCCAAAAATAAGTTTCCCAGCGGGAAAACCGTGGGCAAGAACATACTGAATCGCCCCGCGCGTGCTGGCCTCGATTCTCTCGGTGCCGCCGCTGAGCCATTGCGCGGCTTGCGGATTGATCAATGGGCCGTTGGCGGGATTCTTCCAGTCGTACCCGAAATAAAACGCAAAGTCCGAACAGCCTCCCAGACGTCCCCAGTCCATTTGATCGACGTAAAAACCAGGGCTGACCCCAAACATCACGATGTAATTCGTGTGTGCCCCTTTGAACTCCGCGTGGATCGTTCGCATCAGCGCCGTGAAATTATCCTTTTCCCGGGGCGTGGATGGAAATTCGTAGTCGATGTCCACGCCGTCGTAATTCCACCTTGCAACCGCCTGGAACAAATTGCGGGCGAATGTCTTTCGACGGAGAGGATTCGCGGCCACCGAGGCGAAGGCATTGCGCAAACGTTCCGGAGCACCGCCTCCGATGCTGAGCACGACCGCTTTCCGATGCGCATGGGCGTGAGCAATCAGTAGCTCCCGGTAAACCACGAGCTTTCCGAGGCTGAAGCCAATCGTGCCATCAAAACGCGGCTCGCCGAACCCCTGCACCACGACGTCCACCGCATCGAAATCGAGACGCGGGATGTCGATGCCCGGCGCGTTGGTGGAGCGAAGATCGTTTAAATATCCGAAGACCAGCGGCCGGTCCGGCAGGCTCGCCAGTCCATGGACGGGACTGGCGGCGTCCGTTGGCCAGGTGACTGCCAATAAAAGCGCCAGCTGGAGGGAGCCGGCGGGTAATAATCTCATCGACCATCCTCGGAATCGGGAAGGTCCAGATGCTCGCCCGGCGGCAGGTCCGCATACTTTTCGAGCAGGTCGGGCCGGAGCGGTTCCGTGATGGCATGCTCCCCGGTAAACCATTTGCCGAGATCGACCAATTTACAGCGCTCGGAGCAAAACGGACCGAATGCTGTGGCGAACCAATCGCCTCGTTTGCGGCAGGTCGGGCATTTTACGATAGGCGGCTGACTCATGGCACGGCGCCCAGCATACCCGTTGCGGATCGCTCCGGCAATGACGGGCGCGGACCCTGGCTGCGGACCCAGCGGGCGGACCGCAGCCTTCAGGCCGCCTCGGGAGTAATCCAATCTAGACGTCCGATTCCTTGGTCGCCCCTGAAAACTCCTGGCTCGCTCGGAAATCCACCTCGAAGCGGCATAAATGCCGCGCTCCGGGCGGTACGCCCTTCCTCGGGGCGCAGCAAGGTGCAACCTGCACAACGCCTTACCTTCCGAAGGCCTGTGTCCGCGCGGAAAATCCCAAAGGGATTTAGTCCGTAGCCCAAGGTTGCCCGGCCGACGGGCTACCTTGGGAGAAGCGTTCCATGAAGTCCCCAACCCCATCGGGGTTGAGGCCGGTGGTTTTACCCAAGGTAGCTCGTGCCTCGCAACCTTGGGCTTTGCGACAGAATCCCTTTGGGATTCAACCCCGGTTCCAAATGCAGGTCCGCG
>JBEEGQ010000281.1:0-17968 GCA_041166945.1 Verrucomicrobiota bacterium
TTGAAACTGGAGTTCGTGGTGGGAGCGACGTCGCTGCCGGGATCCGGGCGCACCCGAACTTCCACGGTGGCGGGCTGCTCAGTAATGTTGGCGGGTGTGATGTAGGTAAGGGTGGCCGTCGCGCTGAATGTCGCGCCGCCCGAATTTTGGGCCAGGCAACGATACGTGCCGGCATTCCCGGGGCCGACCGACGGGATGGAGTAAACCGTGTTGGTCGCCCCAGTGATGCCTGAGTTGCCGAAAAACCACTGGTAAAAAATCGGAGGCGCGCCTGTGGCCATCACACTGAACGAGGCAGGCTGGGTACCCAGCACGGAGATGCTTTGCGGTTGTTGCGTAATGACAGGGCCGCTGCCGCTGGTGTCCGAGTAACCGGGTGACTTGACCCCGGCCGTCCAGTTGGTGGGATCATTGCCGAAACTGCCCGGAACAATTCGTTGCAGCGAAAAACCGAACCCGTCGGCGCCCGTGGGCCACGGTGCATTTTGCGAATAGTTCACCTTGTCCACAAGGATGTCATAGACCGCCCCGGCATCCGCGGCCTCGGGCGGTTGCGGACGGTCGGGACGCACCAGCTCAACGGCATCACCGGAATTGTCCAATTGACCGCTGTAAGGACCGAAGATGGAAGCGCCGCCGAAGACACCATTCCGGGCGCGAAAGGAGATTTCCGATAGCGGATCGGCGATCGGATCAAATGAAACCACAAGCAGATGGCCCATCGCAGGAATGCTGACGTTGGTCGGGAAAGTGAAACTGATGGCGTCGCGCAGGCGCCACGTGTTCTCCGGAGAGAGCGGATCATAAAGCGGCTGAGCCTGGCCCGTGATGTTTTCCAACTCGACATATTCGTCCCGATCGTTGTCGCGAGGTCCCTCGACAGTGGAAATGTCAGGCGGGTGATACATGATTTCGGATATGACAATCGGGCCCACCTTCGGGCCCGAGTTGGCCGAACCGAGCGTCGGTGAAATCTGCACAGGATATTGGATGCCGGTGCTCGTGATATAACGCCCGAACGTCACCCCGTTGGCCTGCGCGCCAAAGTCGAATCCCTGGACATACCCGGTCAGGTTGGTGCCGTCACCGGAGAAGAGGTAAATCTCCTCGCCGCGCGACCCGAGATCGAAGCTGACGCCGAACGAGCTGTCGGAATACAAAACCAGATATCCGCCCGCGGGCACCGACAGACCGTTGGCGAGCTTATATTTCTTGGGCGTATTGAAATCATCTGTGAGGAACCAACCCCCAACCGCCGCGGCGGACGCGCCGGGATTATAGAGTTCGACCGCGTCCACCTGTGGAAGGTCGGTGTGGGTCAATACCTCGTTGACGACCACTTGGGGAATGGCCACGACGCCGCTATCGTTGGATCCGGGGGTGCCGAGGAAGGATCCCGAGGCGCGCCAGCTGGACTTCAGGCCCCAGGTCTCGGGGGAGAGCGCGTCATTGACGATCTGCAAGGCGAACCCGGCTCCATCCGTGCTGGGAAACCATGAATCGCTGTAACTGAAATCGAGTATGGGTTCACGATAGAAGCCTTCCAGCTTCAGGTGATCGCCGGCATTGCCGAGCCGGTTCTTTCCCGGATCATTCGTGTAGGAGCCCGCCACGATGGGTCCGACGCCATATCGGGATTGAAAGGCGGCCTGGTCGGCGACCACGACGCACGACTGCCCGGCGGCGAGGGTCAGCGAAGGGAAGTCGAAATTGACCCCGCCACGAATCCGATAGCCGGTGACGTTCAACGACGAGGCGCTCGTGTTTCTGAATTCGATGTATTCGAAGTTATCAGAATCGTTTGTGGCATTGCCCGGCGGGGCCTTGGGCGGGTTGTACATGATCTCCGTGATGCGCAAAGGCGGCATCAGCGCCGGGTAATAATAGGTGCCGGCGGTGGGTCCCGACCAGGGGCTGGAGATGGGCGGGTTGAGGGTGCCAGTGGCATTCACATGGCTCGTGTTTCGCGAGCGCGCAAACAGCCGGACGGTGTTGGAAACAGTGATCGTGATGGGGCCGGTGTTGGACAGGATGTTCGGACCGGTCGCGATGCCGCCGCCCGACAGGCGCGGATCGGAGCCGTCGAGGCTGACAAACAACTGGCTGCCAGCGGGATGATCGCCAAACCCGGCAACCGGCGTCACCGTCACCGTAAAGGTGTTGGAGAATTGCCCCGGCAAAACGTTGAACGAAGGCTTGGCGAGGAACTGATTGTCCGCGTAGTCACAACGGTTGCTGTACCAATTGCGTTTCCATTGCACTTCAGTGGCATAAGTTCCGACCCCGGAACCATTGGCGCCGCGGGGCTGGATATTCCACCGCGCCAGCTCCCGGGGTTGGGCCTGCACCAGCTGATCATAGAACCTCTGGATGTGGGCATTGATGTTAGTGGCCGAAAGCGCATTGGTGCCTTCGCGCATCTCCTGGTAGCGATCGACCCACGCCTGCCAGAAATCCGGCGCCTGCAACAGCCGGTTCCACCAGGGGGTGAAATTGAAAAAATCGGTTCCGCCGCTGTTGGCCCAGACACGCGGGTTGGCATCGCGCCCGTCGGTCGAGCCCTCCGTGCGGTCATAGTCCCACGTCGGCCCGTATTGCATCTTCTTGTTGCGGTCCTTGTAGAAGTAGCCGCTCAGGCGCATCGCATCCACGTTGAACGTCACCACTTCATGTATGTGGAGGTCGATCCACGTCGGCACGTCGATGTACGCGGCGTAACCAGTGACCGGGTTGGTCCAGGTGTTGTTGTTATTGATGGCCGTGTTGAAGCTGTTCAAGTAATCGCGGATGTAAGCAATCTGCGGCGCCCGCGCGGCATTGGTCATGTCCAGCGCGCTCGGGGACAGAAAATTAATGGGAGACGGCGTGGCAAACGTGAGTCCACTCAGCGCCGGCTTGCCAGTATCCTGGCGATCGATGCTCAGGAGGTAACCACCGGTGATGGCTGGGGCGGTGACATCCTCGGCATCCAGCCGCGCAATATCCACGCGATTGGCGTCGCGTTTGATTTTTTCCTCGAGCACATAGATGCCTTGATAATCGGCCGGGGCGATGGCGCTGCCGGGCGTGGCGTCGTCCTGGAGGAACACCTCGACGAACCGGGTGCGGGACCCGTACCGGCCGAGATCGCGGTACCAGGCGTGCGCGAGCGGATTGTGCATTAATGCCGGCTCGAAGTTGTTGGGCGCATACAAAACCCAATCCGATTGCTTCGGAAAACCGAGAAGCGGCACGTCGAAGTCATTGTTCAGATCGTCCCGTGTTTCCAGGAGGAATTGCGCCTTGGCGGCACTGGACGTCAAGGTGCTGGAACCGCGCGCGTGAAAAACCCCGCGGCCGGTCTGGCTCGGCAAATTGGTCAAGGAGCTGCGTCCGGAATCGTTGTCGAACGTCTGCCAGATCACATGTTGTTCGGCATCGCTGTTGGCAGGCACGACGCCCTGGCCGTAGTTGTGCAGGATCATGACCGGCAATCCGGAATTGAAAGTTACGACATTGGTCATGTAGGTCAGCGACGCATTCGCGGGCGACAGAGCGATATACGACATCGTTCGCACCGGGCCCGGCAGCTTTCCGGGAACAAAAGCCCGCGCGCGAATGACCGTCGTCGTGCTGACCGTCAGGCTGCCGGTATAATGGAGCGTGTTGCTGCCGGGAAGATTGGTGCCCAAGGCATAATAAATCGACGCATTGCCGACTCCCGGCGTGGTGAGCGACAACGAAAACGGAGAGCCCGCGAGAAACGTGCGGCTCGAATGCGAAAATGTGACCGCGGGGGCAATCCCCGTGCCCTGCGTCGAGTTCGGATTGCCCGGCGTCGGCGTGCTGTAAAAGCCGACCAGCTCTGAATTCCCCAGGTCCCGCCCATAGGAGATGTCTGGCGATTGCGCCGGGTATGGGTTGAATACGGAGATGACGTTAGAGCTGCCGTCCACCAGCGCCAGGTAGCCGCCATCCGCATCCAGCGAAAAGCCGGTGTGCAATTTCGCGCCGGGTGCCGTGTTAGTGCGATTCTTGCTCGATGCATACACGATCAAATAATTGTTCGCATTGAGAACCGTGTAGGGAAATTTCCATTTGCCCAGGTTCAACGGATCGTCGGTCAATGCCCATCCTTGAAGGTTCGCAGTCGTGGACGGATTATAGATTTCGATCCAATCCACCCGGTCGCCGTCCTCGTCGCGGATGCCCTTGCTGTTGCTGGCGAGGAATTCGCTGATGCGAAATGTCCCGGGGTTGGCGTTGGGGTCTACGGTGTAGGTCCAGGGACTCGCGACAAACGGATGAGCGGGGACAGCGAAATCGGCGATGCCGTGATTGCCGGCGAACGCGATATTGACAACGCCGGTCGCGGGCGCAGCGAACTCAAAAACAAACTGGCCGGGAACACCGAAGAGCAGGTTGGTGGCGGGAATGTTGTTGAGGAGCAAATCCGAGGCATTGACGCCGGTGACCGCTTCGCTGAAGACGATTTCGATCGAGGACAGGGTTTGGACTGTCTGGCCCGCGGCCGGAATGCGGTTGATGATGGTGGGGGCTTCCTGATCCGCAACGCCGCTGAAGGACGCCTCCATCACAAGGTCGCTGCTCGTCAGATTCGCATTGAATGCGTGGACGGCCACCACGTTGTTGCCGGAAACGAGCAGGCTGGCGATGTTGGTGGTGGTCAGTGTATTGACTTCGGCAGCGGTAATCGCCGCGCCATTGAAACCCAACTCGCCGTCCGGAACATTGACGCGACCGACTTCCACCCCGTTAAGCCATACCACAGCTCCGTCGTCCACCGCCACGGTCAACGAGGCCGAGGTGATTTCCCCGACATTGGCGATGGAAAAGGATTTGCGAAAATAGATGCTCAGGAAGTTCCCGGCGGTGCTGGTCGGAGTGGTGGTGGCAATGGGCACGGAAGTGCCGGGTGTGCCGGCGGTGTCATAGCCGATGGGTGCCGGACCTGCGCTCCAGGCAGCATCATTGAAACCAATGGCGCGCCAGGCATTCATCGGCGTCGACGCCTCGCTCGTGCCCAATACATATTTCCAGGACGTCCCGTAATCGAAGAAACTGACGCTGGCGGCGCGGGCCGAAACGCCCGCAAGCATGAGACCGAGGCAAAGGAACAAACTTTTTGCTTTCATGGCATGTAATAATCCAACACTGGCACTCAAACTTCCAGTCGGCCCAACAAATGCCGCCTGGCCGGTTTTAACCCACTGAATCCATTCCAGACTCACTTATCCCCCATGTTTCGCATCGCGGCATAAAATTGCCGCTTAAAAGCATCATACCGCGAGGCGCGCGGCAAAATACCATGCCGAAAAGGGGATGAGCTGAGGTGCTTATACATAGCCGATGAGGCCCCAAAAAACAAGCGAACGTTTTTGAGCTTTGAGAAATCCGAGTCCCTTCGTCAGGGCTGCCGGGGGGTGACCACCCGGTAGTACCGGTTGGTTGTCCAGGCCGGATCGGTCAGGGTTTCCACACGATTGGTGGGTGTTGAAACGAAGTCCGCCAGTTTGCGCCACGACACCGCCGGCACCAGGTCGGTAAACTGCACAGTGTAGGTTCGGTTCGCAACCGCCCCAAAATTCACGGACGCCGCTCCCGGAACAATCGACTGGTCGATGCGCAGGTAGCTGTTCATGTCATTGGGATCCGTCCCAGCCTGGTATTCGGCAAAATTACTCATGCCATCCCCGTCGGAATCGGCATCCGGCATCCAATTGGTGGTGCTCCCGCTGTAATTCATTTCGTAGCTGTCGGGCATCCCATCCAAATCGGTGTCCGCCACGATCGTCACGTTAAAATTGGCGGAGTTCGCCAGCAACGGCGCCGTCAAAGCGCGATTGGTCAGGCGCACGGTATATCCAGCCGTCAGATTCGCAACGATGAGGCCGGAGATGGTCTGATAATTGGTCTTCAAATCCGAGATGTTGGTGGCGAAGGGTGTCGCGCTCCGGTACCAGATATAACGAAACGGCGGCGGAAACCCGTTGCTGAGAACCACACTCGCGGAAATCGTCGTGAATGCCGGCACGCTCACAGACGCTGGATGAATCAAGACGGTCGGCCGCACCAGTGGATACAATGTCGCATTGGAACTGTAAATGGTCCCCGCCTGATCGGTCACCGCGCACGAGTAATCGCCAAAATCGGCAATGGTCACATTGCTGATGATGAGCGTCGACGCATTGACATTCGAGTAATGCGCCGAAGCGAACAGATTCGTGCTGTTCATCCGCCATTGGAATGTCAGCGGAGGATTGCCAGTGGTTGCCGTCATGACAATCGCCGCGTTGGTCGTCGGGGCGACATCGGTCCCCGGATCCGGGCGCACCCGTATGTCGACGGTGGGCGGGGGCTGCGTAATGTTGGCAGGAACCAACACCGTGAGAATGGCGTTGCTGCTCACCGTGACGCGACCCGCCGAGTCTTCGACATCGCACCGATAGGGGCCGGCCTGGTTTTGCTGGACGTTCTGCAGGACGAGCATCGAATTGGTCGCGCCCGCGATGCCGGAATTGTTGAACCGCCATTGATAAAACAGGGGCGGCGCGCCGGTCGCGGTGATGCTGAAAGTGGCGGTGAGGGTGCCGAGAACGGTGGTGTTTTGCGGCTGTGCCGTGATGACCGGCCCGCTGCCGCTCACCGCCGATCGCCCCGGGGTCTTTGCCGCGCCCGTCCAGTTGGTCGGTTCGTTCCCATACGACGAGAGAACGATGCGTTGCAACGACCGGTCGTCGCCATCCCCAACGAGTGGCCACGGTGCCCGGTCCTGGTAATTGACCTTGTCCGCCAGGATATAATAAACCGCGTTGGCGTCGATGGCATTGGCAGGCTGAGGGACATCGGGCCGAACCAGCTCGACGCTGTCGGCGGAATTATCCAGCTGGCCGCTCCAGGGTCCAAAATATTGCGCGGATTGCGAGGCGCCATTTCGGGCGCGGAATGCATTGAGCGCCGCGGGGTCCGAGACGTCGATCGAAACGATCACCACACGGCCCCCCGGGGGGATTGTGGCATTGGTGGGGAACGTGAAATTCACCGCGTCGCGGAGCCGCCAGGTATTTGTCGGAAAATTCGGATCATACAGGGGTTGTGACACGCCGCTGATGTTTTCGAGCTCGATGTATTCGTCTCGATCATTGTCACGCGGCCCTTCCAGCGTCACAAAGTCCAACGGGTGATACATGATTTCAGAAATAACAATTGGACCAACCTGGGGGCCGCTGTTGGCGCTGCCCAGTGTCGACGACGACTGAGCCGGATATTGGTCGCCGCCGGTGCTTGTGACGATGCGCCCGAACGTCACCCCGCTGGCTTGCGCTCCAAAATCAAAACCTTCGGCGTAACCGGTCAGGTTCGAGCCGTCGCCTGAGAACAGATAAATCTCCTCACCGCGCGAACTCAGGTCGAAGGCGCTCCCAAACGAAGCATTCGCATAAAGCACCAGGTAACCATTCGCCGGCACCGAAACCCCGTTGGCAATGCGGTATTTCATGGGGGTGTTGAAATCGTCCGTGAGAAACCAGCCGCCGATAAGCGCCGCGGAGGCGGTGGGATTATACAATTCGATCGCGTCCACCTGCGGCAGATCGGTGTGGGTGAGAATTTCGTTGATGACGACCGGCGGGATGGCGACGGCGCCTGAGTCGTTGGTGCCGGGCGATCCGTAAAGCGTGCCGCTGGGCCTCCAGCTGGCTTTCAGGCCCCATGTGATCAGCGGCGCTGTTTCGTTGACAATTTGCAACGCGAAACCCGAGCCGTCGGTGCCCGGATACCAGCCGTCGCTGTAGTCGAATTCGAGAATCGGCTCGCGCAACGCTCCTTCCAATTTGACATGATCCCCGCCATTGCCCAGCCGGTTGTGGCCGGGGGCGTTTGTATACGCGCCGGCGATCAGGATATTCGGGTTATTGGTTCCGTATCGTGACTGAAAAGCGCCCACGTCAGCGACCACGACGCACGATTGACCCGCCGCCAGGCTCAAGCTGGGGAAATCAAACTCGATGCCGCCCCGCAAACGAAACCCGGTGACATTGAGCGGCGCACCGCTGATGTTCTTGAATTCGAGGTATTCGAAATTATCCACGTCATTCGTGCCGTCACCGGGAAGCACGGCCGGATGATACATGATTTCCGTCACGCGCAATGGCGGGGTCTGGTTCGTGAAATAATAGGTGCCTTTGACGGGACCGGACCAGGGGCTGGAGATGGGAGGATTGTGCGCCCCGGTGAGCTGGACGTGGGACAGGTTTCGCGAACGGGCCACTATCCGCACCGTGTTGGTGAGGGTGAGGGTGATCGGGCCTGTGTTGGAAAGCACATTGGCACCCGTCGCAAAACCGCCGCCCGAGAGGCGGGGGTCCGTCCCGTCCAATGTCACGAACAGTTGCGTGTTGCCGGGCTTGTCGCCGAGCCCGGACGCGGGAGTAATCGTGACACTGGTGGCAGTTCCCAGCGGGCCTGCGGCAATATTGATCGTCGGCGGGGCGAGAAATTGGGAATCCGCGAAGTCGAGACGATTGCTGTACCAGTTTCTTTCCCATTGAATTTCCGTGGCGTAGCTGCCGCCCGCGGCACCGGCCGCCGTTCGCAAGGTACGGTTCCACTTCGCTTGATCGCGCACCTCCGCCTCCACCAACTGGTCGGAGTAGGCCTGGATATGCGCGAGAATATTCGCCGTGGAAAGCGCGCCGTTGGTGCCCTGGCGAATCTCCTGATACCGATCAATCCATGCCTGCCAGAAATCCGGCGCGGTAAACAACCGGCCCCACCATGGCACCGACGGCGCCGTCACCTGCGGATTAAAAAAGTCGGTGCCCAAATCGCCGGTCGCCGATTGCCAGACCCGCGGATTGATGTCGCGTCCATCGGTGGATCCCTGCGTCCGGTCATAATCCCACGTCGGCCCGTATTTCAATTTGCCGCCGCGCGGCTTGAAAAAATAACCGCTCAGGCGCATCCCATCCACATTGAACGTGATCGTCTCGTGAATGTGCAGGTCGATCCATGAACTCACGTCGATGTAATTGCCGTAGAAATTCGTGGTGGCAGCGTTCGTGTAATTCACCCCGTTGAGATCCGTGTTGAACGCATTCAGATAGCGCGTGATGTAGGTGGTCTGCGGCGCCCGCAGCGCATTGGTCATGTCGAAGCCCGTGGGCGAGATGTAATTAATTGTCGCGCCGCCGTTGGGGAATGTGAAGTTGACCCCGACAACCGCCTCGCCAGGGGGAGTACGGTCGATGCTCAACAAATAACCGCCGGTGACCGCCTGCGAGCCGACGTCCTCCACATCGAGCCGATCGATGTCCACGCGGTTCGGATCCCGTTTGACCTTTTCCTCGAGAACATAGACGCCGTTGTAATCGGTTGCCGTGATCGCCCCGGGCGCGCCGGCGTCGTCCTTGAGATAAAGCTCCACGAAGCGGGTGCGCGATCCGTAATTGCCCATGTCGCGGTACCACGCGTGCGCGAGCGGATTATGGAACAGGACCGGCTCGAAGTTGTTAGGCGCATACAGCACCCAGTCGGATTCGGCGGGGAGCCCCAGCAGCGATTCCTTTCGCTCGGTGTTGTCCTCGGCGCGCAACTCCAGGAAGAACTGGGATTTCCCGGCGTCGCTCGCCACCGCCGTGCTCGAGCCGCGCACATGAAATACAGCACGCGAAGCCAGGGATGGACTGTTGGTCAGCGCGCTCCGGCCGGTGTCATTCTCAAATGTTTCGAGGAAGACAAACTGCTCGGCTTTGCTCGCCGGCACTGTTCCCTGTCCGTAGTTGTGCAGGATGACAATCGGCAGGCCCGAATTGAAACGCGCCACGTTCGTCGCCGGATCCAGCGCGATGAAGCCCCGCGTGCTGATCGGCCCCGGCAAAAGCGACGGCACAAACGAACGCGCGCGGATTACCGCCGTCGTCGGAAATGTCAGCGTGTTGGTGTACCGCAATCCATTGGTCCCGGGAATGTTCGTGCCGAACGCATAATAGATCGAGGCATTGGAAATGCCCGGGGTGCTCATCACCAGAGAGACAGGAGCGCCCGTCAGAAATGTGCCGCTGCCTTTCGAGAACTGCACCTCCGGCGCGAATCCCGTCCCACGCGTGGAGTTCGGGGCGCCCGGTGTCGGCGTCGTGTAATAACCAACTTGCTCCGGGTTGACGAGGTCCCTTCCATACGACACATCCGTCGACTGCGAGGGATACGAAGGGCCAAAGGCAGAGAAAATGTTGGTCGACGGATCCGCCAATGCCAGGTATCCCCCGCCCGAGCTCAGTTGAAAGATCGTGTGCAACCTGGCGCCGCCCGCCGTGTTGGTTAGATTTTTTCCCGATGCAAACACGACCATGTAGCTGTTGGCTCCCAACACGGTGTAGGGAAACTGCCACTTCGCCGGCGTCAGTGGATCGTCTGTCAGGAACCAGCCCTGCAAATTCGCCGACGCGCTTCCCGGATTGTAAATTTCGATCCAGTCCGATTTGTCGCCGTCCGCGTCATGCAACCCGTTCCCGTTGCTCGCCAGGAATTCCGAAATTCGGAAGGTGCCCGGGTTAAAACTCGGGTTCACGATGCAAGTCCAGCTGGCGCCCGCGAAGGCATTTGGAGCCAGCGCGAAGTCCGTAATCCCATGATTTGAGGCAAACGCAATGCTCACCACGCCGGTTGCCGTCGGCGCAAATTGAAAAACAAACTGGCCCGGACCGCCAAATCCCAGTCCCGTTGCGGGAATGCCATTCACCAGCAAATCTCCCGCCTCGACCCCCTGCACCGGCTCGCTGAACAGCACTTCCACCTCAGTCAATGATTGTACCGTCTGCCCGGGCAGCGGGTTCAAGGGCGTCACGGTCGGCGCCATCGTGTCCGCGACCCGGTTGGTTACGGTTGCGGTCAGGTTCATCCCGAAGACCAGGTCACTGCTCCCCGTGGACTGCTGGTGCACTTCCACCGCCATGACGTTGTCGCCAGGAACCAGTTTTCCCGCGCCACTGAAGCTGAACGTTTCCGTGCCCCCTTCGTTGTCACCGGTGGCCAGCGACGAAGCCAGAACGGGCGACGCCGTGAGGCGCACCCGGCCGACCTCCGAGTTGTTCAGGTAAAAGACCGCCCCGTCATCGATGTTGCCCGTCATTGTCAGGGTGGTGCCCGCCACATTGCCCGCCGGGCTGAATGTAAAATGCGTCCGAAAATAGTAGGTAACGATCGCGGCGTTGTACGGGCTGAATTGCGACCGAAACGGCTCGCTATAGATCGCGGGGGTGGTCTCGAATCCAAACAACGCCTGGCCTTGCGACCAGCCCGTTTCCACAAACGCGTTGTCCCTCCACCCGGTTCCCAGGTCCGTGCCGTTCGTCCAATATTTCCAAACCTGCGTGCTGATGGGAATGAAGTTGGTGGTCGAAACCACCAGCGTCCCGGGGTCAACGCGCAACGTCGCGCTCCCGCTCGCGGCGTTGCCCATCGAATTGGTGACCAGCACGGAAAATAGCGCGTTGCTGTCCGTCGCTGTCGTCGCGCCAATTGTATAGGAACTGTTCGTCGCATTGGAAATCGGCCCCCCATTTCTCAGCCACTGGTACTGAAACGGCGCGGTGCCATCCAATCCCACCCCAAAGGTTGCCGATGAACCCTCCAGCACAGTCAGATTTGCAGGCGGCGTTGTCACCACAGGCGGCCCTTCCGCCGCGCCCGCCGTAAAAGTGAGAGGCGTCAGAAAAGTAAAAGACCCCAGAAACCCTGCGAAGAGAACCGACGAACAAGCGTTACGCATAACAAGGCACGACTTCGTTGAAAGGTGTTAGGTGAACCCGCTTTAGATAACACAATGCCACGTTCCTGTCACAGCAATTCGACCCCCGAAAGGACGCTCCCGATCCGGCGTCACGGGGCGCAATGCGCCCACAAACGAATTCCAGGCCGCTTTCCGAAGCCGGCGAAAAACGGCACCCCTTTTTTCAACAGGGCCGGCCTGCGCCAAAACAAAATTAAATTCCCTCCACCACACGGTCGTCTGGACGATACCCAATGCATTGCCCTGCAACGTGAGAATCTTCCGGATCATCAACAGCGGTTTGATAGCGGCGCTGACAGCGACAGCCGCCGTGCGAGCCGACGGGGTTTTTGACGTTGCGGTGAGGGGGCAAGCCACGGCGGCGACAGGGCATTGGGGCTTTGTGGCGCCCGTGCTCCCGGTGCCGCCACGCGTTAAAAACATCCGGTGGATCCGCAACCCGATCGATCGCTTCGTCCTCGAGCGGCTCGAACGGGACGGGGTCGACCCCTCCCCGGAGGCCGATCGGCCGGCGTTGTTGCGCCGGTTGTGCCTCGATCTCACCGGTCTGCCACCCACGCCCGACCAGGCCCGTACATTTTTGTCCGATCACCGCGACGGGGCCTACGAGCGGCTCGTGGACGAATTACTCGCTTCACCACATTTCGGGGAGCGCTGGGGACGGCACTGGCTGGATCTCGCGCGTTACGCCGACACCTCGGGTTACCAGATCGATCGAGTCCGTCCACATGCCTGGCTGTATCGCGACTGGGTCATCGACTCGTTCAATCGCGATGAGCCGTTCGACCAGTTCACACTCGAGCAGATCGCCGGTGATCTTTTGCCGCAGGAATCCCAAACCAAAAAACTCGAGCCGCTGATCGCCGCCGGCTTGCATCGCCTCACGTTGATGAACCATGAGGACGGCGTCGACGCGGAGGAGTTCCGCTGCAAGGCGCGCGTCGATCGCGTCGATACCACCGCCACCGTCTGGCTGGGCCTTACGATCGGCTGCGCTGAATGTCACAACCACAAGTTTGATCCGATTTCCCAACGGGAATTCTACCAGCTTTACGCCTTCTTCAACAACGCGGACGAGGTCGACATCCCGGCGCCGCGCCCGGATGATCCGGCGCGCCAGGAAAAGGAAAGGAAGCAATGGGACGAAGCGGAAGCCCAGCTGCGGGCGGCGTTCGATTCCCAGCGGACCAACGAGACCCGCCGTGCAGAACTCAAAAAACAACTGGCGCGCCATCGCCGCTCCCAACCCCGTCCGCACGACACCGCGATCATGTCGTTTCGCGAATCCACCAACGCGCCCCGCGCGCGGATCCATGTTCGAGGGGATTTCCTTCGTCCGGGCGATGATGTTTTGGCGGGGACCCCGGCGATCCTCCACCCGCTCGTGCCGCGCGGGACCCGGGGCGCTGACCGGCTGGATCTCGCGCGGTGGCTGGTGGACCCGGCCAATCCTCTCACGGCGCGTGTCGCCGTGAACCAGACCTGGCTGCATCTGTTTGGCCGCGGGCTGGTCTCCACTTCAAACGACTTCGGCAAACGCGGCGAACCCCCTTCGCATCCCGCGCTCCTCGATTGGCTGGCGGTGCTGTTCATGACCTCGACCAATGCGTCGTCGATGGGCCCTGCTCCGCTTCCCTCGCTGGCATGGAGCCGCAAATCACTCATCCGGCTCATCGTCAATTCCGCCACCTACCGTCAATCGTCGCGTCTGCGCCCGGATCTCGCGGAAACCGATCCGTTCAATATTCTTCTCGCGCGCCAGGGCCGGTTTCGCGTCGAATCGGAAATCATTCGCGATCTTCAACTCTCCTGCGCCGGCCTGCTCAACGAGGATGTCGGAGGAGCGCCCTTCCGTCCGTTTATGCCGGACGACATTCGCAAGCTGGGAACGGCGGGCGCATTTTCGTGGGACAATTCCACCGGCTCGGACCTTTATCGCAGGGGCCTTTACATTTTTTCGCAGCGCACGGTGCCTTATCCGACGGCCATGACCTTTGATCAGGCCGATTCGTGCGAGAGTTGTCCTCAGCGCGAACGCTCCACGACGCCGTTGCAGGCGCTCACGCTGATGAATCACGGTTTGTTCGCCGAATGCGCCCGATCGCTCGCCAGGCGCATCACCGCATTTCCCGGACGCGGCCCCCGGGAAAAAATCGGCGCGGCATTTCAACTTTGTCTCAGCCGCTCGCCTTCGCGCGGCGAACTCAACCGGCTGGGACAGCTCTTCGCGGACGAACTGGCCGCGTCCCCTGCCCCCTCGTGTTCCGCCGCCCAGGAAAAAGCCTATGCGCAAATCGCGCAGGTGTTGCTGAACCTCGACGAGTTCCTGACACGCGAATGACTTCATGAGCCCCGAGGAGATCGTTCAGCTCACCCGGCGCGATTTTTTGGTCAGCGCCACGCGTGGCGCCGGCGGCGTCGCTTTGGCATCGCTGTTGGGTGCCGACGGCCTGTTGGCGTCCCCGAACCCGGTTCCCGGCGCCGCGCCGCTTCGGCCGCACTTCCAGCCCCGCGCCAAGGCATGCATCTTTCTCTACATGGAAGGAGGCGTCAGCCAGGTCGATCTTTTCGATCCGAAACCGAAGCTGAACGAGTTGCACGGACAAAAGCTTCCCGAGTCGATGACGCGGAATGTCCGGTTCGCGTTTCTCCAGAAGGACACCGCTGTCCTGCTGGGAACCCCCCATCGCTTTCGCCGGTGCGGCCGGAGCGGGATCGAGATTTCGGAGATGCTGCCGAACATCGGCTCGTGCGCGGACGAAATCGCCTTCATCCGTTCGATGCACACGGAGGCTTTCAATCATCATCCCGGCGAGTTGCTGATGTATACCGGCTCACAGCTGCTCGGCCGGCCGAGCATCGGCTCGTGGATCGCTTACGCGCTGGGCAGCGAAACCAAGAACCTGCCGGATTACGTTGTGCTGACCGCCGGCCGGGTCCCCAGCGGTGGAAACACCATGTTCGGCGCCGGTTTTCTCCCATCCCGTCATGCGGGTGTCCTTTTCCGCAACCAGGGCGAGGCGGTCCTCGACCTGAACAATCCCCCCGGCATCACCGCCGAGATGCGTCATCGCGGCCTCGATGCGCTCGCCGATCTGAATCGGATGCGCCAGAAGGTCGTTGGAGATCCAGAGATCGCCAGCCGGATCGCCTCGTACGAACTCGCCGCTCGAATGCAGGTGGCCGCGCCCGAGCTCATGGATTTTTCCGGCGAATCCGCCGCAACCCTCGACGCCTATGGGGTTCATCGCGATGGAGCGGGCTTTCATACATCCCGAGGCGGCGGCCCCGAGACTTTTTCGACGTTTGCAAAAAACTGTTTGCTCGCGCGGCGCATGGTGGAACGCGGCGTGCGTTTCGTCGGGATCCATCATGCCAGCTGGGATCATCATAACGAACTCGACAACGATCTGGCCTTCAATTGCCGCGTCACCGATCAGCCCGTCGGCGCGTTATTAAAGGATTTGAAGCAGCGCGGGCTTCTTGACGACACCCTCGTGGTATGGGCCAGCGAATTCGGCCGGACGCCCCTCGGTGAGAATCGGCCCGGTTTTTCAAAGGTCACCGGCCGCGATCATCATCCTTTCGCCTTCACAACCTGGATGGCCGGAGGCGGCGTTCGCGGCGGCCAGGTCATCGGCGAAACCGACGAGCTGGGCTGGGGCATCGCAAAGGATCCCGTGCACGTGAACGATTTTCACGCGACCCAATTGCATCTCTTCGGTCTCGATCACGAACGGCTGACGTATCGTTTTCAAAGCCGCGACTTCCGGCTCACCGACGTCGCCGGCAAGGTGGTCACCGGCCTCCTCGCCTGACCCCCTGTCACAAACTCTTTCTCATTCGATTGAAACATCCGTTCCGAGGCTTCAACGCGATTCTTTACAAGGAATTCATCGTGGTGCTGCGCGACCCGATGACGTTGTTTTTCATGTTCTTCCCGCCGCTCATCGAAATGATCGCGTTCGGTTACGCGCTCGACAACGACGTGAAGCATATGTCGACCGTCATTCTGGATGAAGATCGCACGGTCGAAAGCCGCCAGCTCGTGGACCGGTTCGTGAACACCGAGACGTTTCGCGTCGTCGGCGAAGTGCATGACCTTTCCGAACTCTCCGCGATGCTGCGCCAGGGCCGGGCCTATGTCGCGGTTCAGATCCCATACGGTTTTACGCGCGAAATCCATGCCGGCCGCACCGCGCTTGTCCAGGTGCTCATCGACGGTTCGAGTTCCACGATGGCGTTGCAGGCGCTGAACACCTCGATGGGGGTGACACTGCGCCAATCGGTTCTCACGTTGCTGGCGCAAACCGGCCGTCGCAACATCCCGATCGAGATCCGGCCCCAGGTCCTCTACAACCCCGCGATGCGCAGCCCCAACTTTTTTGTGCCGGGCGTGATTGGCGTGGTCCTCCAGATCGCCACGACGTTTGCCACTGCGATGAGCATCGTGCGCGAGCGCGAACGTGGCACTCTCGAGCAACTCCTCGTCAGCCCGCTCTCCCGCTGGGGGCTCATGCTTGGGAAAATTGCGCCCTATCTCGTCATCGCGATGGCCATGGCTTCCGGCCTTTTCGCCATCATGAGCTTCGTCTTCGACGTGCGGATTGCGGGCAGCATGACGGCGCTCTACACGGCAACATTGCTGTATGTCTTTTCATTGCTCAGCCTCGGACTCCTGATCTCGACGCGCGCCCAGAACCAAATCCAGGCGCTTCAGATGTCGATGATCTTCATCATGCCGTCCGTGTTCTTCAGCGGCTTCATTTTCCCGCGGGAAACGATGCCCTGGATATTCCAGGCACTGGGCTCGTGCTTGCCCACGACCTATTTCATCGAACTGATGCGGGGGATCATCCTGCGCGGCGCGCGGCTGGCGGAGTTCTGGCCGCACATCGCGACGTTGGGTGGCATGGGAGCCGGCCTGTTCGCGTTATGCGCCCTGCGCTTCCGCCAAAAAATCGCGTGACACCCTGAAGGGTGGACACCGAACGGGAGTCGCTGGCGATCGGGATCACAACATTCGAAACGATGCGCGGACGCCGCCTGGCGTCACCGCTCGGTGTCCACCCTTTAGGGTGTCCCAGAATTTTAAATGCTTTCGGTCACCAAATCCATCGCCCGGACACCCTAAAGGGTGGACACCGAACACTTTATGCAGCGGCCGGGCATCGTCTCGATTCCGCCGTAGGGAGAAGCGATTGTTCGAAAAGGATTTGCCAGAACAGCGGGCGCCAATTCGACTTCGCTTACACCCAATGCGCCGCTCCCTGAGCCCCCGTTCGGTGTCCACCCTTTAGGGTGTCGGGGCGGTCCCCCAAGCACCACGCGCAAGAGTTCATAAATCCGGATCATCCCAACCTTTTCCGTAACCAAGGATGGGAAATTCCTTCCAAATCCGCGCCGCCTCGTCGCGGCCCATTTGGACCAGGTATTCCGTCGCACTTGAAAACGGCCAGTCCGGCCAGCGCTGAACGTATCCGTGATGCACCGGGTTATTGTGGATGTAGTTGATCGTCGCCCAAAAATGGCGGTCGTTCCGCATGTACCGCTCTGCGGCCCCGCACCAGACTTGCCGTCCTCGCGTCTGCTCTTCGCTGTTCCAAATAAAAGAAAGGCGCCCATGCATCCGACCCAAATCCGCAAGCACGTCCAGGATCATCGAGGTTTCGACAAGGGCGTGGTAATGGTTGGGCAGCACGCACCACGCCTGAATGTGCGCACCGCGCTGTTCAAACGTATCGAGTAACGTGCGGCAGAAGGATTCCAGCCGCTCCGGGCTGTTTCCGATGCAAGGGCGATGCTCGAAACATGCGGCAGTAAGGTGATACCGAGTCTTCTCACTGGCGAGATGCGGCGGGCGATGCCATCCAAACCCTTGTCGCTTGCGCCATGCCATCAAATCATCCCGTTGGCACCGCGTCAGCTTTCGCCAGATGTAGGGCGCGGTCGCCATGCCTCTTTCGAGCTTTAAAATGTTTTCGGTTACCAGAACGATCGCGGGGACACCCTAAAGGGTGGACACCGAGCAGCGATGCCATGCGGGGTCCGAGCATCGTTTCGGAGCAGTTCGAAGCGAATTTATCGAAACACAGGTCGCCGATTCAAACGCTTTCGCTTACCCGGAGCAATCGCCCCGACACCCTGAAGGGTGGACACCGAACGGTGACGCCAGACGGT
>JBEEGQ010000282.1:0-19955 GCA_041166945.1 Verrucomicrobiota bacterium
GTTTTCCGTCTGGACGCGCGGGTGATGATGATGGCGGAAGAGCCGGTGGCGGTTTGTGAACAAATACCAGACAATTACAATGTTCACGATGAGCAACCCCAGCAGCCACCACGAAAACTTGCCGCGCCGGTTCAACTCGTAAATCTCGATCGGGATAAAAAACGCCGATTCCCCGATCGCCAGCCAGCCCGCCCAGCTCACGCGATAGATCAACCCGCCGCCTTCGACGAGCGAAAATAAACTGTAAACCAGGGTCCCGGCCGCTGCCCAAAGCACCTTGGCCTCGGTCAAATCGCCCACCTTCTCAGCGAGTTGGGTGAAAAACTTGTTGGCAGGATTGACCTTCAGGATTTGCATCAGGTTTTTGACCTCCGCCGGCAGGTCGTTGTCCGACAATGCCCACATCATCCACGCGAGCAAAAAAAAGAGACCTCCCTTTATTAGCTTGAAAGCAATGATGCCATAGTATGTCGGCGCCGGTTTTTTGAGCAGTAAGGATTCGGTCGCCATTCGCTCCCCTCTCAGCGCACCTGGTCGAGCAGCCGTGCCAGCAGGGCGTCGATTCGCAGGCGTTCCTGCTGGCCATCATCGCGATTCCGCAGCGTCAC
The DNA here is from genome assembly GCA_041166945.1 of Verrucomicrobiota bacterium. Classification (GTDB taxonomy): domain Bacteria; phylum Verrucomicrobiota; class Verrucomicrobiia; order Limisphaerales; family JADJPG01; genus DASTLJ01. The sequence goes on from JBEEGQ010000282.1 coordinate 609, forward strand.
CGTATCGAGCAACTCTGGCTTTTCGCCGAGCGTGTCAAAATCGATCGTCACACAAAAAGGCGTTCCGGCCTCGTCCTGTCGCGCATAACGACGGCCGATGCTGCCGCCATCGTCGTAAAAGACATTCATCCAAGGGCGCAACAGGTCCCGGACCATCAGCGCCTTTTTCACCAAGTCCGGTTTGTTCTTCAACAACGGCATCACGCCCACCTTGATAGGCGCCACGCGGGGATGGAATTTCAGGATCACGCGCGTCTCGCTTTTGCCTTTCGCGTCGGTTTCGGTCACCTCGGAATAGGCATTGGCGATCAATGCCAGGATGAGCCGATCCACGCCGGCCGAGGGCTCGATGACATGCGGAATGTATTGGCCCCTCGCAAGGCCATCCGCATCTTCGCGCGCCGCCTTTTCCGCCTTCGCCGCATCGGACTCCACCTTGGATAAATATTTGAGGCGGGCCGAATAATAGCGTTGCGACAGTTCCGTTTTGCGGGCGTCGTCGAGCTTGGCCCATGCGGCGCGGAGGTCTTCATCGAACACACCCATCGATTTCCCCGAGCACCGTTCGTGCTGTGACAAATCGAAATCGCTCCTGGCGGCGATGCCTTCCAGCTCCTGGGTGCCGAACGGAAATTTGAACAGGATATCGACGCATGCACGGGCGTAATGCGCCAGCTCCGCGGGCTTTTGCCAGTATTCCTCGAGGGTCGTGCGTGGAAGCCCGATGCCTTCGTAAAAACGCATCCGTTCCTCGACCCAATAGGCATGCCACATCTGCCAGCCCCAATTCGGCTGGGGTCCCCAGGGATGCCCCGTCGTCGATTCGACGCTCACACTGCCGCAAATCGCCTCCACGACCTCGTCCGGCTTGATGAAGAATTCGAGTTCCATCTGCTCGAATTCCCGCGAGCGAAAAGTGTAGTTGCGCGGCGTGACTTCGTTCCGAAACGCCTTTCCCACCTGCGCGACGCCGAACGGCACCTTCTGTCGGGTGCTGTCCAGGACGTTCTTGAATTGAGCAAAGATCGCCTGGGCGGTCTCGGGACGCAGATACGCGATGTTCTCCTCGTCCGCCACCGGGCCGACGTAGGTTTTGAACATAAGATTAAATGGGCGCGCCTCGCCCAGTTCGACGCCGGTCTCCGGATGATAGTCCATCGAATCGACCACGACGGCCTCGGCCAGCTCGCCCTGGAGCTCGAGTGCCTGGTAATCCTCGGGGCGCGAGTGCAACGAGCCGATCGCAAAAAATTCGCGCGCTTTCCTGCGAGCGCCCTCGATGTGTTCTCCCTTTCGCAACAGCACATGAAAGGGCTTTTCCGCCTTCCATCCTGAGATTTTGGATGAAGCGCCGCTGAAGCGGATCGGGGTGCCCGATTGCGGTTCCACCTGGTCGGCGCGCACCCGTTTCCGGGTCAGCAGGCATTCCCGCATCAAATCCGCAAATGTATCCACATGCCCGCTCGCCTTCCAGATTCCGGGGTGCATGATGATGGTCGCCTCGAGGCCCACCACGTCGTCACGGACCCGGGTCATCGTGTTCCACCAAAGCTCCTTGACGTTCCGTTTGAGCTCCGCGCCCAGCGGGCCGTAATCCCAAAATCCGTTGATGCCCCCGTAGATTTCCGAGGAGGGATAGATGAACCCCCGCCGTTTGCAGAGCGAAACAATCTTCTCCATCAGCGCGTTTTCTTTGGGGTCAGCCATAAATCAGGGCCGGAAGTCTTTGGGAAGGCTCCCTCGAAGTCAAGGCGGTCGAACCCCCGGCGCCTGCCGGTTGCAAACCGGCGATACAGCCGACTGCCAGTCGGCGCTACGACGGGCCAACGTCCGTCTCTCACGGAGTGCGGCAGTCCTCGGCCGCAGCAGGTTCCTTATTTTTCACCGGGCTGAATACTCGAACGCCGAGCTGCGTTGGGCGTTGCTGCGCCCGGGACGGGCGCACTCCGCGTCGCGCAGGTAGCGCCGATTGGCAATCGGCTGTTTCGCGGAGTGGCACTCCGCCCAAGCCAAAGACTGGATTGAGTCGGATCACCAAATGGCATGCCTGCGCTTGTCTGTTAATTCGTTCCCCCGCCGGTTGCCAACCGGCGATACAGCCGACTGCCAGTCGGCGCTACGGTCGCGCCGCGCTGGCGAGCTACCTCAGCAACTTTGTGGGGAAACAGGTTGCCCGCTGCCACAAATAATTTGCGCCGATCGCAACTTCGCGGTTCACTCGATTCCTTGAAAGCCGTTAAGATTGGGAAATCATGAGCGCAAAGAACCACCGGTCCCGGCCTCGTAATCCGCATCCCCGCCCGTATCAAAGCGTGACCACGGGCCGCAGGTCCCGCGGCGGGAAGAGTCTTATCGGCTGGGTCCTCCTGGCGGCGTTGACCGCTACGATTGCTTATGCGGCCACCGCTTCCCTGCGGGCGCGCAAAACCGCCAAGAGCGGCACCGCTGTCGCCGACGCCGCTCGTCCTGCGCGACCCCGAATCGAATTCGCCAGCCCGGTCTATGATTTTGGCAAGGCCATCGGCGATGACATCGTGGATTGCCTTTTTGTTTTCACCAACACGGGCAACGCCCTGCTGGAAGTGACGGAGGTCAAACCCGGGTGCGGTTGCATGAAGGAGGGTGAATGGACCCGCAAAGTCCAGCCCGGCAAGACCGGAACCATTCCCGTAAAATTTGACAGCCACCATTACACCGGCTATTTCGCGAAATCCATTTTCATCACCTGCAACGATACCAGCCAGCCCAATCTCATGGTGGAAATCAAAGGCAACGTTTGGCGTCCCCTCGAGATCATTCCGCCGTCCGCCGTGTTGACCGTCAGCTCGGAATCACCATCCAATGCCACCAGCGTTCGGATCATCAGCCATCTGGATGAGCCATTGATTTTGTCGGATCTGGTCAACGGCAACCCTGCCCTGCTCGTTGAATTGCAAACGAACCATCCCGGAAAGGAGTTCCAATTAAATCTCCGGACCGGCGCCCCATGGCCGACCAACAATCAACAAGGGCAAATCACTTTCAAAACCTCAGCGACCAACGCCCCGCTCGTGACGGTACCCGCCTATGTCAATGTCCAGCCCATCATTGCTGCCGTTCCGCCCATGATCCGCCTGCCGTCGCCGCCGTTCACCAATACCGTCAGCACGCTGCTCCACATTCGAAACAACGGGACCAATCCGGTGACGATTTCCGATCCCGTTGTCTCCACCGGCAACGTGGGCGCGGAATTGAAAGTGGATGAACCGGGACGCCTGACGACCATCACCCTTAATTTTCCAGCCGGCTTCGAATTGCCCGCGGGCAGCAACGCGGACGTCCGCATCAAAACCGATCACCCGCAATACCCGGAATTAAAAGTGCCGATCATCCAGTTCTCGCGGCGGCCCGTCGCGCCCGTGGCCGTCCCGGCGCCGATAAAGCGTCCCTGATCGACGGATGGCGAGGAGTTCATTGACAGCGCCCGCTTGTCGTGAGTCCATCGGCCGATGACCATTGACAGTTCATGGACGGGCAGTCCGATTGTACACGACACCATTTCCTTTGAGGATCTCTCGAATCGTGAGTTCCTGCAACGCCACGCGCGCCCCGGCCGGATCGGTCTTTCCACGGGCACCACCTTCGCGGACAAGGCCATTGCCCGGGCCGAACGCCACCTGGATCCGGACGGCCGCTGGGGCTGCTGGTCCCATGCCTTCATCTTCCAGGGCGTTCGCGTGGACGGCCATCAGTGGATCATCGAATCGGATCTTCAGATCCACCAAAAACATCTCCAGTTGGGCGTGCAGGAAAACCGGCTGGACAAGTATTTTAATCAGAAGATTTACACGACGCTGGCGGTCCTCGATTTTGGTTTGAGCGAGGAGCAGACGAACCGGCTGGTTTGTGACGGGCTCGATTTGGTCGCGGCGCGAACCCGTTATTCCCTGCGGGAATTGATTGGCACGCTCCTGGCCCTGCGCAATCCTCAATTGCGCGGGCGCGAAAATCTCCTGGCGCGCGATGAATGCTTTTTCTGTTCCGCCTTCGTCGTGCATCTATTCCGAAAAATCCGCCTCGACATCGCCCCCGGCCTCGACTCGAAGCACGTCACACCCGAGGATCTTTCCCTCAGCAAAATTCCGCACACGACTTTCCTGCTCAAAAGAGAGGTGCCGGGCAGCCGCATTGCCAAGGTCGCGTCACAGGTGAAAGCGCGGGTCCAATCGCGCGTCCGCCACGTGCGCCGCGTCGCATCCGCTTTCAAACGCGCCTAAGCGCGCCCCTGCACCAGCACCCGAAAGGCGCGTCCCAGGTGCTCTGGATGCGTCAAAGTCTGCAATTGCCGGCCCCGTGCTCCTTCCCCGGCTCCCCCCCGGAGCCCGGTCATGCCGGCATGGATCGCCCCGGATGCGATCCGCATCAGGAATCGCGGCTGATCCACCCACTCCTCGGTGCGGAGGCCCGCACGTTGCCCAGCCCGTTCCAACGCGGTGAAATTAACATGCGCCGTGATGTCCTGGCCGCCTGGATTGGCAAGGACATCCGGTTGTAAGTGGTGCCGATGATAGCTGCGCAAAGTGCCGGCCGCGCGTCCGGGATCGAGGAATTCCAGCGAAGTGAAGCCGTAATCGATGGTCATCAGCTTTCCCGCTTCCAGCGATCGAGCCGCCGCTGACCACCACTCCGCCGCAGGGGGCGATAATTCCAGGACAAAGCCGTCCGACAGAACTTCCAGGAGCTCGATGGGCAATTCAAAACCGGCTTCGACAAGTCGCATGGTCCAATCGGCCGCGTCCGCCATCGGGCGCCACACGAAGTGATCCTTTTCGATTCCCACGCCCCATTCTTCCCACCGGCGGACCATTTTATTCCATGCGAGGCGATGGACGGGAAAAGCATCGAGCAATTCATTGGAAAAAATGACCCCGCGCAGGCGGCATTGGGGAATTTCCTTCCACCCGGAGGACCACGCGGTGAAGTGGCTGAAATCTTTCAGCTTCAGCCGCTGGTAATTCTGCCGATCCACACTTGGCTCGATGAGCCAGTAGACGACGCGTCCGAGCAATGCGGGCCGGTGGACGGCCAGCCAGTTCAGGATGTCGTGTGCCAGTTGACCATCATGCGCGCCCGCTTCGACCAGATGCAACGGTCCGGGACCGAGTGCTTCCAGCCACTCGGCGAACTGCCATGCCAGGAGCTCGCCAAAGACGCCCCCCACGCTGACGTTCGTATGGAAGTCCCCGTGGCGTCCGACCTGCCCAGCGCCGCGTTCGTAGTATCCAAGTTTGGGACAGTAGAGGGCCACTTCCATGAAGCGGCTGAAGGGGATGACGCCCCGCTGTTCCACTTCCTGACGCAGCATTGTCGGGATTCCAGTCACTTCGTTCTGTGGGCCGAGCGGATCGGCAACGCAATTGCTAACCAAGAAAACCTGTATGGCTAAAATCGACGCATTTTTCAACCTCATGTTCGAGCAGAAGGCCTCCGACCTTCATCTCTCCACCGGCAACCCGCCCATTCTCCGCATCCACGGCGAGCTGCAACGGGTCGATTTCCCGCCGCTGGAGAACGATTCGCTCAAGGCCATGCTCTACGAGATCGCCCCCGAATACAAAATCAAGCAGTTCGAGGAAACCGGCGACGTCGATTTCGGCTACGAAATTCCCGGTGTCTCCCGCTTTCGCGCCAATTTCTTCAACCAAAAGAACGGCATCGCCGCCGTCTTCCGCCAGATCCCCAGCAAGGTCCTCTCGTTCGAGGATTTTGAAAAAATGGACGCTCCGCTCCCCGCCGTCCTTAAGAAATTTTCCATGCTCCACAAGGGACTCGTCCTCGTGACGGGCCCGACCGGGTCCGGAAAATCCACCACCCTCGCCGCGATGATCGATTACGCGAATAAAAACCGCCGCGACCATATCATCACCGTCGAAGACCCCATCGAATTCGTTCACGAAAGCAAAAACTGCCTCATCAACCATCGCGAGGTCGGAATCCACACCCAGGGATTCTCATCCGCACTGCGCGGCGCCTTGCGCGAAGACCCCGACATCGTCCTGGTCGGCGAAATGCGCGATCTCGAAACGATCGAACTCGCCATCACCGCCGCCAGCACAGGGCATCTTGTCTTTGGCACGCTCCACACCCAAAGCGCCGCCAAGACCGTGGATCGTATCATTGACGTTTTTCCCTCCGAACAGCAGAACAAGATTCGCGCGACGCTCTCCGAGTCGCTCAAGGGTGTCGTCGCCCAGAACCTGTTCCGGCGCGTCGACAAAAAGGGGCGCTGTGCCGCCCTCGAGATCCTGGTCTTCACCACCGCCGTCGCCAACCTCGTTCGCGAAGGCAAGACTCATCAAATTCCGGGCATGATTCAGGTCGGCAAAAAGCTCGGGAACACCCCGTTCGACGATTCGATCATGGATCATCTCAAGATGAAACGCATCTCGCCCGAGGAGGCCTACGACAAATGCCTGGACAAGAAAAAATTCCGGCCGTTCCTCGCCGCGCCTCCGATGGACGACGAATGCTAAGGATCAGGATCGAAAATTTGCTTGTGAAACGGCCATCAAAAGCGCCTCCCCATGCTGGGGAATTGTGCCGGCCGGCCGTGTAACGCCGAAATCATCATCTCATGCGTCGCAACGAACTCGATTTTATCCTGGGCACACTTCTGGACACCCACGACGACGTGTCCGACCTCCTTTTCACCGTCGATAAACCCCTGCAGGTCGAGGCGTCCGGAACGCTGGTGCCCGTTCCGATCAATCCCAACATCGATCGGCTGACTCCGTTTCACACCGAAGCCATCGCCATGAATCTCATAGGCGGCAGCCAGCGGCTCACCGAGGATTTGCTCCGGACCGGTTCCTGTGACAGCTCCTATTCGCTCGGGGATCGCGCGCGGTTCCGCGTCAATATCTTCGCCCAGCGCGGCTGTTATTCCATCGTCCTCCGTAAACTCAACGCCCAGGTTCCTGCCATCGCCGACCTCTCGCTCCCCGAAGTCATCCTGCAGGCCTCCCGCGAAAAAACAGGGCTCGTTCTCGTCACCGGCGCCACCGGTTCCGGCAAGTCCACCACGCTGGCCGCGCTCACCGACGAAATCAACGCGAAGCGCGCGATCCACATCATCACCCTCGAGGATCCGGTTGAATTTCTTTACACCCAAAAGCAGGCCACCATCAATCAGCGCGAGATGGGCACCGATTTCGATTCGTTCTCAACCGGCTTGCGCGCCGCATTGCGCCAGGCCCCCAAGGTCATCCTCGTTGGCGAAATGCGCGATCGCGCCACCGTCGAGATTGCCCTCAGCGCCGCTGAGACCGGGCACCTCGTGTTCAGCACCCTGCACACGATCGACGCCGGACAGACGATCAACCGCATCCTCGGCCTGTTCGAAACCGAGGAACAGGAACAGATCCGTTATCGCCTCGCCGACACGCTGCGATGGGTCATCGGCCAGCGGCTGGCGCCCAAGATTGAAGGCGGCCGCTTTCCCATCCTCGAAATCATGGGCAACAACCTCCGCACCAAGGAGAGCATCGTCCAGGGGGAAAACGAGGGAAAAACCTTTTACGAAATCATCGAGGCCAGCCAGACCTTCGGATGGCGCACGTTCGATTACTCCGTCCTCGATGCCTTCCGCCAGGGCATCATCACGGACGAAACGGCCCTGATGTATTGCAGCCGTCGCGGCGTGGTCACGCGCGGCATCGACATCTTGAAAAAAACACGCGGGGACAACGGCGCCGGCGGTTGCGACCTGCGCATGACCCCGATGGCCGAAATTCAGCGTGTTATTCCCACGAGCCTCAAGCCCGGGGTGCCCCCGCCGCCCCCGCCGCCCAGCTCAAAGACTCTCAAAATGAAGTAGACCCATGTCCATCGAACTTGAATTTCTGACAGCAGCCGACAAGCCGGCGCTTCTCGGTTTGAGCACTCCGGAGTTGCAGGAGACGGCCAAAACCGCCCTCGAACAGCTCGGCTTTAAAGTCCACACCGCTGTCAATCATGGCGAGTTCCTCCACAAATTCGCGCAGGTTCCCTATCAACTCGTCGTTCTCGAGGAGCTTTTTTCCTCCGCAACTCCCGAGGATAACGAGAGTCTCCGAACGCTCCAGCGCATGCCCATGAACCAGCGCCGACAGGCGGTCTTCATCCTGTTCGGCTTCAACATGGCCACTTTTAATCCGATGCAGGCCTATCAACAAGGCGTTCACGCGGTCGTGAATCCGTCGGAAATGTTTCTCCTGATCCAGCTCGTCCAAAAGGCCATCGCCGATAACGACATGTTCCTCCACACCTTCCGCGAGGTGCAGCGGCGCATGGCCTGATCCGCTTCGCCTTTCCGTCCCCCCGTCACGATTCCCCGGGTCCCTCGTGCTCGCGTTCGTGTTTCATCTTTTACTCGTGCCCCTGTCTCCGGCTAAAACCAGCGGCGATGAAACGCCTCGATGCCGCCCTGGTGGAGCGCGGGCTCTGTGAAAGCCGCCAGAAAGCCCAGCGGGCCGTCATGGCGGGACAGGTCCGCGTCAATGAGCAGCCCGCCGGAAAACCCGGCGACGCCGTCAAGGACACCGACGCGCTGGCGGTGATCGGCGGCGAGAAATACGTCAGCCGCGGCGGACATAAACTCGAGCACGCCCTGCTCCATTTCGGCGTCAACGTCACGGGCGTGATGGCCATCGATCTCGGCGCTTCCACGGGCGGATTCACCGATTGCCTGCTCCAGCATGGCGCCGCTCAAGTCCATGCGGTCGATGTCGGCCACGGACAGCTCGCGTGGAAACTTCGCGGCGATCCGCGGGTGGTGGTCATGGAAAAAACAAACGCCCGTGCCCTCGTCCCCGGCGCCTTTCCTCCGGCCGACCTGATCGTGATCGATTGTTCGTTCATTTCACTTCGCAAAATTCTTCCGCCCGCAGTTGCCTTGTTGAAGCCGGACGGTAAAATCGTCGCGTTGATCAAACCCCAGTTCGAAGCAGGCAAGGCCGAGGCCGACAAAGGCGCGGGAGTCATTAAGGATCCGGTGGTCCATGCCCGCGTGATCTCCGAACTCCAGGCTTTCGCCTCCACCCTCCCGGGATTGCGCTGGTGCGAAGTCACCGATTCCCCCCTCCTCGGACCTGCGGGCAACAAGGAGTTTTTTGTTCTGCTTGAAAAAACTCGCTAAATCGATCCAACGCATCGGGCTCGTCGCGAATTCCGACAAGCCCTCCAGCCGCGGCCTGGTTCGCAAGGCCGTCGCGCTGATCCGCGCCGCCGGACGCCAGGTCTTCGCCGATGCCGCCACTGCGCGGCTCGGAGGATTGCCCGACGCCCCCTTCACCAACGCCGCCGCCCTGACCCGCGAAGTGGATCTGCTGATGGTGTTTGGCGGCGACGGCACCATGCTGCGCGTCGCGCGGGAAACCGCCGGCTCGCGCACGCCCATCGTGGGCATCAATGCCGGTTCCCTCGGATTCCTCACCGACGTCCAGGCCCACCAGCTTCCCCTGGCGCTTCGACAAATCCTCGCGGGCCAGACCGTGCTGGAATCCCGGCCGCTCATCGAGGCGCGCGGTCGTGTCGATGGCCGAAATATCACCGAGACCGCCCTCAACGATTTCGTGATCAGCCGCGGCGCCGCGCCCCGGCTCATCGAATTGGCGGTCACCGTCGACGCCGAACCCCTCACCCGCTATCGCTGCGACGGGCTGATTGTCTGCACTCCCACGGGTTCCACGGCCTATTCGTTGTCGGCCGGCGGCGCGGTCGTCAGCCCCAACGCCGAGGTGCTGACTCTCACTCCGATCTGCCCTCACACGCTCTCGAATCGCTCGCTCATCGTCAGCCTCGATGCCACCATCCGGGTGAAGGTCCTCAGCGAACGCGTGGAAACGATCCTCACCGCCGATGGCCAAAAGATGATCCCGCTGGCCACGGGCGACGAAATTCTGATCCGGCGCAGTCGCCAGAACGTGCGGCTGTTGCATCTCGCCGGGAGCACATTCTTTGAAACGCTCCGGCGCAAACTGAACTGGCGCGGATCCAACTTATGAGCTTTCACTCTCCCATATCATGGGACCCCACGGCGTTTCCCTTCGCATGATTCGTCTCAAGGACATTGCCCTGCGCGCCGGCGTTTCCATCATGACGGTCTCGAAGGCCTTGCGCGATGAACCGGACATCTCCGTCGCCACGAAAGCCCGCATCCGGATGATGGCCGCTGAGATGGGTTACACTCCTGATTCGCTGGCCCGGAGCCTGCGAACGCGCCGCAGCAAGCTGTTCGGGCTGGTCATCTCGGCGGTCACCAATCCCGTGTTCGCGCGGACCATCATGGCCATCGAGGAACAGGCGCACGAGCTCGGCTACGATCTCGCCTTTGCGCAAACCCTGAACCGTCCCGAGCGCGAGCAAACGGTCATTCATCATCTGCTTTCCCGTCGCGTCGAGGGACTCTTCGTGGCGCCTGTTTACCGGTTGGACCCGCGCGCGGCTGTTTACGAGGAACTTCGCAAACGACGGACGCCGGTCGTCCTCTTTGGCCATCGCGCCCCCTTTTGTCACGACTTTGCCAATGTGGAAACCGATGACATGGCTGCGAGCCTCGCTGCAACGCAGCACCTGCTGGAATTGGGTCATCGTCGCATCGCGTTCCTCGCCGGCCACCCGGCCGTTCCCTCCGCCCAGGAACGGCTGGAAGGTTACCGGCGGGCGTTGCGGGATGCCGGTTTGGAACCGGACGATCGCCTGATTTTTAACGCCGGCTCCACCATCGAGGAGGGCGGAAAAGCGGCGTTGCAGCTGCTCAACGAATCGCCGGGCGCCACCGCCATCCAGGCCGTCAACGATCTCGTTGCCATTGGCGCCGCCAACGTCCTCCTCCAACAGGGCCTCGCCATACCCCGCGATATTTCCATCGTCGGATTTGGCAATGTCCTCGTCTCCGAACATTTTCGCGTTCCGCTCACGACCATTCGCCAGCCCAAGTTCCGGCTGGGAACCGCCGCGATGGAACTCATGTTGCGCCAACTCCGCGGTGAACCCGGCGGCACCAAACGGCTCCCCGCCGAACTCATCATCCGCGACAGCACCGCGCCCCCCATCGTCCCGCCCGGCGCGTGACCGGTGCGGACGTTCTCAGAAACCTGCTGCCGCATTCGTGCGCCACGCGTCTGTGATGGCCCACAGGTTGCGGGGGCTCACTGAACGGCCGTACTGCAAGTAGCGCGCGCTGCCGTCCGCAAAGGCAAAGTTCGATCCGCCCGCGGTCTTGGCGCCCATGTGACGGGCGTGTTCCAGTTCCTCGAAATCATTCCCCGCCGCCGTTTCGAGAAAATCCATATAAAAATGCGGCGACGTCGTGTCCTTTTCGCCAAGGGTGATCGTGTCGGACGGGAGCTTGATCGCGCTGTCGGGAAGCGCGGTGCCGATCATCCGGTTGAAATCCCAGGTGGCCGCCATCTGCTCCTGGAAATAATCGTTCCAGCCATTGATGATGTAGCTCCGGGGTGCTGAATCCGCGGGCCATTGCGCGGGGTTATTGATGCCGGTGGCCGGATTCGGACCGTCGCTGGGGCAAACGAGGACGCGCAGGTCGCGATACCCCTCGCGCAGCTGCGTGGGCCATGCATTGGGAAGCTGCCGGATCCCCATCTTGCCTTCGTGATCATCGGCGTACATCTGGAGCGACAACGAGAGCTGTTTGAGATTGTTGACGCACGCGATCCGTTTCGCCGTCTCCTTGGCCCGGCTGAGCGCCGGCAGCAACATGCCGGCGAGGATCGCAATAATCGCAATGACCACGAGCAGTTCAATCAGCGTGAACGCCGCCGTCACACCCCCCGCTTTTTTCAAAATCCGGTTCAGTTTCATTTCTTGTTTTTTCGCTGGTCTGTTTTTTTCGCGGCGCCACTCGCGTGTGCCGGCCCGCGTCTTTCTCATTCCGGAACGCGCGACGTTCCGAAAAAAATCCGTGCCTTCTCGAATAATCGGAGGATCAAGGCGTCAACTGACTAACTTTTTATGACGAAGAATGGAATTGTGCTCACCTTCATCGCTGTGGTCCTCGCGGCGGTCTACGTTTTCTATTTCACCGACTTGTTCCGAAAGGAGGGTATTCAAATCATTCCCACCATCCGCCCCGGACGCGCCTCCGCGATCCCCCGCGGACCGGATCAGGAAAATGTGCATCCGGTTTCGTTTGCCCTCGATGGAAAATACAAACTGACCTCCGTGAAGGTTTGCATCGCCGCGGAACTGGCGACCAACAAATATGCCACCCCGCTCTGGCATCTCATCTCCGATTCAAATTCCGTTCCCAGCAAGGCGATTATTTATGGCGGTCCGATCAAGGGAATGAAACCAGAGACACCCAAGGCCCGTCCCGAACCGCTGCTTCCGGACGTCGAATACACCCTGCTCGTCGAGGCCGGCAAGGCGCGGGCCCAGACAAATTTTCACACCACCAAAGCCGTCCTCTTTCCCTCGCAACGATAGGCGGGATGAATCCCAACGGGCTTCCGTCCTCCAGCCCAAGGTGTCGCGAATCCCAAAGGGATTCCGTCCTCCAGTCCAAGGTCGCGAGGAACGAGCTACCTTGGGTTCGCGATAAGAAGACGACCCAACCCTGAATGGGTTGCATCGGGGTCGGAGGCACCAGGGACGCAACCCCCGTTGGGGTTGATAATTCACGCGCCATCAAACCCAGGGTAGGCGCACGGCGCGCCAACCCTGGGCTGGGCGCTGCAATCCCGTTGGGATTGTAACAGGCGAATGGCCGCACTCGCGTTCCCCCAATCCCGGAACTCCGTCTTTCAGCCCAAGGTTGCGAGGAACGAGCTGATCTTGCAAACCATGGTAATGGCGCGAAACATCATGCAAAAGGCTTGCGCGTGTCACTGGTTGGTTCTTTCCAAGTACGACGGCAAATTCCGAAACCGTATATCAGCGTAAAAGTGAGTTTCACTTATTTCTTCCAGAAGTACTCTGGGTCTTTGCCTTCCCCTTAGTAATAGAACTTTTCACTGTCCATATCGACGCCTGCGACTTCGGAACCGGCTAAACACACACAACGCGCCAGGAAACGCCAGCAACCACAGAGAAGGCTCTGGCACGACATCGAACCGAAAACTTGCCTCCAAAAAAGCCGGGCCTGGACATAGCTGACCGCAAGGGATTGTAGACACCATGTCCGGAAACTGCAGGTTCGGGCCGACACCAAATCTACCTGCAGATTGAAAGGGGAGATTAAAAAAGGTTATATCTGGAGCAAACCCGGCAAGCGATGGCCTATCCACATTGTCTGCGTCACCAGCCGAATATTGGGCTCCCACAATTGCGATCCCGTTCAATGGCAAGATAACGGGAGTGATGTCGACATACCGAAACCCGCCAACCAATGGCGCAGCCGTCCCTTGAGGAACAATTATTGAAGCGAGCAGTGTTCCATCATTCCCCCAAAGCCCCACAGGATGGAAGTTTACCAATCCATCGCCACCACTATCGAAAACCCCCAAGCGTGTTATCGAAATTAGAGAATTCGGTCCTATATGAATGAAACTCCATCCAAATGTGCCGGTGAAAACAGGTGGCGCAACAGAAGCTTCCCCGGCGCTGATAAACGCTGGCGCATCAGCATGTGCTGTGACTGGACGCAGCGTCAGGGCGAATAACGATAGCAAACACAGAAGCCTCGTGGAAACGATGGTAACAGCGGGAAGCATCATGCAGAAGGCTTGCGCGTATCACTGGTTGGTCCCTTCCAAGCACGACGGAATGCCGTGAACAGCATACTCCCCATCACAGATGTAATTAGCCACAGCGAAGGCTCGGGCACGACCTCGAATCGAAAGTTTGGCTCCCAGAAGCCGGGACCGATTGATCCTTCCATGAGCGGCGGAGTTCTTTGGTTTGGAAAGGGCAAATCTGATCCGAAGCCGTACCAGCCGACCGAGGGATACCCCCCGTACCAACCTGCTAACCCCGGTGCAAGTCCGATAGGAAACGGTATAAAAATGTCATCCGAATCGCTCGCGCCGTACTGGGCAGTCATGATGTATCCACTTCCACCACCAAAACTTCCCGGCAGTATCACGGGCATAATTGAGATGTAGCGGTATCCATCAATCAAAGGCGCAGCAGTGCCCGATGGCACGATTCCGGATGCTAAAAGTGTACCATCAGTCGTCCACAAACCAACTTCATGGGAGTTAATAAGGCCATCGGCACCGCTGTCAAACACTCCCAATTCGGTAATCACAATCGGACTATTTGGTCCGTTGAAAAAACCCCATCCCCGGCTGCCTGTGAAGGACAGGGCCGAATTCGGACCAATGTTGCCGATCTCAAAAGCGGGAGTCGCCGCGAAGCCTGGAAACGAGAGTGAGAAGGTTGTAATCATCGCGACGTACAACTTGAATTGTAGCGGCGACTTTAAGTTCATAATGTAGCTCTACAACCCAACGCGGTTGGGATAAGCGGCGCATTCCGCACTGCGGACTCTAAACCGTCCACCACCCCGCCCTGCGCCCTCTGCTACTCCCAGCTGACGATGTTGTCCTTGTTGAAGCCGCTGTTGATCGTGACCCCGTCACGATCCTTGTTCTCGATCTGCCCGTCCGGCCCGAACGACCAGACCATGACGGTGACATTCACTTCGGGATCCAATCCCGAACCGTTTTTGCGGACGTAACCGTAATAGCCGTCGAGCGTTTTTCCATCGTCGTCCATGTCCAGGGAGATGATGTAGGGGTTGCCAAACGGATCGCGAAGAACGCCGTCCGGCCCAAGTCCAGGAGCCTCAGGGGCGGCGGCGATTTTGGCCTCGTAAAAGACGATTCCACGCGGATTGCGGTCCTTGTCGACACCACGAAGGATGGCCAGCAGTTCGGCATTGGAAGCCTGGTAAGTCGGCGCGTCATACGTGCAGACGATGGGACAGGTGGGACTCAGCGGCTGCCCGTTGAAGTCAGTGGTTCCGTAAGTGAAATCATGGCAGCCCGGATTTTCGCTCGCACAGATCTGCGCCTTTTTCGAAATGGGCATCCGCTTGTACTCCGTCTCGTATTGCTGGATGGCGGCGGCGAGCGACAGCATCTCGACCTTGGTCACGTTCCGCTTGGCCACGGTTTTGGCGCGGGCAAGCGTCGGGACGAGGATTGCCGCCAGAATCGCAATGATCGCGATGACCACCAGCATTTCCACCAATGTAAAACCGCGCGAACGAGGTGGCGTGATGACTGAGCAAGTTTTCATATTTAAACTCTATCGAATGACGATGCCTGTGAAAAGCCTAAATGCGATTCAGGGACAACGGACCGCCCGATAAAAACGATGAGGCTCGAGTCCAGGCCGCAGGTCGAACACAATCGTGGAGGACGAGGATGGCGTATTGGTGCTGAGGGGAATCCAATGCGCCAAATCCGACGACGCCTCGATGACATGCGCCATGCGGCGCAGTCCTCCCAGGGTCGCTTGAAAGCGGCCGTCGGAAAGCAGCACCGGCGCTCCCAATTGCGGCAGCGTCTCTTCCCACTCGATGGCAATGCTCCATCCCCGCGCGATGCTCCCGCTGTCGCCACCCGTGTCATCGACGATAAACAGCGACCACAACCCGTTCGCGTCGGTGGAAAGGAACGGAGTGAAGTTCGCCGAAGGTGCAGTGGACGGCGCGGGGGCCGGGAATGGATCGGCCGCTCCATAATCGGTGGGGCGGTATGTGCCCGCGAAAATGCGGGTCGCATCCGGAAGCGCCACCGTCGCGGTGTCGCTGAAAGAGATGGTCACGTTGGTCAGTTTTTGGGAGGCGAAACCGCCGCAATCCGACATCAGCTTCAAAGTCTGCCCTCCCGGACCGGCGAGCAACACGTCGATGTCGTCGGGCGAACTGTGGCTCAATCCGTCGAGTGTGACCGTGATATGTTTTATCGGACCCGGCAGGCACTCCGTGAAAATCGTGGAAGGGTACAAAAGCGCAGCGCCACTGACGGGGATGTTGATCGCGGCAGCGTTCGAGAATGAAACCGGATTCTGGTTGCCGGCCCCCTTGAGCACCAGTGTCGCAGTCCGCGTGGTCGCAGCGCAGGGAGTGCTGATGTCCACGCTATAAGTTCCCGCCTGGCTGGGTTTCAATCCCTGCAGCCGCAGTGTCCTGGAGGTTTCACCTGGTATCACAATGCCATTGGCTTTCCAGACGAACGATACCGGTTCCGAACTCGAGACCGTGGTCGCAAATACAACTTCGTCGCAAAGACACCGGGTCTGATTGGTGAGCGCCGTTGCGTTCAGGTCCGGCGCACAATGGCGAATCACGATGTTCACCGGCGCCGAAGTCCCTTTTCCACCGCCGTCGTCAGTGGCGATCGCGATGAGCGTGTAAGGGCCGGGAGTCAGGTTCGTCCAGGTCATCGTCCATGGACCGTTGGTCGAGGTGCCGATCCAGGCGTTGTCGGCGTAAAAATCGACGCGCTGCACAAACCCATCGCTGTCGTGTGCCTCGGCCTCGATGGGAATAATCCCCGGGGGACTGTAAAACACCGCGCCGGACAGTGGATTGGTGATGGTCACCACGGGGGGCAGGTTAATGTCGTCGTTCACGATGGTGCCAGTTCCGCAAGCCCTGGAGAGAGACGCGCGGACCGCGTTTGAGAGGCAGAGGACAAAGGTCTCGTCGGGTTCAACGCGGGTGTCACCGAGAACAGGAACCACGACCGTTTTGGATGTTTCCCCGGGCAGGAAGACCACGCTTCCCGCCACAGCGGAATAATCCGAACCGGCGAGAGCAGTTCCATCAAAGGTGGCGAAATCGACGGTGACACTCCGACAACTTGCCGGAGCAAGAGTGATGGTGAAAACGATGTTGGTGCCGCTGTTGCCCTCCACAACAGAGCGGTCATTGACGGACAGCACGGACAGAAAACTCGCCGTCAGCGCAACGGGTGCCGAAGTTACCGCGATACCTGAGTTATCGTAGGCGACAGCGGTCAGAAGCTGGGCGCCGGGCGGAACATTCGACCAGACGATGGAGAACGGCGCTGCCAGTCGTTCGCCCAACTTGGTGGCGAAATTGTAAAACTCGACGCGCACAATGTTGCCATCCGGATCCGACGCCGCAGCAACGACGGTGAAATTGGTGGGCAGTGTCAGGCATGGATCCGCCAACGGCGCCACCAAGGCGACCGATGGCGCGACGTTGAGAACGGTCACGGTCGCCGAAGCGCTGTTGTTGGATGGAACAAAATCCGGCGCCTGGCCTGATACTGTCGCAGAATTCACCAGCGTGCCCTGCACAGCAACCGTCGCGGTAATGCTGATGGTCGCGCTGCTGTTGCTGGCCAAATTGCCAATGATGCAGGTCACCGTGTTGCCCGACTGGTCACATTGACCGCGGGTGGAACTGACCACGATGTTGCTCAGGCCGGGAGGCAGCATATCGGAGACGACCACACCCGGATTGGCGGACGGCCCGTGATTCACGACGTCAATAACGTAAGTCACGGTGGTTCCGATGATTGCCGTCGATGGCGTCACCGATTTGGAAATCTGAAGATCCGAATTCGTATCGTCGTTGATAATGGTGCCCGTCGCGCAACTTCGGGAGACGGTCGCATTGGAGGCGTTCGCCAGGCAGACGGTGAAGGTCTCATCCGCCTCAACGGCCGTGTCGCCCACGATGGGCACCGTGAATGTTTGGACGGTCTGGCCGGGTGCAAAATTGAGAACAGTGGTCGCGCTGGAATAATCGGAGGCGGCGGTGGCGGTGCCGTTGGCGGTGGAAAGGAAGACGCCTACCGGCCGGCAACTGGGCGGACTCAGCGTGATGGTAAATATAATATTGGTGCCGGTATTGCCCTCGATGACGGCCTGGTCGCTGATCGATAAAACAGAGGCAAAACTGGCGGTAAAAGAGACGGGTGCCGAGCTGACCATCGCGCCGGAGTTGTCCCGCGCAATGGCCGTCAACTGATGGGAACCAGGAGAGACATTGGTCCAGACGATGGAAAACGGAGCAACGACGCTCTCGCCCAGCTTTGTGACCCCATCGAAGAATTCGACCCGAACGACGGTGCCGTCGGAATCCGACGCCGTGGCAATCAATGTAAGATTCGTTGGCAACAACAGGCACGGATTCGCGCCGGGCGACGTGATGGACGCGGTCGGCGGGAGATTGGTCACCAACACGCTCGCGACCGCAGTGTTGTTGGAGGAAACCGGATCGGCGGAACTGCCGGAGATGGAGGCGGAGTTTATGAGAGTGCCCTGCACCGACGAGCGGGCTGTGATGCTGATACTGGCATTCGCGCCGACCGGCAGGGCGCCCAGCGCGCAAGTCACAATGTTTCCAGAAATGGAACAACTCCCCTGGCTCGGGACAAACACCACATTGGTTAATCCCGCCGGCAAGGTATCCGTGACGGTCACTGCCGCCGCCAGCGAGGGTCCCGTGTTATTGATGCCGAGCGAATAGGTGATCAGGCCGCCGCTGGCGAGCGCCGAAGGGCTGGCGACTTTCGTGATGGCCAGATCGGAGACTGGCTGCACTGTAATCGTGGCGCTGCATTGGGACTGGCTTCCGGCGCCGTCGGTCACGGTAAAAGTCACCGGAAACGTTCCGATCTGAGTTCCATCGGGAGTCCAACTGAAGGTGCTCGACACCCCGGATGCGGGGCCGCTGGACGGCAACGCGGGAGTCACGAATGCCGCAGCGGGCAGCGCGCCGCTTCTCAAAGTAATCTGATCGCTCCCATCCGGATCGGTCCCAGTCACTGTGAAGCTCACCGCAACTCCCGGGGTCACGGAAAACGGCCCGGACGGGCTCACCGAGCAGACAGGAGGATGGTTGCTATCGTCGTTGATGATGGTGCCAACCGCCTGAGTTGTTCCGATGCTGCCGCTCACCGGGTTGGTCAACGTGATGAACAGAGTTTCATTTGGTTCGATCAGCGTGTCACCGAACACCGTGACTGTGACAAGCTTGTTGGTCTCGCCCTGGGCGAACGTGATGCGTCCCGAGGCCACAGCCGAATAGTCCTGACCGGGCGTCGCTGTTCCCGGTGTGATGTAATAGTCCACCAGGGTGGGTTCGCAATTGGACAATGAAAGGCTGACCGGAAACACCAGGCTCGTGGTCCCGCTGTTGCCCTCCACCACCGACCGGTTTGCCACGGAAATAACCGGAATAGGCGCCAGCAGATGACGGACAAAACCGGTGTATTCAACGGAACCCTGCGAAAAATTATAGAACCCAAATTTCCCGCTCGTATAGGTGCTGTCATTGATCGGGATGGTGGCCAGCACCGTCGCCCCGCGCGTCACAGTGATGGTAAATCGACCGGGCACAAATTGAAGCGAGAACTGGTAATCGGTCCGGTCAGCCCACGG
>JBEEGQ010000283.1:0-3225 GCA_041166945.1 Verrucomicrobiota bacterium
GGCTGCCGGGCGCGCTATAGCCAAAGTCCACCTTGTCATCGACCACCTTCGCATTGCTGTATACCAACGCGTCCATAATTCGACCCCAGTTTGTGACGCCCCCGTACCATCTGGACTTGACAAGGGCACTGTTCGCCACGGCGCGCGCGGCGGCGTCCGCGTCCTGAAAACGGGTGGCGCCGCTGACGCGCACCGTCACAAACCGGGAAACTCCCTCGCCGTCACGCACGATCATTTTCGCGAGCTCGAGACAGACGTGGTTCAGGGCGGCCTGGAAACGATTTGAATCGCCGGCTGCGAGCCTGGGATGGGCGGCGAGGCCATTGGCGAGGACCAGGACCGTGTCGTTGGTGCTCATGTCGCCATCCACCGTGATGCGATTGAAACTATGGGCCACCGCCTCGCGCAAAGCGCCGCGCAGGGCAGCGGCGCCGATGGCGGCGTCGGTGGTGATGAAACAGAGCATGGTGGCGTGCAGCGGAATCGCGGCGGGCCGCGACCCGGTCGCGCTCATGCCCGGCTGAATCATGCCGGCGCCCTTGCAAATTCCGCCCATGCGGACGGCCCGTCCCCCGAGCCGGAATTCGACCGCGATCTCCTTCGGCCGGGTGTCGCTGGTCATGATCGATTCGCACGCCTGAGCCGCATGCGCGGGAGAAGAGCCCAATCCGTCGATGGCCTTCTGGATGCCGGCACGCACGTTGTCCATGGGCATCGGAACTCCGATCCGGCCGGTGGAACCGACGAGCACCAGTCCGGCCCGCAACCGCAGGGCCCGTTCCGTGAAGGCCGCCATATCGCGGGCATCCTTCATGCCCTGCTTCCCGGTGCAGGCGTTGGCGTTGCCCGAATTGACGACGATGGCCTGGGCGATTCCTCGCGGCGTGCGTTCGGCGCAAATCTTTACCGGGGCGGCGCACACCTGATTGGTGGTGAACATGCCGGCGACCGCAGCCGGGACATCGGAAACGATGATGGCCAGATCGCGCTTGTTACCCTTGTTGGAACCTTTTCCCGTCCCGAGCCGCTTGATGTCGCAGAAAACACCGCCCGCCCGAAAACCCCGCGCCGCGACGATGGAGCCCGCGACCATTTTGAATTGTTTGCTCATGTGCCGCCGGTGTTTGTGCCAGCGGCGCCGTGGGAGTAAACAATTTTCTTTTGACAACGGCCTGATAGGCCATGGCCCCGCCCCGTGCCAACGGGCGATGCCGCAGACTGCCAGCGCGCTCAGATGGTCCCGGAAGATTCCTTGTGATCGCTCGTCCGATAGGGAGAGAGACGCACCACGTTGCCCGGATCGAAATCGGTCAGCTTCAGCCAGTCCTCGGTGATATCGCTCGGCGGGAAGAGATCGTTCTCGCGATATTCCTTTACGAGGGCATCGAGCAAATCCTGGCGCGTCAGGGGACATTCGGCACCCTGTTCGATGGAGCGTTTGATCGCGTATTCCTTCGCGCGCTCGACGATCGCGGCAATGATCGCGCCGCTGGCCAGGTCGCCCCGGTACAGGTAATCGTGCCGCCCGCTTTTGTAACTGATATCCAGGAAACGATTCTCCTCGCTGTGCGCATAATGCGCCTCGACGACTGTCTCCACGAGCGCCGCGACCGGTTCCGCCAGCGGCAATTCCTCCTTCAGGTAGATCTTGTAGATCTCGCGCGCAGCGGTTCTGTCGGGCCGGCGCACCCGTATTTTCCGATCGATGCGGCCGGGACGCAGAATCGCGGGATCGATGAGGTCCGCCCGATTGGAGGCGATGATGACGACGACGTTTTGGAGGGATTCGAGGCCGTCCATCTCGGTGCAGAACATCGGCACGAGGGTGGAGAGAATGTTGGTGCCGACCCGGCTGGCGTGGCGCGTGCCCAGGACCGACTCGGCTTCATCGATGAACAGAAATGCCAGATGACCTTCCGCGGCCTTTTCCCGGCACTGCGAAAACAGGTCGCGCACCTGCCGTTCCGATTCCCCGAGCCACATGTTGAGGATCTCGGGGCCTTTGACGGACAGAAAAAACTCCGGGTGATCCTCGCCTGTTTTTTCACGAATCTGAAGCCGCAGATTGTGGGCGGTGGCCTTGCCCAGCAGCGTTTTGCCGCAGCCGGGCGGACCGTAAAGCAGAAACCCCTTCGGCACCGGATGATTGAACCGCTTGAAAAGTTTGGCGTGCAGAAACGGCAGCTCGATGGAATCGCGGATGCCCTGCACCGCCTCCTGCTGGCCGCCAATGTCGCCCCAGAGGATCGGATCCACATTGGCGACAGAACGATCGATGCGCTTGGACTGGCCGATGACCTCTATGGCGACGCGCTGATTGGTATCCAACCGAATTTCATGGCCGGCCTTGAGCTTCTCCTTGCTCAACAAAGAGGACCGCACCACGACGAGGTCCGAGATGCCGGATTCATTGCCCACGCGAAGACGGTTGTCCGAGAGCAACTCGGTGACCTTGACCACGGGACCATTCCGATCGAATCCAAAGGTATCTGTGACGGCGAACGCCTCGTTGAGAAGCACGCGGGCGCCGGTCTCGAGCGAGACTTCGGGGATCGATGGATCGAGGCTGCAAATATATTCAGTGCTGTTGACGCATACCAGCGCGCGGGCTTTGGGCAGCTTTTGAAGCAATGTTCCCAGCCGCAACGCCGGAGCGCGCAGCTTGTCGACCGCCTCGCTCAGTTTTTCAATGGCGACCCGCGCCTGGTCCTGGGTTTCCTCCATTTCCGAAACGCGCTGCCTCAAGACCGGCATGTCCGGAGGAAGGGCGCCTTGCATGACCAATCGGTGGGTGATTAGGTCCACGAGCTGCAACGTCGACAGTTTTTCAAGATCGGCCTCGGGGAGGGCGGATTCGACCAGAAGGGGCTCGTGAGCGGGAGGGGTGCTGGCGGGGGTTTGCGGTTTGCCTTTGCTGGATTTATTCACGCGCATACGTTGCCATTGGATCGGAAAAGCAGCAAATAGGTTGAGGCGAAATCCAGCATCGTGAAAAGCCCAAATTCCACCAACTTCTCGCTGGGCAGCCTTGCAAGGATTGCTAGGCTGTGCCTCATCGAACCCAACCAAAGGATCCCCATGACGCTTTCTCAAACCTCCGCAGGCTTACAAAGGTTAATTCTCTGTTCGCTCCTCTGCATCTTCGCATCCGGCGCAGCCGCCGCCCCGCTCCCCTTGGTCAAAGGCGTCGAGGCGCAACCCCTCGCCTCCCACCTCACCCGCCTC
>JBEEGQ010000284.1:0-5684 GCA_041166945.1 Verrucomicrobiota bacterium
ATGGCGTCCGAAATGTTCGCCGAAACGAGGGGATTCGAGCAGCCGATCCACGAGCTGGGAAGCAGCCGAAACGGAATCGGCTTGCGCGGCCTTCTCGAACTCGGCGAGCGCTTCAGGCGACGGCGGAAGGCCAGTTAAATCGAAATAAAGACGCCGGCAGAGCGTGGCGGCGCCGGCCGGCGGAGCGGGTTGAAAACCGCGTTGCTCGAGCTGAGCGAGGATGAACCGGTCGATAACGGCGGGTGAGGACGCGGGGTCTTTTATGACCGGGGGGGCGGTGCGGTTGATGGGTTGGTAAGCCCAGTGGGTGGAACGGGATTTCTCGATGGATTCGAGACCCGCCGTGGAGTCGGCCGCGGGAACGGGTGGTGGGAGGAGCGACACCAGGGCGGCAAGAACGAGGGGGAAAGGCACAAGGCGGCGGAGCCTTTCATGGAAAAACCATTGGCGGGGCCCGGGGCGGCTGGTGCTGACCGTAAACTTCTGCACAAAGGTTTTGACGACGAAACCGTTCAGGGCTTCACCGCCAGAAAACCGGCGATCGTGCAAAGGATGGCGATGATGGCGGCAACGAGAGATTCTCCGGCGACGAGGCCGGAGGCGACGGGGATGTTGAATGTGACGGCCTGCCGTTTATTCGCGCGCCTCCAGACCTCGGTGATAACGGCGCCGATGGCGAAGGCGAGGGCATTGGAGAAGGGCATCACCCACGCCAGGCCGAGGCCCATGGCGGAGGGGATGAACGGTTGCGCACGGGGCACGAGTTTTTCGAGCAGGGGCAGAATGACGCCGAGCAAGGCGCCGAGGACGATGGCCCAGCGCGCGGTGACGGGCAACATCTGGACCCCTTGGGTGAGGAGATCGGCGACGGCCTTCCACATGTTGGTGGCAGGAGGGTTGAAGGCTTCGAGCGCCTTCTTGTCGGGCACCATCGCATACCAGGCGGGCACGACGGCGAGGGTGCCGAAGAAGATGCCGATGAATTGCGCGATGAATTGTTTGCGCGGGTTGGCACCCAGCAGATAGCCGCTTTTCAAATCCGTGAGCAAATCCGCGGAGGCCCCTCCGGCGCTGGCCGTGGCGCCTGCCGACATGAGGTTGATGACCTTGTCCCCGGCCGCGCCGGGAAGAGCCGCGAACAATAGCTGTGTCACCTTTCCCATCGGGCCGATGGGTGTCGTGTCTGTTTCACCTGTGGCCCGGCAGCAGACCAACGAAACAACAAACGACAACGCGACGGCGATCAGTCCCAGGGGGATGGAGATTTTGAACGCCATGTATTGGACAATCACCATGCCGATGGTGATGGGGATGAGGCCGGCGATCAGCCATGTTGACGGAACCTCAATCGCATCGAGCGTCTCGCTGTGTGCCGTTTTTTTGCGCTTGCGAAACAAAGTGAATGCGCGGGCGAAAGTCCTCCATTCGAGCGCCACCGACGTGAAGCTTGAGAAAACCATGATGGCCGTGCCGCCCCAGAGAGCCCAGCGCACGGGGTTGAAGTCGCCGAGCGGGCTCAACTTGAATGAGGGCACCCACCCGGCGAGCGTGGCATTGGCGGCGTCCAGCGAGAGCATCTGCGGAGCGACGACATAATAGAGGAGCACGGCACCCGCGAGCATCGAGAGGGAGACGCGCAGCCCGACGATCATTCCCGCGCCGATCAAGACGACGCTCGGTTCGAAGGCGAGTCCCGACATGTGTCCTGTCGGGAGTGGGTTGAGAAATCCGTTGAACTTCAGTTCCTCGGGGATATGGAGCCAGGTCTGGAGTTTTTCGAGCCAGGGCTGAGGGCGGCCCGTGGCCTTGAGTTGTTCCAGCAACGTTCCCCAGGTGCGGAGCAGCCCGATGAGTCCCCCCGTGACGAGCGCGCCGATCAGCGAGTAGGCCTTGAGAATGGCTTCCCGTCCTTTTGAATAAAGACTGCGCAGTGTCTCGGCCGCGGCGATCCCGCTGGGAAACTTTAACTGCTCGTAATTGATCATCTGCCGCTTCATCGGGATGGCGAGAAAAACGCCGAGGGCCGCGGTGAGAAACACAAAGGGGACGAGCATCATCCATGGCTGGGTTTCGTAAGTGCGCGCGCCATCCATTTGCGTGAGCAGCAATGCGCCGAACGCGGTTCCGACGGTTGCGCCGGTCGAGTAACCCGCCGCCGAGGCGGTGGACTGCATGCAGTTGTTTTCCAGCAACGACATTTGGGAAACGCGCCCGCCGGAGAGCGCGCGGATTCCGTTCCAGATGACGTAGGACAGGACGCACGAGGTGATGGCGACGCCGAACGACCAGCCCAGTTTGAGGGTGGTGTAAAGGTTGGAGATCGACATGAACATGCCGAGCACCCCGCCCATCAGGACGGCACGCAGCGTCAGCTGGCGCTGTTGATCGCCGGCATAGACATGCGCGAACCAGTGCATGTCCTTTTCGTCGGGCGTGGCGTTGGCCGGCAACGGGGGAATACCGGGAAGTGGGTCGGCGGGATTCGGCGGGGCCGTCGGGTCCGGGTTGTTCATGGTGCCGAGCCGAGAGTGGTGATGGGCAGGGCATGAGACAAGAGGGAATTGAGATTCGACTCCCGACCCTGCGCAGTAACTGCTGAACAGAAACGCACCCTCCCCATCCCTCTCCTCCATTTCCGAAATGGAGGAGAGGGGGCCGAAGGGCGGGGGAGACTCGGCTTGGGCCGGAAGGCGTCAGTCGAGGCACTGGAGAATTTCGTCCGTGTCCAGGCGCGCCAGCAGTTCGCAAACGGGGCGGCGTTGTCCGGGAAGGATGAGATCGGGAGCGATTTCATTGAGCGGCTGGAGGACAAAACGGCGGAGATGCGCGCGCGGATGCGGGAGGATGAGCCCCGGGGTTTGCCGCGATTCCGATCCGAAAGCGATGAGGTCGAGGTCGAGCGGGCGCGGTTCGTTCATCTCGATCTTCGGACGGCGTCCGAAGTCCTTTTCAATCGACTGCAATTTTTTCAGCAGGCTTTCCGGAGTTTCATCCGGATGCAGTTGCAGGCAGACGACGGCATTCACGAACATCGGTGAGTTGGGTGGACAACCCACTGGAGAACTTTGCCACAGCGAGGACTTGGCCATCCCCGGAGCGCCGACCTGTGACAATCGATCGATTGCGGCCAGGAGGGTGGCGCGGGAGTTGCCGAGGTTCGAGCCCAGGGCGATCACGGCATTGGGTGCGCTCATGAATGCGGTTCCGACCGAAGCACCTGCGGTTTCGGGAGTCACCTCAGGCCCAGCACATCCTGCATGTCATAGATGCCGGACGCCTTCCCGACAACCCATTCGGCGGCGCGGAGTGCGCCGTGAGCGAACGTGTCGCGGCTGGCCGCCTTGTGGGTGAGCTCGAGGCGCTCGCCGTTGGTGGCGAAGATGACGGTGTGATCCCCGACCACATCCCCGCCCCGGAGCGAGTGCATGCCGATTTCCTCGGCGGTGCGTTCGCCCACGATGCCTTCGCGTCCGTGACGGATGACTTTTTCGAGTTGTTGATGGCGGACGGCGGCGAGCGTTTCGGCGAGCGTGATGGCGGTGCCGCTGGGAGCATCCTTTTTGAGGCGATGATGCATTTCCACGACCTCGAGATCGAAGCCGGGCCCGAGAATTTCGGCGGCCCTGCGCGCGAGCCAGAAAAGAGTGTTCACGCCGGTCGAATAATTCGAGGCCCACACCATCGGGATTTGGGATTTCAAATGGGTGATTTCCTTCTTTTCGGAATCGGTATGGCCAGTGGTGCCGATGACGAGCGCCTTGCGATGTTTTGCGCACAGCGCGGCGACAGCGGGGGTGACACTGTGAAAGCTGAATTCGATGACAACATCGCATGCGCCGATGATGGCGCCGAGGTCATCGCCTTGATCGATCTGTCCGATGACTTGCAGGTTTTGAACGCCGGCGGCGCAATGGGCGAGGGCCTGGCCCATCCGGCCTTTGTGGCCATTGATGATGATCTTCGTCATGGGCCGTGAGAATCCACGGCCGGAGCGATTTCGTCAAAGCTTGGAGCGAGCCAGTGTGAGCGGGCGGGATGGATGAGGATTAAACAGCAGTTGAGCGACGACGTTGGAGGAGGTGACTGTGGAATTGGTGGCGGCGTCGAGAGGGATCGACAGCGGGGAGAGCGAATAGGCGAACGCGCCGAGAAGCGTGCCTTCCTTGCACTGATGACACGCAGCGCAATCGTGACGGGCGCGCAACGCGCCGACGACGAGGAGTTCGGGACCCATGAGGAGACGGCTGGATTCGGCCTCTGGAACGACGACGCGGTTGGTAACGACGACGAGTTCCCGTCCCTGCCGCAATGCGAGAATGGCATTGGTCTCGATCGCGGTCATGGCGCGACGGGCGAAACGGCTTCGCACCTGGCGCGGCGATTGGTTGGTGCTGTGTTCGAGGAACTGATGGCTGTGTTCCATTGGGGCGTAGACGATGGGGTCATCCTCGAGGCCGATCAATGTCGGGGGAACGACCCGGTAGGTGGAATGATTCCAGACCAGTGCGGGTGCAGGTGCGCGAAAAACCGGCCGCTGGACTCGGGAGAGGCCAAATCCCGGGGACGCTTCGAAGCGACGCACGAATTCGGCCTGCATGGCTTCCGGGGATTTGAAGGGTGGCAGCTCGGGAGCCGGCCGCCTGGCCGGGGATCCGACGGGCCCGAGGAAGGACGCGGAAGGCTGGGTTGTTTGGGCGGTGACCGCAACGAGGACAGAGAGAGCCGCGATTGCCGAGGCGAGGAGGAGTAATGTTTTCATGCACTTCAGTATCGCCGCGCGATGTGGGCTTGTGTGTAAAGGCCCGGTCAAGCCTGGGGCGAGCGCTGCGACAAGTGACGCCGCGCGGCAGCGGCGCATCGAATTTGCCGAAAAATTACTTGAGCACGCCGCAGGCCTTGAGCGTGGCCCGAAGGGTCTCGCGATTTTTTTGGGTCATGGCGACCAGGGGCAGGCGGTATTCCTCTTCACAGACGCCGAGGAGGGCGAGTGCGGCTTTTACCGGAACAGGGTTGGTGTCGATAAAAAGATCCTTGAAGAGCGGAGAAAATTTCGTGTGCAGCTTGAGGGCAGCCTGGGGTTTGCCCTGCGCGAAGGCATTCACCATTTGCGAAACTTCGCGCGGGATGACGTTGCTCGCGACGCTGATCACGCCATGGGCGCCGACGGCCATGAAAGGGAGCGTGAGAGAATCGTCGCCGCTCAGGATGGTAAATCCGTCGCCGAGCGCGGCGCGCAACTGGCTGACGCGATCCGAGCTGCCGCCCGCCTCCTTGATGCCGACGATGGCGGGGCAGGCTTCGGCGAGACGGCGGACGGTATCGACGGCGATCTCGATGCCGCAACGGCTGGGGACACTGTAGAGCACCAGCGGCAAATCGGTGGCGGTGGCGATGGCTTTGAAATGCTGGAAGAGGCCCTCCTGGCTGGGCTTGTTGTAGTAGGGAGCCACTTGGAGCGATCCATTCGCGCCGGCCTTTTTCGCCATCTTGGTCAGATAAATTGCCTCGCTGGTGGAATTGCCGCCGGTGCCGGCGAGGACTTTGATTTTTCCGCGTGCGAACTCGATGGACCGTTTGATCACTTCGATGTGCTCCTCGTAATCGAGCGTCGGCGATTCGCCGGTGGTGCCGACGGGGACGATTCCATCGACGCCGCCCTTGATTTGGGACGCGACAAGGCGTTC
>JBEEGQ010000285.1:0-3980 GCA_041166945.1 Verrucomicrobiota bacterium
CCGGGATTGTCGAAGGCGGAAAGCACGCATGAATGGGACGCCGGATTTCCGCTGGTTCACAAAATCCGCGATCAGGATGAAAAATATTGGAAGGAACGTCGCGGAACACCGAAGGCGTTCGTGACGCTCGCCGCCGGGCAGTCGATGTGGGGCAACCGATTCGGCAATCTCACCGCAATCCGCTTTCCCGTGGCGCCGAACACGAGCGCGACCGCGATGGCCACCAACCTCGAAGCGGCGCTGCTGCGCGGGATCGAACCCGGCTCACTCGGCTTGCGATTCGAGCCGGTGCGGGCGCAGGCGTTGGCGGCCAGCGGCCAAGCCCAGGATTTTGGCGGGCTCTTTCTCGCGTTCAGTTTCTTCCTGATCCTCGCGGCGCTCATCCTGATGGCGTTGTTATTCCAGTTCGGACTCGAACAACGCGCCGCCGAAACCGGCACGCTGCTCGCCCTGGGTTTCACACCCCGGCAAGTGCGCGGGCTCCTTTGGCGCGAAGGCGCGCTCGTCGCGTTTTTGGGTGGCGCCCTCGGAGTATTGGGCGGAATCGGGTACGCCCAGGCTGTGCTCCATCTGCTCACCACCCTCTGGCGCGATGCCGTCGGCGGAAGCGCGCTTCGATTTCATGTGACCGGCGTCACGCTCCTGCTCGGCCTGATCGCGAGTGTCGTGGTGTGCACGCTGACAATTGCGGTGGTGCTACGACGGCAGGCGCGGCGGCCCGCCCGGGAATTGTTGAATGAAGGCGGCGTGGAACGAGTTGCTGTCGCCAAATCCAATTCCACGTCCCGAAACCGGGCTAAATGGATTGCAGCCACTTTTGCCGTGTTCGGTTTCGGATTGATCGGTTGGGCATTTGCAAAGCGGGAGTCGGCGGCGCCCGGATTATTCTTCGGGGCCGGTTCCCTCCTGCTGACTGCTGGCCTCGCGGCAGTATCAGCGTTGTTGACGGCGCTGGATCGGCGTGAGGCGGGAAAAGCGCTCACTTTGGGTGGCCTGGGTTTGAGGGGTTGCACCCGGCGCCGATGGCGCAGCCTCGCCAGCGTGGCCCTGCTCGCGTGCGGCAGTTTTCTCGTCGTGGCCGTGGGTGCCAACCGCCTCGATGCACAACGGAACGCGGCCAATCGCCAGTCGGGGACAGGCGGCTTCGCTCTGTTTGGTGAATCGACGCTGCCGATTCTGCGCGACCTGAACACAAAATCCGGTCGCGAATTCTACGGGCTCAACGACGCTGCCGTCCAGGGAGTCGCCGTCGTGCCATTCCGCGTTCATGATGGCGATGAAGCCAGCTGCCTGAATTTGAATCGCGCGCAAAAGCCGCGCCTGCTGGGCGTGCGCCCGGAACTGCTCGCCAGCCGCGAAGCCTTCGCATTCGCCGGCGTCATCCAGGGCAGCGCCCCCGGCTGGAACCTGCTTCGTGGCACCGCAGTCCCAGGCGCGCCGGGAGGTCCGCAAGCCGACGGGGCCGTCCCTGCTATCGGCGACGCCGGATCGATCCAGTGGGCGTTGCGAAAGAAAATTGGCGACACCATCGATTACACCGACGAACAGGGGCGCCAGTTCAAGGTGCGAATCGTGGCCGGCCTTGCGAACTCGATTCTCCAGGGAAGCCTCATCATCGATGAGGCGGAGTTCGTGCGCCGTTTTCCAGGCGAAGCGGGACATCGAATGTTTCTGATCGACGTCCCGTCGAACACGGGCGCGCAGACAATTTCCGTCGAGCTGACGCGCGCGTTGCAGGATGTCGGGCTCGAGTTGACGCCGACGACCCGGCGGCTGGCGGCATTTAATGCGGTGCAAAATACCTACCTCAACACATTCCAGGTGCTGGGCGGACTCGGATTGCTGCTGGGCAGCGCCGGACTGGGAGTTGTGGTGTTGCGCAATGTGCTGGAACGCCGGGGAGAGCTGGGGCTGTTGCAAGCGGTCGGATTCAGACGGAGTTCGATACGATGGCTCGTGCTGAGCGAACATGGCGGGTTGCTGGCACTCGGACTTGCGGTGGGAGTGGGATCCGCGCTGGCGGCGATCCTGCCGGTGATGCTGGCACCTGGCGGAGGCATCCATGTGACAGCTCTCGGACTGACGCTCGCCGGGGTTTTGGCAACCGGCCTGGCGTCGACCTGGGCCGCCATCCGGCTCGCCCTCCGTGGAAAACTTTTGGATGCGCTGAGAAATGAATAATTCCGGACCGGTTTTTAGAAGTGCAATGAGCCACATGAACTACATCCGATGGAGCGTTTTTGCGCTGGTGTTGCTGCTGTGCGGGCCCGGCTGCAAAAGCGCTCCGCCCCCTCCCGCTGCGGCGTATGAAAACAATTTCGAAAAGGCCGACCTGGACAAGGTGCCTGAAGACATGCTTGTTCTCGATGGCGCCTTCGCGGTGAAACAGGAGGGCGGCAACAAGTTTCTCGAATTGCCCGGCGCGCCTCTCGAAACGTTCGGAGTGTTGTTCGGCCCCACGGAGGCCACGGACCTGGGTGTCAGCGCGCGCGTGCATGGGACCGGGAAGGGACGCCGTTTCCCCACGTTTGGAGTGGGCCTCAATGGTGTCGGCGGTTATCGCTTGCAGGTTTCCCCCGGCAAGAAACTGCTGGAACTTTACAAAGGCGATGAGGTTCTCACCAACGCGCCCTTCGCGTGGAATTCCGATTCATGGACGGTCCTCCGCTTACGAAGCACGAAATCGAAAGACGGCGAACTCAAAGTGGAAGGGCGGGCATGGAAACAGGGCGATCCCGAACCCAAGGATTTCCAAATCGCATGGAGTGACAAGACCGAAACCCCCGCGGGCCGCCCCAGCCTGTGGGGAAATCCGTTCGCTGGCACCGCGATCCGGTACGATGACTTGCAGGTAACGCGCGAGACAAAATAAACCCGAAGGGGTCAGTCCCTACTATTTGAACTTTTTTGGTTTTTCCACCGCAGGATGCCAACTGGGGAACGATTCTGCCTGCGAAAGTTCAAATAGTAGGGACTGACCCCTTCGGGGCTATTGGATCGCGATTTCCTGGCGAATTTTGAATTTGTCGATCCGATTTCTGAGGGTCGCGCGGGTGATCCCCAAAAGTTTTGCCGCCTGGACCTGGTTTCCTTTCACCTCCAGCAACGCCTGGATGATCAATTCCCGTTCCACGGCGGGAATGAGTTTGAGGCGTGGGTCCCGTCGGACATGCTTGAAAAGCGCCTGGGCCAATGCCGGGATGTCGCCGGGGGCGGACGCCGTCGTTCCCGTTGGAGATGCCCCGCCTGGCGTGGCGGGAGAACCCGGGATTGACCGCGGTCCGATGACTTCGGCAGGCAGATCCGCCGGGAGAATCGCGTCACCTTTCGCCACCACCAGCGCCCGGCGAATGGCGTTTTCGAGCTCACGAACGTTGCCTGGCCATGAATACAATTCCAACGCCGCCAGGGCTTCGCGCGCGATGGATTTGGGAGGCTGCGGGGACGCCGCGAATTTTCGCAGGAAATAATTCACCAGCAGCGGAATGTCCGCTGCCCGCTCGCGCAGCGGCGGCACGGCGATGCGCACCACATTGAGCCGATAGAACAAATCTTCGCGAAAACTACGGGCCGCAACCGCCTGCTCCAACGGCTTGTTCGTGGCGGCGATGACCCGCACATCCACACTGATCGGCTGATTGCCCCCCACCCGCTCGAACGTTCCGGATTGAAGGACACGCAGGATTTTGGTTTGCGTCGCCGGAGTCATGTCGCCGATTTCATCCAGGAAAATCGTGCCGCCGTGGCATTGCTCGAATTTGCCGATGCGCTGGACGGCCGCGCCGGTGAACGCCCCTTTTTCGTGACCGAACAATTCGCTTTCCAGGAGATTCTCGGGAATCGCGGCGCAGTTAATCGCCAGGAACGGCCGGCTCGATCGGCTGCTATGCGAATAGATCGCCCGCGCGATCAGTTCCTTTCCTGTGCCGCTCTCTCCTGTGATCAGCGCCGTCGCGTCCGAACCCGACAGTTGGCCGATG
>JBEEGQ010000286.1:0-2864 GCA_041166945.1 Verrucomicrobiota bacterium
GTTAACCGGCCGAAGCGGACGCTGAGCAAAAAAAAACCGCTTTGGAACAAAGCGGTTGACCTGAAAGCCGATTGCCCTGTCCCCGCCGCAACCCGTGCCGAAGCATCGATAGCAGCGGAAGCAGAGCGAGATTTTATGGCACCATCGCCATCGTTGCCAGGCGGGCCTGGGCCTGCTTGGAAACACTGGTAAATAACATGGAAACAGCGTAGCCGGTATGGCGATTGCCATCACAGGCAACCACCACGCCGTTAAATTGAACTTTGCCGGAGACTTGCGGCGTCTGCATGGCGACGGTCATTTCGGCCCAGATGGGGATCGCATCCTGCGTCCGGAACTCGATTCCGTTTCTACGCACGCGCACGGAGGCGGCGGGAAGATCCAGTTTTGTGGCGGGGGCCTGGACTGTGACGCGTTGGAATAATTCAGAATTTCCTATTTTTCGTGCGCTCATAAATTACAGGGTGAGGTTAGCACACGAGAATTGAAGGTCAAACGGAGTTTCCGAGGAATTATTTTTGACCCGCGATAATGGGCCCTTTCGTTCGCAATGCCTGGCAAAATGGCAGGAGATCAGCAACAAATCCGCGCAATGAATGATCACGACACCCGTTTTGGCGGCATTTCGCGGCTTTACGGGCGCGCCGGCATGGAACGGCTCCGGACAGCCACGGTGTGCGTCGTCGGTGTCGGCGGTGTCGGCTCCTGGGCCGTCGAAGCACTCGCCCGCAGCGGGATCGGAGCCATTACACTCGTGGATCTCGATGATATTTGTGTCAGCAACGTCAATCGGCAGCTCCATGCGATGGACGGCGAGTTCGGCCGACTGAAAGTGGACGTGATGGCCGGTCGCATTCGAGCCATCAATCCCGAATGCCGCATCCAGGCCGTGCACGCCTTTTTTAACGAAACCACCCAGGCCCAACTTTTCGCCGGCGCCTTCGATTTTCTCATCGATGCCATCGACAAACCGATTAAAAAAGCGCTGCTGATCGCCGCCTGCCGGGAGCGCGGGGTGCCAATCCTCGTGACGGGAGGAGCGGGGGGACGCCGCGATCCGACCGCGATTCGAGTCGCTGATCTGGCCAGGGTGACTCACGATCGGTTGCTGCAACAAACCCGGACGCGCCTTCGAAAGTCCCACGCGTTTCCCCGCGGTGGCCGTGCTTTCGACGTGCCGTGCGTCTTTTCGCCGGAACCCATCGTGTACCCGGGCCGTGAGGGCACCACCAGCAAACGGCGGGAACCCGGATCGAGCCTGCGCTTGAATTGCGAAAGCGGCTACGGCACCGCGGCATTTGTCACCGGTGCTTTCGGGTTGGTCGCCGCCGCCCACGTCGTTCGCCACCTCGCGGAACGGGTGTGACTGGTCCTGCCTCCGGGGCGTTGCGTGTCAGCCGGGCGATGACTTCAGGACGCCGCCGAACAGCCGCAAAAAATTGGCCTCGACACGCTCCGCGAGTTGAGGTTCGCCCAGAAACGTCGCCAGGAATTGATAGGTCGCGGCGAGATTGGCGGGATGGTTTAAAGCGTTGCCCGCCCCGTCCGTAAGCGGATGGGTCGCGAGCGAGGCGGGGAGCGATTGATCCGGCGCATCAGTTTCGATCAGGAGCCTGTCCCGGGGCACGTGGCGGAACGTCTCGCGCTGCCGGCTTTTTCGGTCCTGGGCAAAAAAGCCAGGGAACGAAAAGTAAGCGCCGAGTTTGGCCAGGGGCTGAATCATCTCGGGCGGCCCTCCGTAGGAATGCAGCAAAAACCCCGCGGGCAACGGCGGTTCGGAACGAAGCACATCCAACAACGGGCCCCATGCCTGGAGACAATGGATGCTGATGGGAAGTCGTCGTTGCGCAGCCATGCGCAGCTGAATCACAAAAGCCTCCTCTTGCGGAAGCCAATCGAGCCCTTGCTTCCATCGGTCGAGTCCAATTTCGCCGACGGCCGACGGAATGGCGTCCAGGCATTTCGCCAGATTTTCCTGCCATTGGCCGGTGCATTCGTGAAGGTGCCAGGGATGATAGCCGAAGGAAGGGACCACTGCCGGATATTGGCGGGCCAGGTCGAGCACGGCCGGCCAATCGGATTCGCACGAGCCGTTGACGACCATTTTTTCGATTCCTGCCTTGCTGCATGCGGCGAGAAGCAGATCGTGCGGGGTGTTAAACCGTTCGTCCTGCAAATGATTATGGGCATCGTAAAGGCGCATCGCGGTCATCGGACGGTTGGCGTTTGATGCTGCCGGGCGAAGTCCTGAATTTTATCCCAGACACGGCCGAGGGTGTTGCGGCGATGCGGTGTGAGATGATGGGAAAACCCGAGCTTCTCCAAAAAAGCGGCATCGTGTGTGGCGATTTCTTCGGGCGTGTGGCCGCTGTAAAAGTCGCAGAGCAACCCGGCCAGGGCCTTGACGAAAAGGGAATCGGACTCGGATTGAAACCAGCAATGGCCCTTGCGGAAGTGAGGGACGAACCAGAGTTGGGAGAGACAACCTTCGACGCGATGCGCGTCGACGCGCTGGCTGGCGGGGAGCAAGGGACGTTCCCGGGCGCGCTCAATGAGCCAGGCCAGTCGGGCCTGGGTGTTGTCGAGACCGGCGAGTTCCGCGACCAGTTGCTGTTGTTTTCTCTGCAAGGTCACTTCAGAAGTGTGCCACGAAAAAAGAGGAGCGTGAAGCGGTGTTGCTGAGGCGACCGCCGATGTGCTGGCCGCGCCAATGAAGGAACCCGCCTCCTCCCCGGCCCTCTCCTCCGGCTGCGGGAGGAGAGGGAGAAAAAGGCGCGTGCGGCAGGGTCCGACTGCGCCGCGATGAAGTCGGCGGGTTTTCTCCCTCTCCTCCATTCGGAATGGACGAGAGATCTCCCCGGACT
>JBEEGQ010000287.1:0-25117 GCA_041166945.1 Verrucomicrobiota bacterium
TTTTTTCACCACAAGAAATCCGTGGGATACCACTCGAATTCCGGGCGGATCCTCGGGCGGCTCCGCGGCAGCGGTCGCTTCGGATGAATGCATCACGGCGCTGGGCACTGACACGGGTGGTTCAATCCGCCAGCCGGCCGCGCTGTGCGGCTGCGTCGGATTGAAACCGACTTACGGCCGCGTCTCGCGCTACGGGCTGGTCGCCTTTGCTTCATCGCTCGACCAGATCGGGCCGTTCACCAAGGATGTCCGCGATGCGGCGACGATGCTGGGGGTGATCAGCGGACACGATCCACGCGACTCGACCAGCGTTGTGGAGCCGGTGCCGGATTATCGCGCGGCGCTCACCGGGGAGATCCGCGGCGTGAAGCTCGGGTTGCCAAAGGAATATTTTATTCCTGGAATTGATCCGGAAGTCGGCGCCGCGGTGCAGGCCGCGGTGAAGCAGTTCGAGAAACTGGGCGCTGAACTGGTCGAGATCTCCCTCCCGCACACCGACTACGCGGTCGCCACCTATTACATTGTTGCCACCGCCGAGGCGTCGGCAAACCTGGCGCGTTTCGACGGCATCCGATACGGGTTGCGCGTGGACGGCCCGGATCCCGCGGAGCTTTATTCCCGGACCCGCGGCGCCGGATTTGGCGCCGAGGTGAAGCGTCGCATCATCCTCGGCACCTACGTGCTGAGCAGCGGTTACCACGACGCGTTCTATGTGCGCGCGCAAAAGGTGCGCACTCTCATCCGTCGCGATTTTCTGAATGCCTTCGAGAAGGTGGACGCGATCGTCACGCCCACGTCGCCGACCGCTGCGTTCAAGGTCGGGGCGAAGTCCGACGATCCGATGCAGATGTATCTGTCCGATATTTTTACCATTTCGTGCAATCTCGCCGGCAACTGCGGGATGAGCCTGCCGTGCGGTTTCACCGCAAACCCAAAGCTTCCGATCGGGCTGCAAATTCTGGGCAAGCCGTTTGGCGAAGCCACCATGCTCCGGGTGGCGCACGCTTTCGAACAATCGACCTCGTGGCACAAGGAACGGCCGCCGCTCGAGGGTTTTTGAAGCCGTTCACCTCGGCACCAGACAGGTTCCCGCGAGTCGATCTTGAAGACTTCGACCCGGCATCGCCAGTGAAGCCACGAGCAGCATTCCATATAACGCCGTTGCCAGCGCGGCGGCATTCGTTCCGCCGATGCCAGGAGCGAGAGCGGCCGCAAGAATGGCGGCGAGCAAAATGGGTGACCATGCCAGCAGGCTTCTCCAAAGGATGCGCCCTCGCGAGGCGCGAAGCCCGTTGCGCCGGACCACCGCCACACCAAACAGCCGCAACAGCGGGCCGCCCCGAAAAGCGATCGCGCAAATCAATGCGGGCAGCGCCACATAGATCGCCAGGGACGACGCGAAAACAATCAGGCCCATCAGGTACGGCGGCAAAGTCCCGAAGATATCCAGCCCATGGGTTCCGTGCCGATCGAGATCAGGTTTCAGGATCGCCATTGCATTGCGAATTTCCTGTTCGGACAAATTCGGGTGCTCGCGCACGCTCCGTTCCGCCAGCGCTCGCAGGCGCGGCGCGAACGTGGTGCGGGCGTAAAGCGTATTCATCGTTTCGCCATTGGTGATCATGCCGCCGAAGGTGTGCGCGATGTAAACTTCCCACGCGCGCGACTTCTGTTTTTGAAGCTCCGCGGCGCCGGGAGCCTCGGCCTCGCTGCCCGCAATCTGCGCCGAAATCAGGCACCGAAAAAGCCGGGCCAGCTCCGGCTGCCGGACGGAGACATTGTGGAGCATGATGACCACCGCCAGCGCCATGGCGGCGGCCATGAGCGGAAACGCCGCGCAACTGGCAGCCAACGCTGCCCGACGCCCGCGTGTCACCACGGCGAGGGAGTGTAACGTCGAACGCAGTTGAGACGCGACCGCGTCCAAACCCGTCGAGGTCGGCAGCGCCGCAACAAATTGCCGTGCATGCAACGGCGCCGGATTTTCACCACCGGCGGATTTCGAAGATTTTTCTCCCAATGCCGCGTTGGCGACCTGTTCGAGGAATTGCAAAGGCTCCGCCGGCGGCGACGCGTCCGAGGATGCCAAACGGGTTGGCGCGGCGCTGATGGGGAAATCGAGAAGTTTGGCGCTGCCGCTTGAAGTGATCCAAACGCGGTCCAACGCCAGCGTGGCCGGCATGGTGCCATCCTGGGAAGCGGCCTGAAGTTCATCCGTGAGATCGAGCAGCCAGTAACGCACCCGGCTCCACGATTGCGGGCTTTCCAACAACTGCGTCAACGGTTCTCCGGGCGGCGCCTCGAAGGCATCCCAGTTTTCGTCCATGGAACGCTTGCTGTTAAGCCATCGCAGCCGGCCCGGCCGTGCCAATCCGCGCAATGGGATTGGCACGGGTGGAGCGCCGGGTGGCTGGGGCCGGATCCAGACCTTGCGCAACAGCCGCGTGTCGTACGCGACCAGCAGATCCGCACCGGCGCCGGGCACGGGGCCGAGCACATGATAGGGGCCGAGCGTCGATAGCCGTTCACCCAATGCCGCCGGTTCGGCGGCGGTCTCCAGCGGGGGCCGCGTGGCGGATGACGATCGAAGAATGACCCGCGTTTTCGTCACGAGATCGTGCACCGCCGCAAAACCGTTCCTCCGCCGTACCGTCAAAAACAGCAGTGCGACGATCGCGAAATAGGAATAGCTGACCACCAGCATGCGCCAGGGACTGGCCGACATATTCCCGGCGTTGTGTGTCGTGAAAAAGATCCAGGTGGGCAATGACGGCAGCCCGACAAAAATCAGCGCGCGCACAAGCGCCCTGCCGATCCCCACACGCTGGCGGTCGAGGCGCGCGACGCGCAATCCGAACAGCGCCTTGGCCGGCGACCTGCCCCACAACCCTTCGCCGACGGCGTATACCGCGAGCCATATCAGGACGTTTCCAAAAACTGCGATGCGATAACTGCTGTTTTGCCACGTTTTGCCATTCATCAAAGTCGCGGCGTCCGAGATGACGAGGAATTGAAGGACCATCACTGTGCCCACGAGAAGAAAATGATCCACCACGCCGGCGACGAAGCGCAGACCCAATGTGGCGGGGGTCGGCGCGGCGGATGTGTAGGAAGCCAGAGCCAGCCGCAATTCCGCATAGTTTTTGAATCGTTCGCCCGGCTGCTTTTGCAGGCAGCGCAGGACGATGCGCCCCAGGCCCGAGGGGATTCCCGGCCGGAACGTCGCCGGCGAAGGCGCCGGCTTTTCCAGCACCGTTGCCAACAACTGAACCATGTTGTCCGAATGAAACGGGGTCCTTCCCGTCAGCAAATAAAACAGGGTGACGCCCACGGAATACATGTCCGATCGAACATTTAATTCCTCCCCGCGCAGCTGTTCGGGCGACGAAAAGGCAGGCGTGCCCATGAAGGAACCGGCCACGGTCAGCGCCGTGTCCCCTCGCGCCGCGGTCGAAATGGACAAGCCAAAATCGCCAATCTTGACTGTGCCATCCGTGTCGATGAAACAGTTGGACGGCTTGATATCGCGATGGAGGATCCCGATCGCATGAGCGGCATCGAGGCCCGCGATGATTTGCAGAATGGCATCGACGGCGGCCGTCACCGGCATCGGACCTTCTTTTTCCACACGCTCGACGAGAGTGCCGCCGGGCACCAGTTCCATCGAGATGGCCGGCGTGCCTTCGATCTCCTCGGTGCCGTAGACATAGACGCTGTTGGGATGGTTGATGGAGGCGGCGAGCCGTCCTTCACGGAGAAATCGTTTGCGCGCTTCCCCTGAATCGAGCGCATGACTGAGGACCTTCAACGCGACGATCCGGCCGCTTTCGAGATGCTCGGCTTCATAGACCGTTCCCATTCCGCCATGACCGAGGGGGCGCAGAATTCGGTAGCCTCCGAAGAGTTGTCCCGCCACCGGCAACGATCGCGGCATTCGGGTTGCCGGGAGGCCAACGGGATTTTCAGCAGGCCGCTCTCCGGTGTCGACCGTCGTCGGTCCCAGACCGGTCCGGGCAAGGCATCGAGGGCAAAGACCCTGGGGCGCCTCGACGGGAACAGGCTGGCCACATTCCTGGCAGATTCGCTCGGTGTTCATAGGCTTCCTGGTGGTTTCATCTGCTGATTCCAGAAGCAACCGCATCGAAAGGTTACACGGAAACCAAACGGGCGTTCCGGGCTAAACTCCCAGCAACCCCTTCACCCGGGCAAAAGCGGTGATCGCGATTTCCAAATCCTCCCGCGAGTGAGCCGCGGATATCTGCGTGCGGATTCGCGCCTTTCCCTGGGGAACGACCGGATGGCTGAAACCCACCACGTAAACACCCTCCGCCAGCATGGCGTCAGCAAAACGGGTTGCCAGAGCTGCGTCACCCAGCATGACAGGACAGATGGGATGCGTGCCCGGAAGGAGCGTGAAGCCGAGCTTCGACAGCCCGCCGCGAAAAAAGCTCGTGTTGGATTCCAACCGGTCCCGCAGCTCCGTCGACTCCGTGATCAGCTCGAGCACCTTCATCGATGCGCCCGCGATTCCGGGAGCCAGTGTGTTGCTGAAAAGATACGGACGCGAACGTTGACGCAGCATCTCGACGATTTGCTTCCGGCCGCTGGTGTAACCGCCGCTGGCGCCGCCCAGGGCCTTGCCCAATGTGCCCGTCAGGACATCCACGCGGCCCATGACGTCACAAAACTCCGGCGTTCCGCGGCCGGTTCGCCCAAGGAAGCCAACAGCGTGCGAGTCATCCACCATCACGAGGGCGTCATGCTTTTCAGCAAGGTCGCAAATGGCCTTCAGGTTGGCGATGTAACCGTCCATGGAAAACACCCCATCGGTGGCGACCATTTTAAATCGCGCCCCCGCTGCCTCCCTGAGTTTGTCCTCAAGGTCCTTCATGTCGTTGTTCGCGTACCGAAAACGCGCCGCTTTGCACAGGCGCACGCCGTCGATGATGCTCGCGTGATTCAACTCGTCTGAAATAATCGCGTCTTCAGGTCCGAGCAACGCCTCGAACAACCCACCATTCGCGTCAAAGCAGGAGCCGTAAAGGATGGTGTCGTCGGTGCCGAGAAATTCACTGAGCTTTTCTTCCAGCTGCTTGTGGATGCCCTGGGTACCGCAGATGAACCGGACACTCGCGCAGC
The DNA here is from genome assembly GCA_041166945.1 of Verrucomicrobiota bacterium. Lineage (GTDB taxonomy): Bacteria > Verrucomicrobiota > Verrucomicrobiia > Limisphaerales > JADJPG01 > DASTLJ01. Next base: position 5,140 of record JBEEGQ010000287.1, read on the forward strand.
CGTATCCCCATCGATCGATCGCCTCCTTGGCAGCGCCCGCGACGCCGGCGTGCTGGGCGAGGCCCAGATAATTGTTGGCGCAAAGATTCAGGACCGGCCGCCCATCGGCGACGCGAATGGTCGTGCCCTGAGGTGTAACGATGACACGCTCGCGCTTGTAGGTGCCGGCGGCCCGGATTGCATCGAGCTGTTGTTGAAGATGATTTTCAAATGTACTCAGCATGGTTTTACTGGGTGGCAGCGAAAGTATCCGAATTCAGCGATGCCCGGTGGGGGAATGCTTTCATCGCCGGGCCGGCGTCGCAATATTCACGGCGCAGTGATTTGCACGCGAAGCCTCATGAACCGGCGCGGCGCGCTTTCCACCGCGGCTCCATCGTGAATGCGCAAGAGCGTGGCGGTGTTGGTTTCGGTCACAAGCCCCGCCCCGCTCCAATTCGCAGGAGCCAGATCGGGGCTGGCATCCACGAGGAACTGCGCATCGATGGCCGCAGGATTTTTGGGGATGGTAATCCGCAGAAAACGGTCGGGACCGACGGTGACGAAGTCGGTGATCAGCGGAGTAAGTCCGGGTGAATTCGGATTCGTGCCGGTGGCGTATTCCGAGGCATTGTTCTGCCCGTCGTGATCCGGATCCGCGTCAGCCGCCGCATCAGGATTGGCCGGACCGCCCGCAAAATTCGCAGCCTGCCATGCGGCGAAAGGGGAATAAGTGAAACTAAGATCATCAAACGCGCGGGCGATTCCATCGTCAGCCCACAATCGCAGAACATGTGCCCCCGGCGCGGACAATGTCGCGGTCGTGACCAGCGCAGTCGCATTGCCGAAAGTCACCGCGCCCGGAGCAATGGCAGCGGTCCAGACAGTGGTAAACGGATCCGGCAACCCGTCATCGATGACGCGTCCGAAAAGAGAAAATGGCGAGGCGGGATTTGACGCCACGGAACCCGCGTCCACGACCGGCGCCTTGTGGAGTGGCACGACACTGAACCTGGTGAAGGTGGCGGTGTTGAGGCCGACGCCCCCTGCGTTGTCACAATACAGGCCGGCGATGATGGTGGGTTGCAGGAAAACAGTCTGCGGCTGGCCCAGCTGAATCCACGCGCCTGGAACGCCGGAATTGTTGGGCGCGTGCAATGCTGTGACCTGGTTGCCCCGCCGGATCAATCGCAGCCACCGCTGTTTTTGCGTGATGCCGTTCAGACCACTGGTGCCGCCCTTGGGATTTGTGCGCCAGACGAACGAGCTGAATGCGCCCTGAGGATTTCGGCCCAGGAACGCCATCGGCCCGTCGTCCATGGTGTCGCGCACCAGGATGCCGGATCGCGAATCGTTGCCGTTCGACGTCGCGTCCAATTGCAGCACAGTAAGAACAAAATCTCCGGAGAATTGTTCGCCCCAAAAGAAGCCCGAGCCGTCCAGCGATCCTTTGCCCATCAGCGTGTGCGTGTCTGTTCCCGCCGAATAGGAATAGCTCCCGGTTTGCGTGCCGTCCCCGAAATCCTCCGCGATCTGCACGGCACCCGCAACTGCAGGCGCCAATGCCAGGTTGTCGAAAACCACCGAGGCCGCGACGGTGTCGCTCCCGCTGTCGGCGGTCATGCCGTAGTCCGCGGTGGCATCCATGATGATGGACACGTTGGTTCCGATTTGCAGCCACGGGCCGGCGACGCCCGCGTTGTCACTCGCATAAAATGCCGACACCGTGTTGCTTGCGGAACTCCGTTCCAGCTTCAACCAGAGCGGAAGATTGAGGCTCGCAACGCTGACGACAAAATCGGTTGTGTGATTCACCACGCGCGGGCGAAAGCGCAGGGTGCGGGAGGAGGCTTGATAAACCAGCGCAACGCGGCGCGAGTATCGATGCAGGGAATCGCGGATGCCCAACCCTGCTTCGGATGCCGCCGGACCCGTCACGCTGGTCAGGCGCGCCACAATGCTGCCATCGCCGGTCACCTGCCGCGACACGGCATGCGCCCGGTCCGAATCGATGGTGAAACCCGTGCCAGCGGCGGACAAAATCCAGTTGCTCCCCGACATCCCCGAGTATCCTCGCAACGTGGGAGGCCCAATATCGGCCCGCAGCCAGTCCGACGCCGGCAATGTATTGGTGCCCCCGACATTGAGGGTGATCGTATCGCTGGCGGTGAACTGCCCGTCGTTCACCGTCACCCGCACCAGATAGGTGCCGGGCGCGGAAAATATTGCAGGTGTCGACGCGCCCGTGGGAACGCTGAACGACACGATCCCGGGACCCGTCACCTGGGTCCACGAGTATGCCAGCGCCTGGGGCAATCCATCGTCCTCGGCGGTGGCCGTGAATTCGACACCGTTGGTCAGCGCGATCACCACTCCCTGGGCCGCCGGGGAGCTGATGAAAACCGACGGCGGAATATCATTGTCCACAATCGTCACGCTGGCATAGCCGATCCCGGCGATATCGTAGGTGCCGGAAGTGATCTGGATCAGCACAGCTTCATCGCCCTCGGTGAGCGAATCGTTGATCGGGATCACGCTGATCGTCCGCGACGCCTGTCCGGCCGCAAAAACAATCGAGGTGATGGGCGTCGGGCTGGTCGTGTAATCAGCCCCGCTGGTCGCCGTGCCGGTCGACGTCAGGTTCACGGTGAGCGACGCCGCTGTTGAACCGGTTCGCGTCAGCGTGAACGTGCCGTTCGTTCCGCCTTCAATCGCCGTCGCACCAGTGGCTGTGATGGTCACGACGTTCCGATCATCATCCGCGATGAAATTGGTCACGCTCGACGGCGAGCCCACCACATACCCCGCGCCGGCGCTCAACGTCACGATCAGCGTCTCAGTGCCTTCCACCACCGAGTCCTGCAGCGGCGTCACCGTCAGGGTCAGGTTCGAGATGCCGGCGGGAATAATCGCGGTGGCATTGATGCCGGTGTAATCGACCCCCGCCGCGGCGGTCCCGGTGCGGTTGAGGTTGATCGTCAATGCCTGGTTGGTGGAGCCGGTGCGCGTGAGCGTGATGGACGACACGTCCCCGGCTTCGCTGGCGTTTGTGTCGGTCGACGCAATGGTCACCACCGGACTGTCATCGTCCAGGATGGTGAACGTGTGATTTGTCAGCGTGGAGAACCGGGCGCCGGCTGGATTCGAAAGCGCAAGCAACACTGTCTTCGATGATTCAATCAGCAAATCATCGAACAACATGACCGGTATGTTTTGAACCGTGTCGCCGGCATTGAAGGTCAGCGTGCCGGAAGCCGAGGCGAAATCGACGCCATCGATGGCCGTCCCGGCACTCACCAGGTAATTCACGGAAATCACTCCGGCGGCGGGCCGGCTCAAGGTCACCGGCACGAACGCTGTCCCGCCCGATTCGGCAGCGCTGCTGGAGGATGATGCGAAACCGGCCGAGGGAAGCGACGATGGCGTGTCGTCATCGACAATCACATAGGTGAATTGTGAAATGGCCCCGAGGCGCGCGCCGTTCGGATTCCGTAAAACGACTGTCAACGGTTCATCAGGCTCAGGTCGCGAATCATTGACGACGGCCAGCGAAATATTTTGGGACGTAGACCCGGGAGGAAACGTGAGCATCCCGGGAGGCAGAGTGAAATCGATGCCGTCGCCATTGGCGGTGGTGCTGGTGGTCGAACGCCAGACCAGTTGTGGCGCGGCGCCGGGGATGCCTCCGATAAACACAGAGCGGGCGCGCCGTGTGAAACTCTCCCGCACCACCACGCCCGCCTGCGGCGATGCTGCGCTGCTCGTCAATGAAGTCACCCGCGCCGTCATTGTAAAATCGCCCTGGACGGATGTCCCCACGAAATGAAAATCATCGCTCGTCCCGCTGAGGCCATCGGCGGACGCAGCGATGGAATAGACGCCGCCTGCTTCGGAGTCGATGCCCTGGATGGCGGAGAACCCAACGGTGCGCCCCTGCAAAAGCGGCAACGGCCCGGGAACGAGCGTGACAGTGTCGATGACGGCGGTGGCGAGTTGTCCTTCCAGTTGCGCCGAAACGGCCAGCCCCGCGAACACTTCGGAGCCGAACACGAGATCGAGGTTCGCACCGACCTGTGTCCAGGCCGCGCCATCGGCTGATTGGAATGCGCTCAAGACGCCGCCCGTCCGTTGCACGCGCACCCAGACCGGTTTTGCCGGAATCAGGACCGCTTTCGCCTCGGTGCCCGCGACGGCAGTGCGATAATGAAATTCGAATCCCACAGCGGGAGTGGCGGCCATGTAACCCCGGCGCGCGTTGTTCGCCACGCTCTCGCGAATCATCACCCCCGCCGTCGCGCCGCTGGATGTATTTTGCTGGGAAACCACCCGGGCGATGATCGTGCAGTTGGTCGAGTTGTTGATCGGCCAATAGGTGAAATAGCCCTGATCGGTTGTGCCATCCACGTTGTCGCCCGCGCCGGCGACCGTGTAAGCGCTGCCCGAAACGGAGGCGTTCCCGGCGATGGCCGTCGTGCCGATCGTCATGCCGCTGCGCGCGCCCACCGAGCCGCCGGGTTGCAGGTTGGTGATCACGACATTATCGAAAACGCCGGTGCTCAGGATGCTCACGTTGTACGAACAGACGTGCAGGCCGGCCAGGTAACCCGTGTTGGGCAACGCCACGGTTTGTGTGCTGACCCCGGTCCAGTTGGTGCCATCGATCGAGATGGATCCCACCATCCGATCCCCCAGGCGATCGCAGCGCACCCAATAAGGAAGGGCCGCCGGCGCCACGCCATTCGCCGTGCTGCTGGAACGCGAACCGGTGTCCACAAGATACTCCACCGTCACCGGTGCCGCCGACGTGGCGCTGAGAACCACGGGAATGCTCGCCGACCCAATGATTTCAAGCCCGGCCGCGCTGGTCGAAGGAAACCCCACACTCAACGCCGGACTCTCGTCGTCTGAAATGTAGAACATCGCCGCCGCGCCGCGACTGTAGGCGCCCGGAGACAGCGTGAGAACAACGGTCTCCGTACCCTCCGCCACCGCGTCGTCAATCGGTCTCACCTGCACATCCACTCCAAGCGCCCCGGCGGCAATGTTCGTCGTGCCCGAAAGGAATTGGTAATCCACCCCATTCACCGCCGTCCCCGACATCGTGTAATTCACCGTGAGCGCCGTATTGGTGGAGCCGAGACGCGAAATATAAAAAGCGCCGCCGGTGCTGTTCTCGGCGAATGCAGGCGGATAAGTGCCGTTGCTGGCATCCACAAACAACGTCGGCACCTCGTCGTCCCGGAACCAAATCGTCGCACTCGAGGAGGGCAGGAAAACTTGATACGACGCATTCGGCGCAATCGTGACGGTGATGGTTTCAAGTTCCTCAGCCACCAGGTCGTTCAGCGGTGTGACATTCACATCCACGAAATTCACCCCGTTGCCGGGGATCGTCACCGATCCCGGCAGCCCTGCGTAATCTGCACCCGGCGTGGCCGTGCCGCTGACGCTGTAATTCACAACGATGTTTCCCGCGACCGAACCCTTCAAAGAAAAACGAAAATGTCCCACGGTCGCCGGCTCCACGGCATTGTCGATGCCCAGCACTTCGACGTAGGGCGGATCGCCAGCGTCCTGGATCGTGATGGTCGCCGAGTTTTGGGGCCCCAGACGGTAGTTGGTCGGCCCGGCGCCCAGTTGGAGCGTGACGCTCTCGGGGCCTTCTCCCAATCCGTCCCAACTCGGAACAATGGTGACCGCGCCGCTCGCTTCCCCCGCCGGAATCGTCAGCACTCCGGGCAACGCCTCGTAATCGACCCCATGCAACGCCGTCGCCAACGCCCCGGTGGTCGTGCCCGACATCGCATAATAAACGGTCAATGCCTGCGAAATATCGCCGGCACGCGTGATGAGAAACGTCGCGGTGTCCGCAGCGGTCCCCGGCACACTCAAATCACGCTCCGTCGCCACCGGATCGCTGGCTGTGACGCTGACGATTTGAACGTCATCGTCCACGATGGACACCGTCGCGCTGTTGGCCACCGGGTCGGCGAGAAACGACGCGGTGCTCGTGATTTTGATGGTGACGGATTCGAGCGGTTCGGAAAGAACATCATCGAGGTTGCTGATGCTGAGTGTGGCAAGAGTCGCTCCCGCGGGGATGAAGACCGCGCCGGAAAGCGGGATAAAATCAACGCCGCTCACGGCCGTGCCGCTGACGGAATAGCCAACCGCCAGGGGACCGTTCGTCGCGCCGTTCCGTGTAAAAAGAACCGTCGCAGGCATGGGGGAGCCCTCAATTGTTTTCGCTTCACCCACTCCGAGGCTGATTTTGGGAAGTGTCGTGTCGTCATCCTCGATGACAACCGTGGCTCGCCCCAGTCCCTCGAGAATGTAGCCATTCCCCGGTCCCACTTCGAGCGTCACTGTTTCGGGCCCTTCGGCGACAACATCATTTATGGGCGTCACGCTGATGACCAATGTGTCCTGCCCGGCCGGGAAACTCAGCGTGCTGAATCCCTGCGAACCGGCCAGAAGCGTTGGTGCGATCGAGTAGTCTGCGGCGACGGTGGCTGTTCCCAGCGGGCCCGCGATGTTGATGGACAGGACTTGCGAAGCGTCCCCGGCCCGGATGATCGTGAACTGCGCGGGAGCCGCCGGGTTGGACTCCGAACAGGAAGGGGTGCTCGCCACAATCGAAACGCGGGGCGCCGCCGAGGCCTCAAAATCCGCTCCCGCAAAACCGGGCCCCACCGCGACGCTGTTATTGAACAACTCGCTGAACGTGAACCCGTAAAGCAGCGGCGTCATCACATAGGTCCCCGCGACAAGATTTGGAATGATGTAACGCCCGTCGGTGTCGGTGATCACGCCGCTGGCGCTGTTGGCATTCACCAGCACACCCGGGACTCCCTGCCCATTCAGCGTCGCCCGCCCGCTGATGGTGAAATTGCCGCCGCCGTTCCCGACGGTGACGAGCAGATTGCGCCGGGCTGCCCCGCCTTTCATGTCCGACGCTGTGCAGGACACCACGTAAGTTCCCGCCACGGTAAAAGTGCGCGTGATGACCGCGGCATTCGGCGAAATCGTCCGGTAATTGGCGTCTCCAAAGTGCTGCCACGAATACGCCAGTCCGTCCCCATCCGGATCGCGGGCCGTCGCGGTAAACGTCACCGGCACATTCAATGGAACGACATTCGCCGACGCCGCCAGCGCCAGTGTGGGCGGCCGGTTGGCTGGGAAGTCTCCGATATTTACCATCACATCCACGCTCTTGGGCTCGGAAACAGTGGCGGGATGGATCGCGATCGTCGTGATGTGAATTCCTGCTTCCGTATCGGAAAAGGTCCGTCCGAGACTGACCGGTGAATCGTCCTTGCCGAACGGCGAGCCGGGCGTGGTGTCGATCAACTGCCAGTTCCCGGCGCCGCCGCCGGGATATCGCCACCCGAGTATCAGGCCGTAATCCGCCCATGTGCGCGTCGCGTGGCCGGTGTAAAGTCCGCGCAGTTCCCCCCAATAGGTGCGCAGACTGTCCTTGCGAATTTTCAGCGCAAACCGCTTGGACGGATCCAGGATCGGCTGGTCCTGGGCGTGAATGCGATACAAGCCGCTCGATGTGACCTCAGTCACAAAATCGTTGGGCAGCCATCGGATCTGGTTTTTTCCCTGCACATTGTAATGGCCGAGAGGAAGTCCTATTCCGCCCATCACATCCCAGTACCCGCCATACTCCTCATTCGAACCGGCGCCAATCGCGCTCGTGCCGGCTGTCTGCCAAAAATTGGCATGCGCCAAACCGAACGCGTGTCCCACTTCGTGCGCCGTCACGTCCACTCCATCCCCATAAATCCACACGCTGCTCCCGCCGCCATAACCTCCCGCGGGCCGGGCTCCCCCTCTCAATCGCACCACCGTGCAGTCAAATTCCGCATCGTCAAATCCCGCCTTCCGCGCCTCCGCCCGCGCATGCGAATGTTCCAGCCCCAGCCCGTCGATCGACCCGCCATTGGAGGTGTCCTTCTGGATATACCACGCCTCGTTATGCGGCAACCGGATCGGCGGCGTCACCGTCGTCAGCAGTGTGAGTTTGCCGTAGGAAGCTTTCGCGTAATGATCCCCCACGTCCCGCATCAACTGGTAGAGCGTCGACTCACTCGACGGCGTGTCGTTCTGATCCGCGAACGTCATAGGGATCACCAGCACCTTGATATTTCCCAACGAAGGCGTCGGCGCCGCCGGCAAAATCCCGGTGAACGGCATCGGACCGCCCGTGCCCCCCTCCGCGTAAATCAGCTGCTCGCGATACACGATGGCATGCGCCCCGTTGCACAAATAAATGATCTCTCCGAAAGCCTCCAGGGCCGGCGTCTCCGCAGTGATGGGTTGGCCCCGATCGGCATCCGGCAGTGATGACTCACCGGACACCGGGCAGACTGCTATCGCGGGCTTGACCGGATCCGGCCGCTCGCCTATTTCCAAAATCCGAACCGGGTCTTCATGCACCGCCAGGACGCTGTCGATGGCGATTCCATGAAGCGACGCCCCGGCGAGCCAGCGCACCGATTCATCCCGGCGTCCGTACGTGTAGGCCTGGTAAGTTCGGCCGTTCGCAAATTCCGCCATGCGCACTGTGTTCACCGGCGAACGGTTGTCGGCGCCGACTCCTTGATAAATGCGCAATGCCGCGCGCCCGTTCACACGATCCTCGAGGTGCTCCAACACTGCGGGTGGAAGCTCCTGCCGCGCGACCATCGGAAGCGCTGACGCCAGGGCCTTGCGGGGGTCAGACTGGATCAACGCCTTTAACTCCACCCGCCGCGCCGCCGACAGCGCCGCGCCTTCTGCGACTAACCCCGGCCGCTCAGCCGGCGTCGCGGCTCGGTAACGCGCCAACCAATTTTCGAACGCCTCGATCCGCTTTCCATCCGGCAACGCGGGGCCCGCTGCGATCGCTGGCGGTACCGTCGGAACACCCCCAGCGCGGGAACCAATGGGGGCGGGATTTATTGTCGGCGATTTGCTGGTGATGACGGCCCGCTCCTGTTCCGAGGGCGGCATTCTGAGCTTATCGCGAAAGAGCAACGCCGCCATGAAACAGGCGGCAATCCCGGCCAATACAAGGAGGGCATTCTTCATAGGGAACCGCTGTGGAGATAGGCCATGCTTAGACCGAATTCGCCATGAATGCAAACCCGCTTATTCCCGTCCCGGCTCGAACAAACGCGTGCTGAAATAGCGTTCGGCACGATCGCATAAAAGTGTCACCACCGTCGCGCGTGGCCCCATCTCCCCCGCCAACCGCAGGGCGGCCGTGACATTCGCACCGGACGAAGTGCCAACCAGGAGTCCGAACTCACGATGAAGCCGCTGTGTCATGGCCAGGGCTTCCGCACTCGACACTTTCACCTCCCCGTCCAATGGCGCATCGCGCAGGAGAGGCGGGATGAATCCATCCGCAACGCCTTCGATGAAATGGCAGCAGGGACACTCGCCCGCCAACAGGGCCTGCTCGGCCGGTTCCATCGCCAGGATCCGGGCCTTGGGCCAGCGGGCCTTGATGGCTTTGCCGCAGCCGGCCAGCGTGCCGCCCGTGCCGAAGCCCGTCACGAATGCATCCAACGGCCCGTCAATTTGCCGCAGAATTTCCTGCCCGGTTTCATGCTCGTGATCGGCGACGTTGAGGGGATTCTCGAATTGTCGCGGCAGAAAATAGCGCGCGTCCCGGGCGGCCATTTCGCGCGACATCTCGATCCCGGTCTGGTATTGGCCCGCGCTGTCAAAAAGGATCAGTTCCGCGCCCAACTGCCGGATCAACAGCCGGCGTTCCTCGCTCGCCCCGGCCGACATCAGGATCGCCACCCGGTAACCCATCGCCGCACCCACCATCGACAGGGCGATGCCCGTGTTGCCGCTGGTGCATTCGAGGATGATGGAGTCGGGCCGCAACAAGCCGCGTTGTTCCGCATCCACCAGGATGGTTTTGGCCAGCCGATCCTTGATGCTGCCGCTCGGATTGAGGAATTCGCACTTCGCATGAATGACCAATCCCTCCGGCTCGAACCGCAATGGCACCATCGCCGTGTGGCCAATGAGCGACAACACGGCTTCGGCGCGATGATTTTGAAGCGCTTTTTTCATGACGGTTCCTTGCGCGATTCGCCGGCGCGGCTGCCGAGGTTTCCATACCGATGGTAATCGTAACACACGCTCTGCTCGCGCAGATACCAGAGCAATTCCACCCGCCCCTCGGCGAGCACCGGCTCATCCGCGATGTAAATTCCCGATGCAGCGCCCGCGGCACGAACGCCATGCGGCACGCGGTCGGGCGCGGCATATCGCACCCGCTCCGTGGCATGCGCCGGGAGCGCTCGCAAGTGAGCCGCCAGCTGATCGTCCGTCTCCTCCACAAATTCGATCGCCGCCGCCCACGAATCGGTCAGCGCGTCCAGCACGCGAACCGACTCGCACGTCGGCCCGGGCGGCGTGCTGATGACCACACGCGCCCCCGTGGCCCGCGCGGCGCACGCCCGCGCGAAAATATCGAACGTGCTGTCCTCCGATGAAACCCGGACGCGAATCACTCTGAACGGCAGATAGCGCACGAGGTTGTCCTGGCCGAGCAACCGGAAGTAATCATGCTCGGCGCTGAATTCCTTGTTCCACCAACCATCGTAGCTGCGGATCGCCCTCGACAGCGACGCGCGCGCCAGGGGATCGATGTCCGAAGATTCCACGCACGCTTGTCTCAATGATTCCAAATGGACATTGGTTACCGGCCCGGCATCGGGACGCGGTTCCTTTGCATCCTGAAAGTTCATGAATTGCGCGACGTAGTTCGGTCCTCCGGCCTTGAGTCCCGGACCAAAACAGGATTTGCCCATGCCGCCAAAAGGCTGCCGCAATACCACGGCGCCCGTCGTGCCCCGATTGATGTAAAGATTCCCCGCCCGCACACCCGCCTTCCACAGCGCGTGTTCGCGTTCGTCGAGACTTTGCAAACCGCTGGTGAGCCCGTAACCGGTCTGGTTCACCAGGGCGATCGCGTCGTCGAGCCGCTCGAACCGCATCACTCCCAGGACCGGCCCGAAAAATTCCGTGCGATGCGTGTAGCTGCCGGGCTGAGCGCCATACTTCACGCCCGGCGACCACAGATTCGGGATGCCGGCCCGTTGTGTGGGGCGGACAGCCCAACTCTCGCCGGTTTCCAACGTCTTGAGCGCATTCTCAAGATCCGCGGTGGCCGGGCGCATGAGCGGACCGACCCGCGTGTGCAATTCCCAGGCGCTGCCGACGTGAAGGCTCCTGACGGCATCACACAACATCCGCTTGAACCCGGGATCGTCGTAAACCTCGGCTTCCAACAGCAACAGCGACGTGGCGGAACATTTTTGGCCGCTGTGTCCGAACGCGGACTGCACCACATGTTTGATTGCCAATTCGCGATCGCTCAGCGCTGTGACGATGGTGGCATTTTTGCCGCCGGTCTCCGCGAACAAACGCATGCCTGGGTGCGCCTGCAACATCCGCAGAGCGGTATCGGTTCCTCCCGTGAGGATCACGGCGTTGACTCCGGAATGCCCGACCAACCGCTGTCCTCCCCCGCTGCCTGGGCATGGCGTGAATTGCAATGCCGCCCGTGGCACGCCCGCTCTCCAAAAACATTGGCAAAGTTCCCACGCGACCAGCACCGTGTCGGACGCCGGCTTGAGAATAACCGTGTTCCCCGCCGCCAGCGCGGCCGCAATGCCCCCGCACGGGATGGCAATTGGAAAATTCCACGGCGGAACCACAACCACCACCCCGCGCGACGACGCGCTCACTCCCGGCAGCTCCCTGAAAAATCGCGCTGTCGCCCGATAAAATTCGACGAAATCCACCGCTTCACTCACTTCCGGATCGGACTCCGCCAGCGTCTTGCCGCCATTGGCAAGCGCCGCCCACATCAGGGCGCCCCGCGCGCGCCGGATTTCCTGCGCAACGCGCCCCATGATTTTATTGCGGTCATCGCCGCTCAATGCGCGCCAGCCTTCCGGATCCGACACGGCGCAATCGACCGCTCGGTCGATGTCCGCGGCCTCGGCCTGATGATAGCGCGCGACCACAACACCGGGACGCGACGGGTCCAGGCATTGGCCGATGGGGCGGGATGGAGCCCCGACTTTTGTCTCTGGGCCAGCCGCGGTTCCCGCTCCGATAACGAGCGGAATGAGATCGATCCCCGCCTCGCGCCGCGCGACAATTTGATCCGCCCAGGCGCTGTTTTCCGGCAGCGACCAATCGGTGTCCGGCTCGTTCTCAAATTCGCGCCAGTGCATCTCCGCGCGCGGCTTCGCGAATATTTCAGTGCAACGATTCTGCCCGCGGCGTGGTGCATCGGAAATCTCGATCGCGAATGCATGGCGGAACCCGGCTTCGAGCTGATCCCAGTCCGGGGAATCCACCTTCAGTCTGAAGGCATGCCGCAAAAAATTCTCCGGCCCCGTGTTTTCATCCAACCGTCGGATCAGATAGCCGATGGCATTGAGGAATTCCTCCTTTCGGCATGCGGGCGCATAGAGCAGCAGGTTGCGCGTCTGCTCCAGCAATGCCCGTCGCTGCTGGTTCGCCATCCCCTCGAGCATCTCGAACTGCACCCGCTCGCCGGCATCGGCACCGGCCGCCAGCACGAGGCCGTACGCGAGGTCGAAAAGGTTGTGGGAAGCCACACCCACCCGCGCTGCCGCAAGGTTTTCCGGCTTCATCGCCTCCTGGAGCATCCGCTTGTAATTCGCGTCCGTCTCCCGCTTGGCCCGGAACGGCGCCTGCGGCCAGTCGCGCAGGCTGGCTTCGACCTGTTCCATTTCGAGATTGGCCCCTTTCACGATGCGCACCGTGATCGCTCCTCCGCCCTTCGCGACACGTTCGCGCGCCCATTTCAAGATCTCGCGGTGCACACGGGCCGAGTCCGGAATGTAAGCCTGCAACGCGATGCCTCCACGGACAGCCTCCAATCCCGGCCGGTCCAGCGTTCGCATGAAGGCCTGCGCGGTAAGTTGCAGGTCACGGTATTCCTCCATGTCCAGGTAGATGAACTTCGCCACGCTCGTGCCGTCCGGCCGCGTGAAATGCAATCGCGCCGCGCTGCGATAGAGCAACTCGAGCCGTTCACTCAACACCCGCAACGTCTGCGCCCGCGCCAGTGGCGAGATCTGCGAATACAGTGTCGAGATTTTCACCGACAACACTTCCACCTCAGGGAGCTGAAGCGCGGCCAGATACTTTTCCAGCCGCTGCGCCGCCTCCTCTTCGCCCAACAGCGCTTCCCCCAGGAAATTGAGGTTCATCCGCACGCCTTCCCGGCGGCGCGCCGCCAGGTGGGGTTGAAGCAGTTCCGGCTCGCCCGGAAGCACGACATTCGCCGTCTCGTGCTGCATATGCTCTTTGACCATCGGGACTGTGACCCCTGGCAGCCAGCCGCCGAAGGTCTGGAACCCCCTTAACAGCGCGCGATCGAGCGGACTGAAAAATCGCGGCACCCCCTGCACGTCCAGAATGTGCGTGAGATGCTCGGCGGTGCGCGCCGCGGTTCGGCTCCGAAACGCCTGGTCAGTGAGCTGCACTAGCGTGACCTTGTCCGCCTCCGTCTGAAGCATCCGGTCCAGCTCCGCCTGCTGCCGGCGCTCGGCCGGTGTCTGCAATTCCGTGGCCCGCTCCTGCAACGCCCGCGCCACCACCACGGCTTGCTCAACCGGATCCCCGTGGCCCGCTGGAGGGTTCGTCTTCACGAGTTCTTGTAGGCCTGCCACCCGCTCACTGCCAATCCAGGATCACTTTGCCCGACTGGCCCGAGAGCGCAACCTGGAAGGCCTTTTCGAAGTCCATAAAATGAAAGCGATGGGTGATGACCGGCTTGATGTCCAGGCCGCTTTCGAGCATCACCGACATCTTGTACCAGGTCTCATACATCTCGCGGCCATAGATGCCTTTTATCGTGAGCATGTTGAACACGACCTTGTTCCAGTCAATGGCAATGGCCTCCGCCGGGATCCCCAGCATGGCGATTTTGCCGCCGTGCGCCATGTTGTCGATCATGTCCCGGAATGCCTGCGGGTTCCCCGACATCTCCAGGCCGACATCGAAGCCCTCCTTCATTCCCAATTGCTGCTGCACCTCGCGCAGGCTCCGGTGCTGGACGTTCAACGCCACGGTGGCCCCCATGACCTTCGCCAGCGCCAGCCGATATTCGTTCACATCGGTGATCACAATAAACCGCGCGCCGGCGTGCTTCGCAATGGCCGCGGCCATGATCCCGATCGGACCCGCGCCTGTGATCAGCACATCCTCGCCCAACAGATCGAACGAAAGCGACGTATGCACCGCATTGCCAAACGGATCGAAAATGGCCGCCACTTCGCGATCGATCCCGGGCGGATGATGCCAGACGTTTGTCATCGGCACCGAGATAAACTCCGCGAACGCCCCCGCCCGGTTCACCCCGATCCCGCTGGTGTCCTTGCACAGATGTCGCCGACCTGCGAGGCAGTTGCGACAGCGTCCGCACACCACGTGACCCTCGGCGCTGACAATGTCGCCGGGATGAAAATCGTTCACGTTGGATCCGGCCTCGAGCACTTCGCCGACGAATTCATGGCCCACCACCATCGGCACGGGGATCGTCTTCTGTGCCCAGGCATCCCACTTGTAAATGTGAAGATCCGTTCCGCAAATGCCGGTCTTGTGGACCCGGATCAGCACGTCGTTGATGCCGGGAGCCGGCAACGGCGTCTCTTCCAGCCAAAGGCCGGGTTTGGACTGGGCTTTGATCAATGCTTTCATCGTTTAAAAAATCGGCCGCCGGACCTGCTGAAATCCAACATCACGGATGCCACGTGCAATATGTTGGATACTGGCCATCCAGCATGCAAGACGTATTTCCTGTATACTGGACGCCTCGGAGCGGATGGGGCCCGACCCCCGGGAACGGAGCGGGCAGAGTTCGGCAACGGCGGCCGCGGGCCGTTGAGCGCGAGAGACTGACACCGCTTGCCACGAAGCCCGCGGTCCGCTACACCATGGGCATACCACCCATGAATGACATCAAAATAGCCTGCTCGGGTTGCGGCCAGCACATCGCCTGCGATGATTCGTGGTCCGGTCGCCAGATCGCCTGTCCCACCTGCCAGCAGCCGTTGGTCATCCCAACCGTGGGGGCCGCGCCGCCGCCGCCACCCCGGCCTTTGAATCTTCCCGTGTTGGCCGCGGCGACGCCTGCGGCCGCCCCCGTCGTGCCGCCTGCGCTGCGCTCGTCGCCCCCTCCGCCGCCGCCGCCACCACGCTCTGCGGCGCCTGCCAGTGCACACGCGCCGGTTCCCATGCCGGGGCCGGTGCCGCGTCCCGTTCCCGTCCCGGTGCCCGGTCCGGCCCCGATTCGTCCCGCGGGCTTGCCCGGATCCCGGACCTCCGGATTAGCCATCGCGTCGTTGTGCTGCTCGATCGGCACATGCGCACTTGGGCCATTCGCATCCGTGCCCGGCATCGTCCTGGGTCACGTGGCGAAATCGAAAATTCGCCGGGACCCATCGCTGCGGGGCTCCGGTTTGGCCACCGCCGGGCTCATCATCGGTTATGTGCTCTGCGCAATCTGGATCGTCTGGTTCGCCATGGTGGGTCACGCGCTCATCAAGGCGTTTCGTGAAGGCACGACACTTCCCGGCAATCCCCCCTTCCAGCAGGATGCCGGGGGCAAAGTCCGAAATTCCCGGCCGGCCGCTCTGGCGCCCGGCAACGACACGCCTCTCGAATTGCCCTCCAATCCCGTCACCGGCAAACTCGGTGCGCGCGATTTCACCTACGACACCGCGGAGTTGCGAGGAGGTTCACTCACGCTGCGACAGGGGGGCGGAGTGGCGGCCGATGCGGAAATCCGCATCATTCTTTTTGAGGACCAGAAAACACTTGCCGGTAAAACCATCACGGTCCGACCCGGTGTTCGCGGAACGCTGCCGCACATCCACGCGAACTGGAAGGAGAACGGGCTGACCCAAAATATCATCCGCACCAGCGGTTACACCATGACCCTGCACTTCGAGTCGATCGAAGGCGACAAAGTCCAAGGCAACATCGATTTCAAAGTGCCCGGCAAACCGGCGGCGACCTTGAAGGGAGATTTCATCGCCCGGTTGCGATAGAGGTGAGCCCGTTCTGCGTCGGATAGCCTGACCTCACCTGCGCCTTGGCCCCACCCCTCTTCAAAGACGTTGCCAAGCCGGTGGCGCAGCGGCATGGTGCCTGTGCAATATGCTGGAATCGACGTGCAGCTTAACGGAGGAAGCGGAACCATGGAGGCGGCGCCCATGAGCCGTCAGCGTCGTGTCCAAAAAACAAACAACCGGCCGGTCCCGGCGGCCGATGCGATCAGCCGGCACCTGGGTGGCCGTTTAAAACTGCTGCGCCGCGAGCGTAACTGGTCTCTCGAAGCCCTCGCCAACGCCAGCGGCGTCAGCCGTTCGATGCTGAGCCAGATCGAGCGGGAACAAGCCAACCCGACCCTCGCCGTCACGCTCCGGATCGCCCAGGCGTTCGCCATGACCCTCGGAGAATTGCTGGAAATGCCCGGGGCCGCCTCCTCGGTCTCCGTCATCCGCGCCGACGACCGGGCTTATCATTATCGATCCGACAAGAGTTGCCGCGTCCGGACCTTGAGCCCATTGAACCTGGAAAAGGATGTGGAATTTTACGAGGTGGAATTTCAGCCGGGCGGGGTGCTGCGCAGTTCGCCGCACTTCGAGGGAACGCGCGAATTTTTAACCGTTCAAAAAGGCCAGGTCCGGGTGGAATCGGCAAGCGACTTCGAGTTGCTGCGCCCGGGAGATTCCGCCAGCTACCGCGCGGACGTCCCCCACGCCATCGTCAACACCGGCAAAGGCGAAGCCATCATCTTCCTGGTCGATATCTACCGCTGACCATCCCACGCCCCCGCGCCCGGGGTTCTGGATCCTCAGATGAATTTCGTCTGTCCCGGCATCGCGACTTTCACGGGGGGCGCGGGGGTGTCGAGGGTGAGAGGTTCGGGCACCAGTTTTTCCTGTGAATTCAGCGCCATCTCCCAGGTGATCTCCTGGCCGGTGTAGGCGGCCATGCGGCCCATCAAACCCACCATCGTGCTGCGGGCCATGCGCTCGCCGTTGTTAATCGGTTTTCCGGCGCGGAGGCTTTGATAAAACTGGTCGTGTTCATTGACATACATATCCTTCTTGGGACCGGTATAGGTATATTTCCAGGTCACCTCGCCGTCGGTGTTGATGATGCGATGCTTCGGGCTGAACGCCGTTTCATACGCCGTCCCCTTCGTTCCATAAAAGGTTGCCGAGTTGTCATTGGCGCAACTGTTTTGCTGCCGGCAAAAGAGAAACCCGCGAATGCCGCCGGCGTATTCATATGTGATCGCAAAATGATCAAAGATGTCCCCCTGATCCTTCGGCCGCGTCTGGCGTCCGCCATGTCCAATGGCTTTCAGCGGCACCACATCCCCCATGGCCCAGCACATCCAATCCACCGCGTGAATGGCCTGCTCGGCGATGAAATCGCCCGAGAGCCACTTGTAATAATACCAGCTGCGGATCTGCTCCTCGATGGGCGACGCGCCTTCCCGCGGGTTCGTCCGGCCCACCAAGCCGGTGTTGTAGGTGGCATACATCGACTGGATTTTCCCGATCTCACCGCCGAGAATTTTTTCGAACAACGCCTGTTCGGGCAGGCTGTAGCGCCAGCAAAAACCCGAGAGGACCCCCAGTCCTTTTTGTTTCGCCTTCTCGGTGCTTTCCAGGATCGACCGAACCCCCGGGGCATCCGTTGCCACCGGTTTCTCGACAAACATGTGCTTCCCTGCGGCGACGGCCGCCGCCATGTGCTGCGGCCGGAACCCCGGAGGCGTTGCGAGAATTACCGCATCGACGCCGCTGTCCAGCACCGCCTTATAGGCGTCGAGGCCGGAGAAAATATTCTTGCCTGCGATCTGGGCGCGTTCTCCGAGCTGTTTGGACTGCTCCAAATTCCTGACCGCGCCGCGCGCCACCTTCTCATCCAGGTCGGCCACCGCGGATATAATGACGTTTTTGTCGGCGTTCAGCGCATCCCGCGCGGCGCCGGATCCCCGGCCTCCGCAGCCAATCAGCCCGATCTTGATGGTGTCACCCGGCGAAGCTGCGGAGGATTTGGTGCCCAAAATGGCAGGCGCCCCGAGAATGCCGCCGAGCGTGGCAACCGTCGAGGTCTTCAGGAAGGTTCGGCGATCCGTGGAGGTGGGATTGTTATGCATGGGTGAACAGACGTTGCAATGAGGAGCAATTATCAAATGCGTTTTGAACGCGGGAGCATTCCGTTCCGGGCGTGTTATTGGAGCAGGACTTCGGCGATCTGGACGGCGTTCAATGCCGCCCCTTTCAACAATTGATCGCCCACGACCCAGAAACAAAGCCCGTTCTCCATCGCGCAATCCTTGCGCACCCGCCCCACCGCGCAATTATATCGTCCCGCAATCGTCAGCGGCATCGGATATTGCTGCGCCTTCGGATCGTCGATCACATCCAATCCCGGCGCCTTCCTTAGCACGGCCAGGGCGGCGTCCGCGGTGATCGGCTTGAGAAATTCCGCGCTCACGGCAATGGAATGAGCGCGATAAACGGGCACGCGAACGCAGGTCACGCTCGCCCGAAAAGCGGGATGATGCATGATCTTGCGCCCTTCGTTTTCCATCTTCATCTCCTCCCGTGTGTAGCCGGTGTCCATGAATGAATCCACCTGCGGCAGCACGTTGAACGCGATCTGATGCTGATATACCTCCATGGTGGCCTTTTTGCCGGCCACAACCTCGCCCACCTGGCGTTCGAGTTCCTCGATCGCCTTCGCCCCCGTTCCCGACACCGCCTGGTAGCTCGAGGCGAAAATCCGGGAGACATCAAACGCCTGGTGCAACGGATACAACGCCATCAACGTGACCGCCGTCGTGCAATTCGGGTTGGCGATGATGCCGCGATGCTTTTTGGCATCCGCCCCGTTGATCTCCGGGATCACCAGCGGCACCGTGTCATCCATCCGGAATGCAGACGAGTTATCGATCACCACGCACCCCGCCCGGGCGGCAAGCGGCGCGAATTCCTTTGAGATGCCGCTGCCCGCGCTGAAAAGCGCGATATCAACTCCCGCGAAACTTTTCGCCGTCAACTCCCCCACAGTGACGTCGGTGCCGCGAAACGGGAGTTTTTTGCCCGCGGACCTCGCGGACGCCAGCAGTGTGAGTTGGCCGACCGGAAACCCGCGTTTCTCGAGCGTCTGGATCATCTCGATGCCCACAGCGCCCGTCGCGCCCACCACAGCCACATGCGGATTGCGATTCATAACAAAGGGCGGGAACTATAGCCACCGAGGCGGGAGTGTCAAACCGGCCGTTGGGTCCGATCGATGCCGCACTTGCCATGGGTCAACTCTCCGACCCCGTCGGCTTCGGGGGCATGGGCGGCGGCAAAGATTTCGTGAAAGCGCGGTTGAGTGCCGGCCGTAAAACCCGCACCATTCATCTCACCATATGAAACGTGTCATTGTCGTTTTGCTGGCGCTCATCATCATTTCCATTGCCGGCATTGGGATATTCTCGGAATTCAGGAAGGGTCGCGAGAATGCCGAGGTGAATCCCGTAAAGCTGTCCGGGAACCAGGCTGCCGCGGGAACGCGCGGGTTAAAACCGGGCCTGCAGGATCCCGCCGCGCGCGAGGCGCTGGGCCTGGTGGGAGCCGACGCGAAGGCGGAGGATTATTGGCGCAAGGCGATCAACAACCCGTCCCTCCCTGCAAAGGAACGATCGGATTTGATCGAGGACCTGAACGAGGTGGGTTTTGCCGATCCAAAAAACCTCACCTCAAAGGATCTCCCGCTGATCCTTAACCGCATCGCCATCGTTGAAAAACTCGATGCGATGGATGACGTCAACGCCGCCGCGATCCAGGAGGCACACAAGGACCTGGTGAAAATGCGCGACCGGATTCGGCCTTGAAGCACGTTTCGTCCAGACCTCACAACCGTT
>JBEEGQ010000288.1:0-5475 GCA_041166945.1 Verrucomicrobiota bacterium
GGCGCGGGCAGTGGACGATGAAACCAGGGCCGCCATCAGCGTGATGACAATCAGGCTGCGCGTAAGAATGGATCGATGATTCATAACGGTTATCATTTGCATTATGGAGTCGGGTCATTGACCCACACATCCGTGTCGAGAGACGGGAATGAAATACTCTAACATCCGTCCCGCCCATCTGGCAACTGGGGCTCAAATCCAAAAGCGGCAGGCATCACGTTGAAAAAGCAGACCGCTCGAGGGTGGCACGCATGGGCTAAGTGGTTGGAAGGATGCTGCCAGAAGCCGCGCCGGTTTGCAAACAAACAAAATGAATTAATGAAGCTGGGAGCGCCGTTCCACCGCGCCAAAAGCACCTCTCAGCCCAGTTTTTTACGCTGATTCACTCGCGCCGTCCCCACCGGCGGAATCAGTTTGAGGGCGTGCGAACCGCCGGCAGTCGCACCTCCATCCGCAAGCCGTGTGGAGTGACATTCGACGCAACTACGGTGCCCCCATATCCTTCAACGCAGGATTTGACAATCGCCAAGCCCAGGCCAACACCGCCTGTTCGCCGATTGCGCGATTCGTCCGCTCGATAAAATCGTTCGAAAATCCGCCCCAACGCTTCGGGCGTCACTCCCGGCCCCTGGTCCGTGACCGTCAACACCACCTCTCCGTCCTCCAACCGTGTGCCTACTCGAATCCCTCCGGATTCTGGGCTGTGCTGAATGGCGTTGGAAAGGAGGTTGGTGACGACCTGCTTGAGGCGCCCTGAATCGCCGCAACACAGGGCTGCGCCCAGGTCACATTGCACCGAAACGCGCCGTTCGTCAGCGAGTGGACGGAGCAAATCGACGCATTCCCGCGTGACGTCGGCGAGGTCGATCCGATCGACGCCAACAGGCTCGATACGCGAATCCATGCGTGCGAGGGCCAGCAGCGATTCGGTAAGCTGGCGCATTCGTTGCGCTGCGCGCTGGCAGGCCTCCAGCGCTTCACGATAGTCCGCAGCGGGCCGCTCGCGCTTCAGCGCGGTCTGCACCTGGTTGAGAATGACGCTGATGGGCGTTCGCAATTCATGCGAGGCGTCCGCGGTGAATTTCTGTTGCTGAGTGAATGTGGTGTCCAGCCGCGCAAACGTCGAATTCAACACACCGGCAAGCCGCCCCAATTCGTCGTCAGTTTTCGCGAGCACGATTCGCTCGGACAGATTGCCCGCGGAAATGCGGCTCGCAGTGACACCGATTTCTTCAACGGGCCGGAAGGCGCGGATGGCCATCCACCATCCGCCTGCCAAACCCAGGAGCCATACCGCCAACCCTGCCCCGCCCAACCTCCACCCGAATCTGCGAAGCTCGCTCAAATCAGCGCCAATCCAGCGACCGACGAGAACGCATTCACCGGGCGGCGTGTAATGAAAAAATTCCCGCCAATTTCCGCGCATTCGTGTCGCTGACGCCGGAAGCCGTTCCGGCCGGGGCGGCATCGGCACGCTGTCGGCCGCCTGCCCCGAATGCTTCAACATCATCCCATCGCGCCGCCAGATGACGTAATAGAAGGCATTGGTGCCTTCGCTATCGAACAGATCCGCAACTGGGCCCGATGTCGTCAATTCGCGTGGAGGCGGCGGAAAATCCGGCGCGCCATCGCGAGGCGGTTCCTCGCCACCGGGGCGCTCGCGACGCGGGCCGTCGGGTCCATCCAGCGCCGGCCGGGGGCGGCCTCCCCTGCCCTGAGGTCGGAGTTCGCCCAGCAGCAGGCCGCTGCGTTCCTGTAATTCCTGATCGATGTGCCGCAGCAGCGTCACGCGCTGGAACTGAAACGCCGTCACCCCAAAGGCGCCCAGGACCGCCACCAGCAAGAGCCCATGCCACGCCTGCAACCGCCACTTGATGGAATTCAGCATCACAGCTTGGGTTGGCAGTCAAAAATAGAGGCTTCGCAAAAGGAAGCCGGGCGCCCGCAAAAACGCCGCGCCGCTGGCAATCGGAAATTGGGAACGGGGATCTTCATTCGATGCAATAGCCGTGCCCGCGCCGGGTGGTGATGAATTCGTGCCCCAGTTTTTTTCGAATGTTCGAGACGTGCACATCCAGCAGGTTGGAAAGCGTGCTGTCGTCTTCGTCGAACAAATGCTCGTAGAGCGTCGTGCGGGTGACGACCTCGCCCCGGTGCAATGCCAGAAATTCCAGGAGCACATACTCCCGCGCGGTGAGTTCGATCGGTTTGCCGTCCCGAGCCACGACGCGGGCGGCCATGTCGATCACCACCCTGCCAATCTCGATTCGCGGCGTGGCCTTTCCTGTGGCGCGCCGGATGAGCGCGCGCAGGCGCGCCAGCAGTTCCGCCAGATCAAACGGTTTGACCACATAATCATCCGCGCCGGTATCCAGGCCCCGCACCCGATCCCGCGGCATGTCGCGCGCCGTGAGCAACAACACCGGGGTCTTTCGCGTTTTGCGCAGGTTCTTCAGCACTTCCCACCCGTCCAGCTTCGGCAGCATCACGTCCAAAACGATCGCGTCATAATCGATTGTCTTCGCGTTAAAGAGGCCATCCTCGCCGTTGTCCGCCGCATCGACCGCATACCCTTCCTCGCGCAACGCCCGCGCGAGACTCGCCAGCAGGTCGGGCTCGTCTTCGACGATCAAAATTCTCATATGCAAATTCGCGACAGCCGGCGACGCCCATTTACGACGGAATCCAGTTCCTTGAAAGAACCAATTGCCAATCACTTTCCAACCACTTGCCGGGCGCCAGGCACGCAAATCATAGTCTCCTCAACCTTAAGCTGGCATGAAGCAATGCCGCGTGACCCTTCACGTTCCGTTAAGGTGGCCGCACGTAGGATGCGCTCCAACAACTCAACCTGACCTCACATGAAACTCTCCGATCTCACGCTCGCGTTCGTTGTCGCCACCGTCGCGCTGGCAACCCGCAGCGGTTCCGCCGCGGACCCACGCATCAGTTCCTGGTTCGCTTCCGAATCCACACGCTACGCCCGCGTTCGGGAAACCGATGCCTCGGCGCCCGCAGGCTTGTCCACCTGGACCGGACAGTCGCTGCCCGCGTATGCCGGGGTGCAGGAGGTGGCGTCGGACGGGACCTATTTCTACGTGCGCTCGCAGGGCCTGGCCGGCTACGTCATGGGGCCCTGGTATCTGAACGCGGCTCGCACTCAACTTTTTCCAAATCGCCCGCTCGCGAGGAATAACATCTGGCGCTTCCCACGGATCGCCGCCATTCCCGCAACGAAAACCGCCACCGGCCTCGGCGCCATCGGCCTTTACGTCAACGGGGTCTCCTTGTTCGACAACCGGGATGCATTTGTCTGGAACGGCACCACCGAGGCGAACGGAACCGGTTATTGGTGGCGCGACGCCTACGTAAACGAGGGTGTCACTTTCGATGGCGGCGGCGCTCATCAGGAGCAAACCGGCAATTATCATTACCACGCCGAACCGCCCGCGCTTCGACTTCAACTCGGGGATAATATCCAATACAATTCTGCGACCGGCCTCTACTCCGAGGACACGAGCCAGCTGCATCATTCGCCCGTGCTCGCGTGGGTATCGGATGGCCTCCCGGTCTATGGACCGTACGGTTATTCAAATCCCACCAACGCCTCGAGCGGTGTCCGGCGGATGATTTCAGGTTTTGTGAAACGGGATGGATCGAACGGCACCGATAATCTGGCATCGGCCGGGCGCGGAACCATTCCCGCCTGGGCTCAGCGCGCTTACAACGTCGGCGCCAGCCAATCCGGCCCTCCCGTCAGCTCCGCTTATCCGCTCGGTCGTTACCTCGAAGACAATGCGTTCCTCGGAGACCTCACCAACTCGGGAAACGGTCAGCGTTACCAGCTCGCCATCGATTACGATTTGAACGAGTGGAACGCGCGATTTTGCATGACGCCGGAATTTCCAGAGGGCACCTGGGCGTACTTCCTGACCATCCGCGCCGATGGCGTTCCCGCATTTCCCTATGCGATCGGCCGGCAATACTTCGCCACGCCCGCCGCAACTCAGCTTTCATCCATTCCCACCAATGGCGTCACCACCCATTTTCGGGGCGGTCCCGATTCACGTGAATCTCTCAACCGCCCCTCCGTCGCCAACACCAGTGTCGTCCTGAGTTGGAGCGCCATCGAAGGCGGAACTTACCGCCTCGAAACCACGACCAACGTCTCGGTCACCAATTGGGCCATCCTCCAAACCAACATCGTCGCTTCCACAAACACGTCGAGCGTCGAGACAACCACAGGTGCCGCGGATCCCCAGAGGTATTACCGAATTGCCCGGCTGGCATTGGCGAATTATTACGGCGCTCCCGCCACCAACGGCGGCGGCGGCACCGTCGCGCCCGGTGGAAACGCCGACCGCGGCACGACCGTGACGGTCACCATCACTCTCCCGACCGCGCCCCCTCAACCGCCCGCCAACCTGGTGCCAACGAGCGTAAGTCTGGCGGGTTCCATCGCCGGAACGAGCATCTCGCGTCCTGCGGCCTCGACGGTCCTCGCTACGTTTAACATCCCGGCAGGCGCTCCCACCGGTGCTCAGAATGTCATCGTCACATTCAATCCCGCTCCGACCTACACCATGGCGGGCGCGTTGACCATTCATTGAAAGCTCACCCGTTCACTGCCCGAAACAGCCCGGCATGATCCGTCGCATACAACGTTTCCAGGCCCTTTGGGTTCTGCCCTCCGCGATTTCATTGCTGCTGGGGATGTGGTGTTGCGGCTCATCATCCGCAACGGCCGCCGGCCTTGCCATCGAGGTGGATGCCCGTTTCAACGGCGCACCGCTCAACTTCGATGCGCCAGTTCACCTCACGGGCCATGGGCAGCGCATCTCAGTGACGCGATTGGATTTCCTGCTCTCCAATTTGGCGTTGCACCGCAAATCGGGCGACTGGGTCCAGGCAACAAACTGGTTTGGTTATGTCAGCTTGCGCGAGTGCCGCACCAATCTTTGCGCACCGGAAATTCCCTCCGGAACCTATGATCGCGTTCGCTTGGACATTGGTGTTTCTTCGGCGGAGAACCATGCCAATCCCGCGGCCTATCCCGCCGGTCATTCATTGAATCCCATCTTCAACGGCCTGCATTGGGGCTGGCAGGGCGGTTACGTGTTCATGGCATTGGAAGGTCATTGGATGGAGGCGTCCAACCAAGTGAACCATGCCCGGGCAGGCTACTCGTTCCATATCGCAACTGATCCGCTCCGAATGTCCCTGGACCTCCCGCTGGCAACCGCTCTCGATCCGGACGATAAACTTCGGCTTCAATTTCACGTCGACAAAGTATTCTCCTCCATCCACCGGGTTCGCATTCAGGATGAGTCTTCCTCGACCCATTCCCGGGAAGGTGATCTGCTGGCAACGGCTTTGAGCCAGAATATCGAAACTGCTTTCAGCGCCCTTTGCATCAAGCCGGCTGGATCAAATGGCGGGTTGGAAAAACAGGCGACTCAACAGCTGATGCCGCTG
>JBEEGQ010000289.1:0-20169 GCA_041166945.1 Verrucomicrobiota bacterium
GCATCCAGATGGGTTTGAAAATACCATCCCGAGGGACTTTGAAATCGCCAGGGCCGATGGTCCGGCAATTCCCAATCCGCGAACGCTTCCACCTGAACGAATGGATCGTTGAGGCTGCTGGCTGAAAATCCTCCGCGGGATCCGACCGTCCATCGGCCGGCATCGGCGCTGAAACCTGCCGGGATTCCAGCGAACATTAAAAAAATTGCAAGAACCGCCAGCTTGAAATGCCTCATCATTGTCGGGCTATGTCAGCGCGTGACTCTCAATGCAGCAAGAGTTTTCTTCTTCGGAGGATGCCGAACGGTCGCGATCCCGCCGGGATTAAGGTCCTGGAGGTGACGATGACTGGCTTGACCTTTGGCGATGATTGGACAGACTGCGCGCGCGTGATCCGGCATGGAGCTGGACCCGCAAGCCGGATCCATTACTCATGAAATTAACAAATTCCGTTTTGATGGCCGCGTCGATGGTGATGCTCGCGGGATGCGACAAGCCGGCGTCGGACCCGGCTGGCAAGCCTGCCGGCACCAATGCAGCAACATCGCCCTCCCCGACAACTCCAGCCGGTACGGCATCCAAAGAAATGAAAACCACGGCCAGCGGTCTTAAATATCAGGTCTTGAAACAGGGCACCGGCACGGTCAGTCCGAAGGCGACCGACACGGTGAAAGTGCATTACCACGGCACGTTGTTGGACGGCACCGTCTTTGACAGTTCCGTGGAACGGAAGGAACCGATTAGTTTTCCGCTGAATGGGGTTATTCCGGGATGGACGGAAGGGGTTCAACTGATGAAGGTGGGCGATAAATTTCGATTCGAAATTCCGCCGAACCTGGCGTACGGCGCCGCCAGCCCGAGCCCGAAGATTCCGCCGAACAGCACGCTCGTGTTCGAGGTGGAATTGCTCGGCATCCAATAGGATTTGGATTTTTAATCCGGCACGGTCAGGGCGTGGCCATTGTCGGAGGCGTCGAGTTTCAGGATGAAGGGGACCGCAGTTTCCGCCCAACGCGCGGCGGAGGGATAATGGGCGGCGGATTCGCCGAAGCAGCTTTGGAGCATGGCGGTATTGATGATGCCGGGGTCGAGCGCGACGACCGCGAGGCCGGGGGGCATTTCCATGGCCATGGCCTGGCTGAGGCCTTCGATCGCCCATTTGCTGGCGACATAGGGAGCAACATCTTTTTCCGCCGTTCGACCCCAGCCCGAGCTGAAATTGATGATCAGGCCCTGATGTTTTTTCAGCATGTTGGGTAGAAAAGCGCGAAGGACATTCGCCGTTCCCTTGACGTTCACGTCAATCACGTCGGAGAACTCCCGCTCGCCGATCCGCCAGAGGGGTGCGCTGCGATTGATCATGCCGGCATTGTTAATCACAATATCGGGCGCGCCGCATTTCTTGTGCAACCGGCTCATCCAATCATGCACCTGTCCATCCGAGGTGACATCCACGGCGTCCCATGCATGGCGTTTAGGCCAGCGCCGCCGAAGGTCCTCGATGAGGCTTCGGTTGCGCCCGCATCCGAGCACGGTATGGCCGAGCGAGATGAATTTCTCGGCCATCGCCCGGCCCAGGCCGCGCGTCACACCCGTGATCACCACGACCTTCTTCTTGTTTCTGTCATCGTTCATACCTGGAACTGATATCGTACTTGTCAACTGTTCCACCTCCATTACCCAGCAGGAATAAGAAACCATGGTGCATTTCCTTCGAGAATCAACCGGGAATCCCCTCGGGAAACATTACAGTTTGGATAGGAATGAATCCCTCCCGGGAGCGCCGTTTCCGTTCGCCATTTATCAAGCGGCGCGCTAAAACATCAACGCTAACGACAACACATCATGGCCATCCATCGCATCGGCATCATCGGGGGCAGCGGATTGTACAATATTGAAGGTTTCACGAATCAAAAGTGGGTGACGGTGAAAACTCCGTTCGGCGCGCCATCCGATCAGCTGCTGACCGGGCGGCTGGGCGGCCGCGAGATTGTGTTTCTTCCCCGTCACGGCAGGGGCCACCGGCTGTTGCCCAGCGAACTCAATCATCGCGCCAATATTTGGGGAATGAAACAACTCGGCGTGGCCTGGATCATCAGTGTCAGCGCCGTGGGCTCGCTCCAGGCCAAATACCGGCCTTGCGACATCGTGCTGCCGGACCAGTTCCTGGATCGCACCAAACGCAGTGTCGAACAGACTTTTTTCGGGCGCGGCATCGTGGCACATGTCGCGTTCGCGGAACCCATTTGCGAGGAACTCCGCGTCCTGCTGCTCGAAAGCGCCAGTGTCCTCAAAGCGCGTGTCCATAACGGAGGCACCTATGTCAACATGGAAGGGCCCGCGTTCAGCACCCGCGCTGAATCCATCGCCAATCACAAGGCGGGCCATGATGTGATCGGCATGACGAACCTCGGCGAGGCCAAGTGCGCCCGCGAAGCCGAGATCGCCTATGCCACTCTCGCCATGGTGACCGATTACGATTGCTGGAAGCGCGATGAAGAGCATGTGACGGTCGGGATGGTGATTGAGAATCTCCATCGCAACGCCGCCACCGCCAAGGCGGTCATTTCAAAAGTCCTGCCGCAATTGCCCAAGGCGCCCCAATGGCCATGTCATTCCGCACTCAAAAACGCGATCATGACCGACCGAAAATTCTGGCCGTTGAAAACCCGCAAGGAACTCAAGCCGTTGTTGGAAAAATATCTTTGACGTTCGAACACCCATGCCCACGAAAACCATCATCAAACCTGCGGGGGCGGCCCCGGCCCTCGGTCCCTACAACCATGGCGTCCGCGCCGGCGACTTTCTTTTCTGCGCCGGCCAGATCCCGATCGACCCGGCGCATCCCTCGGGTCCCCTGCCCTCCGACATCCAGGCGCAAACCGAGCGGGTGTTGCAAAACATCCAGATCATCCTCGCGGACCAGCGATTGACATTCGGCGATGTGGTAAAGACGACCGTTTTCATGACGAACCTGGGCGACTTTGCGCCGATGAACGCGGTCTACTCAAAGTTTTTCACCAGTGATCATCCAGCCCGTTCGACGGTGCAGGTCGCGGCACTGCCGCGGGGCGCGCAGGTGGAGATCGAAGTGGTCGCGCATTACAGCGGAAAAGAATGAGCGATTTGACCCCGGTGCTTTGCCTCGTGGCGGGCCTGCTGTCGGGCGCGGCCGCCGCATGGACACTTCTGCGATCGCGGGCCAGCCATGCCGCGGCGCAGGAGCGGATCAAGGTGGAGCCACAACTGGCGACGTTGAACGAACGACTCGCGTCCCGTGACGAGCAGATCGCGAAGCTTAGCGAACAGAATTCCAAGGCGGCGGCTTTGCAGGAGGAGCTTGTCGGCCTCAAGGAACTTCGCTCGAAGCTCGAGACGACCATCGAAAAGGAACGCAAGGCGGCCGATGAAAAGCTCGCGCTATTGAGCGATGCACAATGCCGCTTGTCCGACGCCTTCAAGGCTCTCTCCGCGGATGCCCTGAAGGGCAACAACCAATCCTTCCTCGAGCTGGCCAACACAGCGCTGGAAAAATTCCAGGAGATGGCCCGGGGCGATTTGGACAAGCGCCAGCATGCGATCGATCAACTGGTGCAACCGGTGAAGGCTTCCCTGGACAAATTTGATGTGAAGATCGCGGAACTCGAGAAGACTCGGGTCGGGGCGTACGAAGGTTTGAACCAGCAGGTGAAATCGCTGCTCGAGAGCCAGCTTCAGCTGCGGACCGAAACCAGCAACCTGGTGAAAGCCCTGGGAACCCCGCGCGTACGAGGACGATGGGGCGAAATTCAATTGCGCCGCGTGGTCGAGATGGCGGGGATGCTTGACCACTGCGATTTTCGGGAGCAACAGAGCGTCAGTACGGAGGAGGGGCGCCTGCGTCCGGACCTCATCGTAAGCCTGCCGGGAGGAAAGCAGATTGTCGTGGACGCCAAGGCGCCTCTCGCCGCGTACCTGGAGGCGATGGAAGCCGTCGACGACGTCCGGTGCCGTGAAAAACTGGCGGATCACGCCCGGCAGATTCGCGAGCACATGGTGGCATTGGGACGGAAGGCTTACTGGGATCAATTTCAACCGGCGCCCGAGTTCGTGGTATTGTTTTTGCCGGGCGAAGTTTTTTTTAGTGCGGCGCTCGAACACGACCCGGCGCTCATCGAGCAGGGCGTGGAACAGCGGGTCATTCTGGCCACACCCATCACGCTCATCGCGGTGCTCAAGGCGGTCGCGTACGGCTGGCGGCAGGAAAAACTGGCCGAGAACGCGAAGGAGATCAGCGGCCTCGGCAAGGAACTCTATAAGCGCATCGCGGACATGGGCGGCCACCTGGCGGAAGTCGGGACACGGCTGGGCAAGGCGGTCGAGAGTTACAACAAGGCGGCAGCGTCGATCGAATCCCGCGTGCTGGTCACGGCGAGACGATTCCGGGATCTGGAGGCGTCGGGAACCGAGGCGGAAATTGAACAGTTGCCCGTCATCGAGAGCGTCCCGCGCCAGTTGCAGGCCGGAGAATTGTTGCTCCCCCGAAGCCCTGACGACGACGCGCGCGGAAACTGACGGCATCGCGCGCGCCGTCTGGTCTATCGCGCGTCCGCGCGGACCGCACCGCGGCATTAATGCCGCTTCGGCAACCTACCCTGTCCACCCGCCGGCGAAACCCGATGGCCTAATATGAGATAGCCCTTGCTACGTCCGGCAAACGCGATCGCTTGACGCTTTCATTTAATCCGCGCCGCACTACTCTCGGGAAATGTTCAACGGCCTTCCGCCGCTTCGCGAAAATTCCCGCCGCGATTTTCTTCGCGCCGCCGGGCTGCTGGGAATCGGGAGTTTCCTCCTCGGCGTCGAAGCTGCCGAAGAACGCACCATCACCCTACCCTTCGAAAATGGGATTCGGCCCCTCGTGCCGTATCCGCAGAAGCGGCCGTTGATCCGGCATACCACCCGGCCGCCGCAGTTGGAGACCCCTTTTGCGGTCTTCAACGAAGGCATCCTGACGCCGAACGACGCTTTTTTCGTTCGATATCATCTCACATTATCGCCGCCGCCGATGGAGCTGTTGGAGCCGGAAAAATTCCGCGTTGTTGTCCAGGGAAAGGTCCGCCAACCGCTGTCGCTGGCTCTCGGGGATTTGAAATCGCAGTTTGAAGCCGCGGAGATCGTGGCGGTCAACCAGTGTTCCGGCAACGGCCGGGGTTTCTTCAAGCCGCGCGTTCCGGGGGGCCAATTGGGCAACGGCGCCATGGGAAACGCCCGCTGGCGCGGGGTGCGGCTCAAGGACGTGTTGAGCAAGGCGGGCGTGAGGGAGGGTGCGCGCCACGTGCTTTTCAACGGACTCGACAAACCTTTGGTTGCGAAAACGCCGGATTTCATCAAGGCGCTTGCGGTCGATCACGCGCTCGATGGCGAGGTGCTTCTGGCGTACGAGATGAACGGGCAACCGTTGCCGTGGCTGAACGGGTATCCGCTGCGCCTGGTGGTTCCGGGATTTTATGGGACCTATTGGGTGAAGCACGTTCACGAGATCACCGTCACCGACATCGGCGACGAGAATTATTGGATGAACACGGCGTATCGTATCCCGGACAATGCATGCGGGTGCGTCGAGCCGGGATCCCTTCCCGCCAAAACCACGCCCATCACTCGGCTCAACGTGCGGTCATTTATCACCAGCCCTGAGACCGGCACGCCATTGCGGGCGGGAGCTGAAACTACGGTGCGCGGAATTGCTTTTGACGGCGGCCATGGAATTACGGAGGTGCTGTTTTCTGATGACGGCGGCCGGGCGTGGCGACGGGCAGAGTTGGGAACGGATGGCGGCAAATATTCGTTTCGCGAATGGAAACTTCGATGGACGCCGCCGCGGGCCGGAGCATATGAATTGAAAACGAAGGCCACAAATCGTATCGGCCAATCCCAGCCATTGGAGCCGCTCTGGAATCCGGCCGGCTACATGCGGAATGTCGTTGAAAGCCTCCAGCTGACTGCAATTTAATCTTCGGAACACCGGCTTTAATTCATGTTGCATTCTCAAAAACAATTCCTGCCCGGATTTTTCATCCTGCTGGTTGCGCTGTCGGGATCGGCGGCGGATTCACGGCTCGCGTTGCCATCCGAAACCACCAGGCTCAAGCCCGGCGCCGGACTTGAAGTGGTCAACGCAAATTGCCTGCTCTGTCACTCGGCGGATTACATTTCAACCCAGCCTCCGCTCACGGCTGCGCAGTGGCGCGCGTCGGTGGTCAAGATGCAGGCCAAATATGGGGCTCCCATTTCAACGAACCACATCGAGTCGATGGTGAGTTATCTGGTGGCGAATTATGGAAGCGCACCAACCAACAGCGGTATGAAAATGAAATGAAGCTGTTTTACGGTTGTCTGTTGCTCCTGTTTGCATCAGTGCCTCCCACAAGCGCCGCCCCCCAACCGGCCGTGCACGGCGCGGTGGCCACGGTGAACCTTCTGGCCACCGAGGCCGGCATGGAGGCGCTTCAATCCGGCGGCAATGCCGTGGACGCCGCCATTGCCGCGGCCCTGACCTTGAACGTCGTTGACCCGCAAAATTCCGGGCTGGGCGGCGGTTGTTTTTTCCTGATCCGCTTGCGCGACGGATCCTTTGTTGCGATCGACGGACGCGAAGAGGCGCCCGGCGCCGCGACACGCGACATGTTTTTGCGCGACGGGAAAGCGGACACGCATCTCAGCCAGTTCGGCGCGCTGGCCATAGCGGTTCCGGGGGCGCTGGCAGCCTATGACCACGCGAGCCGCCATTACGGGCAAATGCCGCTTGCCCGGCATCTGGAAACAGCGGCCACGCTTGCCGCAAATGGCTTCGAGGTATCCCCTGCTCTGTCGGCGCGCTTGAAGGAGCATGCAATGGATTTGCAACGCTTCCCGGCATCCCGCGCTCTGATGCTCCATGAGAATGGCACGCCCTGGATGGCGGGCGATCGCTGGGTGCAACCAACCCTTGCGAAAAGTTTTCGCGCCATTGCCGAAAACGGATCTTCCTGGTTTTACGAAGGTCCTTTTGCATCCGCCACCGCCCAATGGATGAAGGAGAACGGCGGCCTTGTCACTGCGGCCGATTTCAAAAACTATCAGCTGAAGCTGCGGCAGCCGGTGCGCACGACCTACCGGGGATTCGAAATCGTTGGATTTCCACCGCCGAGCTCGGGCGGGGTGCACGTCGCTCAAATCTTGAACATCCTCGAGGCGTTCGACCTGAAACGGCTTGGCGCCGGATCCCCGGAATTTATTCACGTCGTTGCCGAGGCCATGAAGCTGGCGTTCGCGGATCGCGCTCATTGGCTGGGCGATCCCGGGTTTTCGAATGTCCCCCGCGGGCTGGTGTCGAAGGAATACGCCCGGCAGCTGGCGAAAAAAATTGATCTAAAACAGGCGATGCATGGAGTGGAACACGACACTCCCGCGGGCGCGGCGGATGATCTTTTTTCAAAACACACGACCCATTTTTCGACCGCGGATGCCTCCGGTTGCTGGGTGGCATGCACAGCAACCATCAACACTTCGTTTGGATCCAAGGTGATGATACCGGACACGGGCATTCTGATGAACAACGAGATGGATGACTTCGCGCTGCAACCGGGAGTGGCGAATTTTTTTGGCCTGGTCGGCGCCGAGGCGAATGCCGTTGCGGCGGGCAAACGGCCGCTTTCGAGCATGAGTCCGACCGTTCTGCTGCACGACGGCAAGCCGGTGCTGTCCGTGGGAGCGGCGGGTGGTCCAACCATCATCAGCCAAACGCTGCTGGCCATCCTTTATACCGTCGATTTTGGGATGCCGATCCAGAAGGCCCTGGCCATGCCGCGCTTTCATCATCAGGGGCAGCCGGATGAATTGCGCATTGAACAGAGCGTGCCGGAAAAGACGCGGCGTGAATTACAAAAACGGGGCCACAGGCTGGTTGTCGTCGGATCGTTGGGCGCGGCCCAGGCGGTGTCCTTCGATGCCAAAGCCGGCGGTTTTAATGGCGTCTCCGATCCGCGAGGTGCGGGACAGGGCAAGGCGTTTTGAAGTATGAATCCTGCGCTGGCATCCGGTTCCCGTTGGCAACGCCCGAAGCCTTGATCCACCACTCCCGGCCGATGACATTGTTTCCATTGAATTTCGGTTTTTTAACGCGGCCTGTAAATAAGCCGCTCCCGGCAGGCCAACTGGAAATCGACGGCCGGACCGTTCCGATCCTCTATCACCGCAGCGACCGGGCTAAACGCTACCTCCTGCGCGTGGACCGGGAAGGCACTGTGCGGGTGACGATTCCCCGGCGCGGCTCGCAGCGGGAAGCGGAACATTTTGTTCAGCGCAGGAACCGGTGGCTCGCGAAGCACCTGCAACGGGTGGCAGCGTTGCCAAAGCGGCACGCCGTCTGGCTCCCCGGACATGCGATCTTCCTGCGGGGTTCGCTCGTGCCGCTGCGCGTGGAGATCGAAGCCGGTGGCCCGGTGGTGAAGATCGGAGAGGAAATAAAAGCCATTTTGCCGCCCGGATGGATCGAGACCGCGGATCTGCGCCCTTGGGTGGAACGGCACCTGAGAAGCCTGGCGACCGCGGATCTCCGGGCGCGAACTGCGGAAATGGCAGCGCTGCATGGCTTGACCGTCGAGATGGTGCAGGTGCGATCGCAAATCAGCCGCTGGGGTTCGTGCTCCAGCACGGGAGCGCTTTCACTCAATTGGAAGTTGATCCAAACCCCGATCGAGGTCCGGGATTACGTGATAGTTCACGAATTGATGCACCGTCGGGAATTGAACCATTCGGCGAGATTCTGGGCGTGGGTCGAGACAGCCTGCCCCAATTACCGCGCGTGCGAGCAATGGCTGAACGAGCATGGCCGCGCCATTCTCTGACTCATCGGATCGTTGCCCGAAACAAAAAGGGCGGACGCATGAAGCGTCCGCCCATGAAACCCACGGCCGTGAATTAGAATCTTCGCAGGCGGAAGTACCGGTTGCCCGCCTGGATCGGCAGGGTGGTGCAATATTGGTTTCCGACCAGCACTGGCGGGGTGGCGACCTGCGACCATGAAATGACCGGACTCAAGCTCGAGGTCTCCTCCAGCAGATGGACGGCACATGTGGCAGGCCAGCAGACGACAATGTTAGCCCCCTGACGGGTGATGGTGAGGGTGGGCACGACATCCTGAATCACGACCTGGAAGCCGCACGTGTTGGTGTTGCCGCTGTGATCCGAAGCGGTGCAGGTAACGAGGTTCGTGCCAACTCCAAAAAAGCTTCCGGACGCAGGGTTGCAGACCACGACGGGGCTGGTGTCGCAAACATCCGTGAACGCCGGCAGCGGGAAGGTCACGGTGGCGCCGCACATTCCGGGATCGATGGGACGAACGATGGCGGAACCGCACTGACAACTCCGTTCCTCGTAGGTGACGTAATCCACGGCGCTGTTATCCTGGAGCATGATGTCGAGATAGCCGCGCTCGCGAATGGCGGGCAACAGATCCGTGGTGGTGCCATTGGCGTTCGGCAGAGCGCGGAGGTTCAAGACAAACTCGTTAACGCTGGCGGCGACCCACGGAGTTCCGTAAAGGCCGGCATCCGCTCCAACCTGGCCGATGCGGCGTGACCATTGCGGCGGCTGCAACACACCGCCCGCGCCTGCGAAGCCTAGGATGATGGTGTCGTCAGCGCTTCCCGCACCGAGGGCGCGGACGCGGATGCGCACGGTGGCATCGGCTGTGAACATCGAGAGATTGACGAGCGAATGCGCAAACCACGCATCGGCCACGCTGTCATCAAAAACCCGCAGGTCCACCCCGCTCAAGCGATAGACCAGGTTCGAACGCGGCGCGGCAGCCTGCGGTCCGGTGAAATTGTCCAGACCGCCGGACGTGGAAATCACAGGAGCCGTGTTGCAAAGCGCCGGCGCCGTGGTGTCGACCACCTTCACAGTGAAGGAACACGAGGCCGTGTTCGTCGCCCCGTCGGTTGCGGAACAGTTCACCGTGGTGAGACCAGCATGGAAGAGACTGCCGCTGGGAGGGACACATGCCGCGACGAGGCCGGGCGAGCAGTCGTCGGTCACGCCGACAGTGAACGAGACGTTTGCCCCCGACGGCATCGAACATTCCGCGATGATATTTGCGGGACAAGTGATCATCGGAGGCAGATCGGTCACCGTCAGCATGGCAGGAGCGCTCGTGATGCTGCCGCCCATGTTCCTGACAATGACTTTATAGATGGCGGTGGCGGAGACAGTAACGGAGGGGAGCGTGAGGGTATTGCCGCTGGCGCCCGGAATCAGCACGCCGTTGCGATACCATTCATTGGTGAACGGCGCGGTGCCGGAAACCGCAACCGTAAACGCTGCGGTGGTGGAGCAGGCCACTGTCTGGCTTTGAGGCTGCGTAGTGATGCTGGGCGGAATCGGCGGCAGCCCGCAGAAATCGAGACCCCAACTCACCAGCGTCGCCGTATCGAGCGGGCCCAAATCGGCGATGAAGAGCGTCCATTCGCCATTGGGATTCAGCCCATTGAATGAGCTCAACAATTGCGTGCGGGAATCGGTGTCCAATACCACTGCCGGATCCGTTGCGCGGCCATCGGGCGCCCAACTGTTGGTCAACGGCCCAACCAGCGGCGTGATGTGATTCCCAAACTCATGCAGCCGATAGGTATGAATGTCCCCGTTGGCCGCCTGATCGTCGATCGTCACATTGAAGCCGCTGTCCGAATAGCCCAGGGAATCGCCGGAACGACGGCCGACGCGGTTGAGCAGGACGGAATAACCGGATTCATGAACGAGGTAGGCAAACAGATCGCCGTTGTAGCCTCCCGAGATGTTCAAACGCACATTCAGGTCAGTGATGATTCCGACCGTTGTGGCGACGGACTTGGTGCTGGCATAGCCATTGGGATTATTATCCGTGATGAGCGCGTTCACGGGGAAGTCGGCTTGGAACGGCACGATGCTCACAACAAAAGAGCAGGTGTTGCTGTTGCCGCCAGCATCGACCGCCTTGCAATTCACAGTCGTCGTGCCCGGCGGGAATGGAGATCCCGAAGGCGGCAGGCATGTCACGACCGGACTGGCGGTGCAATCATCCGTTGCTGTCGTGGAATAGGTCACGAACGTGCCCGAAGGACTGGCGCAATTGGCCGTGATATTCGTGGAGCAGGCGATGGCGGGGGGTGTGACGTCGGCGACGACGACGACGGCGGTGCAGGTGGCCGACAGGCCCATGGTGTCGGTCACGATCAACTTCACGTTGTAGGTGCCGATGTTGAGCATCGTGCCGGGGGCCGGGTTCTGGCTGCGCAGGAGGCAGCAGCAGTTGTCGGTGGCGATCATTTGCGCCGTCAAATCCGGCAGCGCCATCTGGCAGGTGTTCGCCGGCAATGCCAGGGTCCGGTTGCTGGCGCAGCTCACGATCACCGGCGCGGTCGGCACGCTCTCTTTTATCACCACATCCACCCGCCCGGTCGAGAAGCCCCCGCTCTGGCCGTCGCTGACGATGTAATAGTAGCTGTCCATGCCGCACCCGTTGGTCGGCGGAACATAGGTGATCACGCCCGAGGCCAGGCTCACGGTGCCGTAGGTGCCGCTGTCGAAGTTGGCGCTGTAGCTGCCCGTGCTGCTGTCGGTGGCCGTCACATTGATCGAAAGATCATCCACCCAGTGGGTTTCAAACTCTCCCCCGGTCCGTCCATACATGCCGAACCGGCCGGTGATCGGCACATACGGCAGAGCCAGTGAGGACACCACGTTGGTTCCATTGACATTCACGGTCAATTGGCCCCCCGCGGTGAGGGTGATGTTCACCGGGATATACGCGGTGCTGTTCCATTTGGGCATGAGCACCAACCCCAGTTGGGTGCCGCCCAGCTTGAGCTTGAACGAGGGGCTGTCGACCCCGCCGGTCGGATAATTATCGATGCACAGCGACAGGCCGGTGCCCGCGCCCTCCTCGGCGGCCACGGCTAGCGGGGGCAGGTCCCCGGCCAGGTTGAAGCTGAACCCGTCGGCTGCATTGCCGCTGCCATTGCCGATGCGCAGCTTGAAGCTGGCGGTGAACGAGGCCACGGCCTTGCCGGGGGTCAGTTCGTTGAGCAGGAATGAGCCGGATTGGGTCAACGAGGCATCGGTCAGATGCAGGGCCCCGCTGTTGTTGACGCCATTGTCGTTGCTGACATACGCGTTGCCATTGAGGGTGCCGCCACCCAGGTCGGCCGGCGGAATGGGCCGCGTGGTCTCCAGGGTGTTGACGGCGATGGCCAGGTCATCCACTTCATGGGCCTGGTTCTGTCCGCCGCAACGGCCATAGATTCCAAAGCGCCCGAACCCGGGTGTGTAAGACGGCAGGGTGAAGGTGCCAAAGGCATTGGTGCCATCGACCAATATGGTGCAGGCGCCATTGGCCGCCACATTGATCGAGACGGGCACGTAACGGTCCTGGTTCCAGGCGCCGGGGGTTTGCACGATGGCGACCACGACTCCCTTGTAATTGACCTTCAACCCGGAGGTGGTGGCGGTCCCGCCGCCCGGCGCATTGTATGGCAGGCCCACCGAGATCGGCTGGAACCGGTAGTTATCTATGCAGAAGGAAAACCCGCTGGCCGTGCCGCCTTGTTCTGCGGCGGCTCCCGTGGTGGCCGCATCGGGAAGATCGCTGCCAAAGTTGAAGCTCATCCCGTCGGCAGGCTCGGCGCTGCCCTGGAAGATTTTCAGGTTGAACGTCGCGCTGAAGGCCGACACATGCCGGCCGGGAGTCAGTTCGGCCATCACAAATCCACCGGCCGCATTGACCACCGACGGGTTGATCTCCAGGTGCCCGCTGTCGCCCGTGCCGCCATTGGGCAGGACGGAGGCATTCCCATAAACGGCCGTGCCCAGGGGCAGCCCGGCGTTGAAGTCGCTGGCAAATGACACGGGCAGAATGCCGCTGACGGCCACGACGCTCAAGCTGTCCATCTCGGGGTCGCTGTCGTTGCCCAACAGGTTGGTGGCCGCATAGGTCATGGTCACATTCTGGGTGGCCATCAACATGTCGGTGCCCACAATCGGCAATGCATTGCTCACGATGAGCACCACCGGGGCGATGACGGCGCAACCGCCATCGTTGCCCGCATTGATGGTGTAGGTGCCCGAGTCGCTCACCTGCAGGTTGTTCAAAGTGAGCGTGGCGTTGGTGGCCCCGGCCAGGTTGATCCCATTGCGCTGCCATTGATAGGCCAATGGTCCGCTGTTGGGCGGGTTGCTCACCACAACACTATAGGTCGCCGAGCCATGCAGGGCGATCGTCTGCGACGGCGGACTCGGAGGGGTCAACACCGCCGGCGGATCGGGTATATATATATTCCGATATTCAGCAAACACAGTCGCTGCCGAGGGGCTCGGGATATGCGCCGTGGTGGCCGGCCCGACATAAACAGTGTTCGACAGGGCCAGGGTGGTGGTGGTGGCGACGGTCCAGTTGGAGCCATCGGCGCTGCGATAGGCGGTGAACAGGTTGCCGGTCCGTTTGATGCGCACCCAGCCGTTGGGCAGCCCGGCCGGGCCCGTGCCCGTGGCGCTGCCGCCATCCCAGGCCGCTGTCAGCGCGCCCAATGTCGGGCGCTGGCCCGCTTCGTAAAAGTCCCGTCCCCCCACCAATGCCGGCGGTTCCAACAGCACATGCAGTTTGCGCGAGGCCGGATCCAGACTGTCGCGCACCATGAGCCCGGCCTTGGTGATGCCATCATTGTCCGCCACGGCGCGGGTCAGGCTTTGCACCCGCAGGTTGATGTCGAAGTTGCCGCAGCGCGGCGTCAGGGTCATGTGTCCCTGGTCGGAGGCGGTCCAGATGTCCGCCCCGCCGGCAAACACATCGATCTCGCCCGGCTTGCACGAGAAGCTCGAGCCGCCACCGGGAGGCGCCCCGATATCGCGCGGCAGATAACCCTGCACCCGTCCGTTGGTCGAGCTGTCGCCCACATTGGGATTGCTGGCCAAATCATAGACGGCGGTGACCGACACGGTGAAGGGCTGGCCGGCCGGCAGCGGCGGATCAATCACCAGGGTCACCTGGCTGGCGTTGTTGCTGCGCACATCGGCCGACAACACGTTGTTGGCCCCGCCATTGACCACGTAGCCAAATTCATCGCCGCCGCTGTTAAATTCCACCGGCTCGTTGAAGCAAATATCGATGTTGGTCCCATTGAGGCTGCTGGCCGCCACGATGCGCGGCGGGATGGTGTCGGCCACGACATGCAACAGGGTCGCAAACTGCCGCACTCCTCCGGGCATCGATGCGGTCAGACGATATCGGGCGTTGTTATCGCTCAGGGGCGCAAAGAAGGAGAGGGTCGGCAGGGTCGCCCCGGGAACGTTCGTGAACACCCCGCTCAACGCGTTGGACCGCTGCCATTGATAGGTCGTAAACTGCGCCATCGAGGGCGGCACGAAGCTGGCGCTCAATGTCAGGCTCACCGCGTCGTTCTCGGTCAGGAACAGCTCGGCCGGCGGGCTTTGCAGGATGGTCACCCCATCCGGATTGCCCGGCGCGCACAGGAACGCCGAAAAGCTGTTGGCTCCCGTGTAATCGGCTGCCGCCGGCGTGGGCGGCACTCCCCCGATCTCCGTCAATGTCACCGGATCAATGGCGCGCATCAGCACTTCCAGGTGATCCCCGCCGCCGCCCTCTTTCAGGAGGGCTTCCAGGTAATAAGGTGTGTTATTGGTCAGCGACAATATGGGCGTGACGCTCGAGCCCAGTTTGGGATCCCCGCCCACACCCACGCCGGCCTGCCAGCCGCTGGCGGCAAAGGTGCCCGCCGCCGCCGAGTTGGCCCCGTTGTTGCGCGCCAACAGCACGCGGCCCGAGGCCGCCGGTCCGTTGGTGTTCATGAACAGCATCGTCGCGTCATCCCCGCGCACAAAGAACCGGTAAAGCCCATTGCTCGGCGGCATGAAACAGCCCGATATCCTCAAGGCATATTCATTGAGACCGGTCTCCGCCCCAAACAACCCGGCCGCAAACACGTTGGTGTAATAGCTGTAATCGGGCATGTTGTAGATCGCCTTGGGATCCGTCAGAAAATATTCATCCAGCGTGTTCTGGATGTTGGTGAAGTATTCGACATACACCCCGCCCAGCCCGCCATAGCCCCAGGAGCTGAATGTCCGGGTCGAGTTGGGCGCAATCGGGTTGCCCGCGCTCGACAGGTCCCGCACCCCATTGACCGTCAGGGTATACAGCGTGTTGGGCGTCTGCGGATCGGTCCGCAGGCTCACACGGTTGCGCTTCTGATCATCACGGCCCACTGACAATATTCGCAGCCCGGCGATCCGATAGTTGGCCAGCGCACCGGCGCTGCCCGCATCGACTCCCTCGCTGAAGGTCACCAGCACGCTGTCCCCATATTGCGAGGCCACCGCGCTGACGATGGTCGGCGGGGTGTTGTCGGGCAGCACCGTCACGGTGCTCGATGCGGTCACCACGCTAAACAGGTTGGACACCTGGATCGTATACACCGCCCCGTTGTCGGCCATCGTCAGGGGCTGGGTCACATAAAACTGGTTATTGGCAAACACCTGCTGCCCATTGCGCAGCCACACCGGCAGATACGGCGGCGAACCGGCCACGCCCCGCGGGAAGAAGGTAATCGTCTCGCCCTCGCGCACCACGGGGTTCAAGGGGCTCAAACCCCCGGCGCTGCCCGCCTGGTTGAAGTTCACAGGCCCAATGCGATCCAGGTCCGCCGGGAACTCCAGCATGTTGGGCAAAATCACTTCCTGCACCCCGGGCACACTCGCGTCGGACTGCGCGCGCACCTGCACGGTCATCCCGTCCCCGCCGCCGCCTTCACGCCAGATGCCCTCCATGTAATAACGCTGCCCGCCAATGAGCGACACGGTCGGACCGGCCAAAGTATAGGCCGCTGTAAACGCATTGAGCCGCCCCAACTCCCTCTTCCCCGCCGGGTCGGTGCTGTTCACCGCATTGGTGTTCATATACAATATCGATGAATCATCACTGCGGATATAGAACCGGTAATTGCCATTGGTCGGCGGCACAAAGTAACTGATGATGCGCCCCATGTAGTTATCCAGACTGGTGTTGCCCAGGTTGGTCGAATATCCCATGTACCGCTCATACCCGACGGTATCCGGCAGGCCGCTGACAAACTTCAGGATGTTCGTCGAGAACAGCAGGTCGGCGATGGCCCCGTTCCCGCTGGGCGCCGTGTTGTTCACCAGCCCGTTGTAAAGCTCGATGATCGCCTTGGGCCGCGGCGCAATCCCCTCCGGATACAGCAGCAGGTTGTTGGTCCCGTTATGAATCGATGGGATCACTTCGGCCGCCGCCGGGATGCTCACATCGGCCCCCCCGCGCATCGCC
The DNA here is from genome assembly GCA_041166945.1 of Verrucomicrobiota bacterium. Lineage (GTDB taxonomy): Bacteria > Verrucomicrobiota > Verrucomicrobiia > Limisphaerales > JADJPG01 > DASTLJ01. The sequence continues at coordinate 16,355 of JBEEGQ010000289.1, forward strand.
ACAGCCGCCCCGTCGCCGCCGCCCGTTTCCTTGAAACGCACTTCCATGTAATAACGCTGCCCCGCGTTGAGCGTGTTGGTCACGCTGGCCGTCGCCACGTAATTGGCATTGTTGACCGTCAGCAATATCTGCGGGATGGCCCCGCCCAGTATGTTGGCGCTGCTGGCATCCAACAGCTGCACTTCAGCTATCTGCATGCTGTTGGCCGCGGTCGCATCCCGCACCGTCGGGAACAATACCCGGTAACTTGCATAGGCCGTGCTGTTGGCAAAGGTCACATCGGGCACAAAACTCAGCCGGTTGGACAATGCCGTGCCGCCCAGGCCCGTGTTCCCGGAGGCTATCGCCGTCCAGGGACCCGCAAAGCTCGAGGCCCCCTCCAGCGTGAAGGTCGCCGGATCCCTCTCGGGCGCATCCCCGGCCGTGGCCAGCCGGATGCCCCGCACCACCGTCGCAGGCCCCCCGGGCGTCACGATGAACCCCGTGTTGAGCTTGTCGAAGTTCAAATACTTCGAGTTGGTGTTGTTATCCATCGCATGATACGCCTGCTGGGCCGCCGGGCTGTTGAATGACGTCGGGATAATCCGGTTGGGCCCATTGGTGCTCCCCACCGCGTTGGTGTTCATCAGGAACTCCGCAAAATCATCCGCCCTCAGATAGAACTTATATTGGCCATTGGTCGGCGGCACAAACCAGCTATACATCCGGATGCCATAGTTATCCCCCAACCCGGACGTCGGGAAGGCCGCCGCTCCGCCATTCACCCCGAACACATTGCTATACATGATGAAGTCCGGCGTATTGGCGATATACTTCACATGATTGACCAGGTCGGTCACCACTCCCCCGGCTATCAGGCTGGCGTAATAATCGCACACCACCGGCCCGGCCTGCGGGCTTCCCGACACCTGCGCAAAGGTCACCAGTGTCCCGGCCGTGATGTTGTTCCCACCCAAATCCTGCACTCCCGTCAGGCGCACCCCGTACAAATCCCCGGTCAACGCATTGGACGTCGTGATCACCACCGTCCGGGCGTCCCCATTGAGGAACGACACGCTGGCGATGCCCTGCACCACCCCCGCCCCGTTGGTCACCGTATAGTTGGCCCGGTTCAATGCCGTCGCCGCCGACATGAACTCCGAGAACTTCACCACAATCTGGTTGAGCGAATTGGTCGGCACAAACACCCCACCGGCCAAAATCGTCGGCCCGGCCGTGTCGGTGATCGTCAATGTCGCCACGCTGCTGGTCACCGACAACGCTCCCGGCGCTGACAATATCACCCGGAACTGCGCCCCGTTATCCGTCGCCAGCAATGCCCCCGTGTTCAGGATATGATTGGTCGCACCGGCCGATGGCATGTTCGTCCACCCGCCTGTCGCCGTGTTGGTCCGCTGCCACAGATAGGTCAACTCCCCGTTGCCCGCAGGTATACCCCCGCCCGTCACGGTCGCCAGGTTCGTGAAGGTCGCCGCGTTGGGCGCCGTCACCACGATGTTCGAGGGCCCCGAGCTGATCGCTATCAACGCCCCGGGGTATCCCGCAAAATCCCCAAAGTTATCCTGCTGCGAACTCGACGGCTGCTGGATCACTCCCGTGCCCACATTGCAGTTATGCGCCAGGCCCATGTAAATCGTGTCCGGCCACGGCAACCCCGCCGGCGTCGACGAAATCTGCCCGTCAAATGCCCAGTTCACCCCGTTGGTGCTCGAATATCTCAGGAACGTGTTGCCCACCCGCCTCAACCGCAGCCATACATTCGGATAATAATTGGTCGGCTGCGTTCCCCACGACACGCTGCCCACATTGTAATCAGGCCGCGACACTCCCTCGATGAAGTTGCGCGCCGGCAACGCCGGATCCGCAAAGGCACCCACATGCGGGCTGGCCGGGTCCAGCGACAATCGCGCGTCAAACCCCGCCTTGGTCGTCGTCCTCACGATGTCCATGTACGTCACGCGCATCTTCCAGTCGAAGTTGCCCGTCACCCGCTTGTACGTGTAATGGAACCCGTCAAACGTCCCGAAAATATCATGGCCTCCCGCGCTCACCGTGAACTGGCCGGGCGCAAAGCTATACGTCGTTCCCGGCAGCGTCGCCACCTGTCCGTTCACCGCACGGGGCGCCTCCCCGTTGAACCCGATGCTCAACGGATCCACATCATAACCCACCAACCCCGACACCTGGCCCGTCGCCGAGTTGTTGGCCCCCACCACGGTTCCCGACAACGAGGTCACATTGGCCACCGTCACCGTGTAGCTGCCCGATATCACACTGGCCGGCGTCAGCAACACTTCGGTTCCATTGGTCCGATATTGCTGCACCCCGTTGTTCACCAATAACTGCGCCGCCGCCGCCGGCGTTCCGTTGATCAAATAATTGGCCGGCGCCTCCGCGCTGGCTCGCGTCACCGGCTGGTCAAATCGCAGCCCAATCACCGCCCCATCCACGCTGCCCACCGACAACACATCCAACGCATCGGCCTGCACCGTCACTGTCCCCGCAGCGCTCGTTATCGTTCCGCTCGGGCTCGTCACACTCACCGTATACAGCGCCCCATTGTCCGCAGGGAACAACAGCGGCGGCGTCGTATACTTCCAGTTCCCCGCTCCGGCTATCGGCACTCCATTCCGGTTCCATTGATACGTATAAGGCCCATCCCCATCCACCAGCGCCTGGAAATTGGCCGTGCGCCCCTGCAACACCGTCTGGCTGGCTGGCCCCGTCACAAACGCCGCCGGCCCGGTCCGCGTCGTCACATAGACGTTGTCGAAATAATCGTTGCCGCCGTTTTCAAACGAGCGGATCGCAAAATACAGGTTCTTCTGGTTGACCATGTCAAAGTTGGTCTGCAACAACGGCGGCATCGCCAGCACCACCGGCCCGGCCGTCAACCCCGTCAACCCCATGTCCTGCACCGTCGCCTCCACCGTGTAATTGCTCGATGAATTGCCCGCGTCCTTCACGTTCACAAACTTGGCCACCAGCTTATACCAGTTGTTGGTCGCCAGCGTGTTGGTCGGGCTGTTCACCGGGATGGTCTCAAACGCCGTCCCCGCCACCGTCTTATACTGCGCCCTCAAATGATAGCTGGGCGTCACCACATTCAACGGCGCGCTGGATTGGAATATCGCCGACATGAACCCCAGGTTGGCTGTCCCGTTCACCCCCGCCATTATCAGCTTGCCCAGCGTGTCCGACCCGTTGGTCTGCGTGATAAAACCAATGTGAATCGCCCGCTGCGCCGCCGTCGCCACCTTCACCTTGGTCATGATCGACACGATCAATACCTTCCCCGTCAGCGAAAAATCATACGTCAATGGCGTCAGTATCGCGCTGTGATCCACCCCGTTGTTGAAGGTCAAATCCAGCCCGCCCCCTCCCGTCGCCACCCCCACCCCCCCCGTCGACACCTCAAATTGCACATCCGGCGGAAACGGCTGCGTCCCGTTGATCGGCGGAGTGGCCGCCGACGCCCCACCCACGCTCCAGTCGTTGCCCACCAGGTTATACGGCAGGTTCGTGTATTGGCCCGGCGTGTTGAAATCAAAACTCACCGCCGATATCGGCGTCACACTCAACACCGCCGAGGCGCTCAACAAGGTCCCCGCGCAATTGGAGACCACCACGCTGATTTGACTCCCGCTGGCCGACAACGTCAGGTTCGACAACGCCACCGTCGACCCCGTCCCACCAGCAATGTTCACCCCGTTGGAACGCCACTGATACCCCAACGGCCCCGTCCCCGCTGCCGTCACCCCAAACACCGCCCCATTCCCCATCGGCGTCACCTGCCCCGCGGGTTGTATCGAAAT
>JBEEGQ010000290.1:0-4872 GCA_041166945.1 Verrucomicrobiota bacterium
TCCATTCAAAGTTGGTGTGACCCGCGGGGAAAAACGACCATGGGCGGCGCCACCAGCGAATACTACGAGGGCCTGGCGATGCCCTATTACGCCAAGCAGGGACCGATTGATGATCTGACGGAACTTCTGTTGATCAAAGGAGTGACGCCGGCAATGTATTGGGGGTCAGGCGGCGGCGGTCTGCCTGCTGTGATGAACCGTCCGAACCCCGCGCTCAAGAGCATGTTTGACGAACCGACTTATGCGGTCGGTTTGGCGGATCTTTTCACCCCGATTTCGAGCAAGCTCGTGAATATCAACACCGCCTCGGCGACGGTTCTCCAGGTGTTTCCTTTCATTGACGAACACTGGGCCCAGGCAATTATTAGCGGCCCTGGGGGACGCGCGGGACCTGACAGCGCCGACGGCACGGCCGATGACATGCCATTCCGAAGCGTGGGGGAGTTGCAGCGAGTGGGGCTGCCGGCGGAGGTCGTCCAGCAAATGACCCCTTATTGCACGGTTCGCAGCCTTTGTTTTGAAGTGCATCTCAACGTGGATGTTCGCGGAACCCATCGAGAATATGTCGCGATGCTTCGCCGCAACGGTCCGAAGGACATCCAGACCTTGAACCTCCACTGGAAATAGCGGCCCGCCCTGCCTGCTGCGAATCGGAGCTCAGCGTTGCCTTGTTCACGAAGCGGCATAAATGCCGCGCTCCGCCCGGTCATTCGTCATTCGTCATTCGTCATTCCCCCGCTCGCCACTCGTCACTGCCCCATTCGCCGGGTGGCGTTCGCACTTTTCTCTCGCCAAACAGTCGCCACGCCGTAAAACACCTCCTTTTCGATGCACGAGCAAATTGTCATTCTCGATTTCGGGTCACAATATACGCAGGTCATCGCGCGCCGCATCCGGGAGTGCAATGTCTATTCCACCATCGTCCGGTACGACACGCCGGCCGCCGAAATCGCCCGGCTGAATCCGCGGGGACTCATTCTCTCCGGCGGCCCCTCGAGTGTTTATGCGGCGGACGCGCCGCTGCCCGACAAGGCCATTTTCAAGATGGGATTGCCCGTGCTCGGCATCTGTTTCGGAGTTCAACTTTTCGCTCAATTCCTCGGTGGCAAAGTCGAGAAAGGCCAGAAGCGTGAATATGGAAAGGGCACTCTCTCCGTCATCGACAAATCGTGCGCCCTTTTCGCAGGGCTGCCCCGGCAGCTTCAGGTTTGGAATTCGCACGGCGACAAATTAACGCGGCTGCCCGCCGATTTTGTCGCGGTGGCAACCACCGAAAATTCGGATTACGCCGCCATCGAGGATCGGAAACGAAAATTCTTCGGGCTGCAATTCCATCCTGAAGTCGTCCATACGCCGCGCGGAAAAGAGGTCATCGCCAACTTTGTCCATGCCGTTTGCGGTTGCGGGAAGGAATGGACGATGCTCCGCTACATCGACCAGGCGGTGGACGAAATTCGGGCGCAGGTGGGACGCGAGCGGGTGATCCTGGGCCTGAGCGGAGGCGTCGATTCCAGCGTTGCCGCCGCGCTGCTTCACAAGGCCATCGGGGACCAGTTGACCTGCATCTTCGTCAATAACGGCCTGCTGCGCGCCCGCGAGGCCGAGGTGGTTCGGGAGGTGTTCGGACGCAATTTCAAGCTGAAGCTGCAATACGAGGATGCCTCGGCCCTTTTTTTGCGAAAACTCAAGGGGGTGACCGACCCCGAGAAAAAGCGCAAGGTCATCGGCAGGACGTTCATCGATGTTTTTCAGGCCGCCACGAAACGTGCCGGCAAGGCGAAATTTCTGGCGCAAGGAACGCTGTATCCCGACGTCATCGAGTCGGTGCCCATCGCCGGGAACCCCGCCGCGCTTATCAAGAGCCATCACAACGTGGGCGGGCTTCCCCGCAACATGAAGTTCGCCCTGGTCGAACCGCTCAAGCGGCTGTTCAAGGATGAGGTGCGCCAATTGGGACTCGAGCTGGGTTTGCCGCGCGAAATCGTCTGGCGCCAGCCCTTCCCCGGGCCGGGCCTCGCCGTCCGTGTGCTGGGCGAAGTCTCGCCCGCCAAATGCAATATTCTGCGGAACGCGGACGCCATCGTGGTGGAAGAGATGAAATCCAGCGGGCTCTATTACAAGATCTGGCAAAGCTTCGCCGTGTTGCTGCCCTGCCGTAGCGTGGGAGTGATGGGCGATGAACGCACTTATGATTTTACGATCGCCATTCGCGCCGTGGAATCTCAGGACGGCATGACGGCCGACTGGGTGAAGCTGCCGTATGACCTCCTTGAAAAGCTGGCGACGCGAATCATCAACGAGGTCAAGGGAGTCAATCGATGCGTCTTTGACATCACGAGCAAACCTCCGGGCACGATCGAATGGGAGTGAGGATGACGCAGGGCGCCTTGCGGATTTTCCGGAATGGATTTTGAGAGCGCGGCGGAGGTTGGGGCGCGGTGTTCATGGAATGTTGTTGAATCTGCGGTGTCGCTCCTTATATTGCGCGTCCGCACCGCAGGGTGCGCAGGTCGGGGCGTAGCGTAGCTTGGTAGCGCGCTTGCTTGGGGTGCAAGAGGTCGTGAGTTCAAATCTCACCGCCCCGACCATTTTTTTGAAGGCCTGAAATGGCCGTGGCGGAGAATACAAAGTGAAGGGGGTTAGGTGCGAGTTTGAAGAGTTCTGGAAAAAGCCCTGAGACCAAGTCCGCCGCTCCAATCAACATCAGTTTCGGGCCCGCGACGTTTGGAGAAAATCGAGGGTGCAAGGAGATTTGCTGGAAGCTTTTTGAAGCAGGTTAACCTTTTGAGGCGCCATGAAGGCACTTTAAGAGCTCCAACTCATTTTATTTGCTCCTGGTGCTTGCGGCGCAAGTCAGTTGCGGCGCATTCGGGGCATCTGGGCCGGAGTCCAGCGAGTCGCGTCCATGACCAGTCCGCACTGCGATCCAAGTGCTCCTAATAATGCTTGCACCCTGTGGACTAAATCTGTAGTCCTGATCTGGATTACGCATTTAGTCCAAATGAAGCCCCCACCTAAAATAACCGAGACAGAATGGGAAATCATGCGCGTGATATGGGCCAGGCATCCCATCCCGGCATCGGCGATCATCCATGAATTGTCCGCCATAGATCCGACGTGGCATCCGAAAACAACCCGGGCGTTGCTCAACCGGCTGGTGCAGAAAAAGGTTCTGGACTACGAGCCGAAGGGACGTGCCTACGTTTATGACCCGTTGTTTTCTGAACAGGAATGCGTGGCAGCGGCCAGCGAATCGTTCCTCGAAAGGGTCTTCGGCGGTTCACTCAAACCGATGCTGGCTTTCTTTGTCGAGCAACGGCGTATCACGAAGAAGGATTTGCAGGAGTTGAATGACCTGCTGGAGGAGCGTGCCGGGAGAGCGTATGGGAAAAACAGGAGGAAGTCATGAATGAGGGCGCCTCGATTTTTCTGAAGACGTTGGGACGGTTTTCCCTTCAAGCATCCGTGATGGTGCTGCTGGTATTGGTCACCCAATGGATTTTTCGACGCTGGCTGACACCGCGTTGGCGTTGCGCATTGTGGCTGCTGGTTATCGGGAGAATCCTGTTGCCGGCGTCGCTGCCGACACGAGTGAGTGTGTTTAACGTCGTGCCGCTCGCGACCAGGAAGAACAGCTCGCCCTCGCATCCCATCACCTCTGCTCGTGAGGAACAGTCTAACCAGTTGTCCGCCACTCACACGGAGACATCCCCTGTTCAAGCCGTGCCGAAAACGGATGAGAAGCAAAAGGGAGTCGCGGATATTGCCGTCGTCACGGATGCGCCGCCGACGACTCGCAGGGCGGAGGCGGTCGCTGCCACTCCCGTCCCGCTGCATCAAAGGCAAATCCCGTGGCCGCTCTGTTTGTTTGCGTTCTGGCTTGCTGGCGCTGTCGGGCTCGCGGTTCACATCATCATGGCGTCAGTGAATGTCGCGCGCCGTTTTCGGGGATTGCCGGAAGTGTCCGATCCCAACGTGCTCGCGGTGCTGGAGAATTGTCGTTTGCAGATCAAGGTAAGGACGCGGCTTCGCCTCGTTGAAGGCGCAGACATGGAGAGTCCGGTACTGCTGGGCGTCTTCCGGCCGCGGTTGCTGCTGCCGGTCAACTTCACGCGTTGCTTCACATTGGCGGAACTTCATTTCGTCTTTCTGCATGAACTGGCGCACGTGAAGCGCCGGGACATTCTGATCAATTGGGTCGTGGCATTGCTGCAAATTGCGCATTGGTTTAATCCGATCCTCTGGTTCGGCTTCATGCGCTGGCGAGCCGATCGCGAATTGGCGTGTGACGCCCTCGCACTCGAAGCAGCCGGCGAGGGCCGGAAAAGGGAATACGGGCGGACAATTTTGCGGTTGCTGGAGGGTTTTACTCAAAGAGTGGCCGCCCCGGGCCTGGTGGGGATTCTGGAAGACAAGCGGCAGCTTCAAACGCGCATCGGGATGATTGCCTCTTTTGCGCCGCAGAAGCGCTGGTCCTTTCCCGCCATGTTGCTGCTCGTTGCCCTGGCAACGATCGGTTTGACCGATGGCCAGACGCTGGAATCGAAAGGGCAGACCGGGGTCAGCCGCGATCCCAAGCCTGTAAACGCGCTCACAATGGCCGCCGATCAGAACGATGTTCCTCGTCTCATTATCCAAGGCAAGAAACTCCAGGAGGGAGGCAGAACGAACGAGGCCGAAGCGCTCTGGCGTGCGGCGCTTGAACTCGATCCCAGGAACGATATTGCTCGAGGCTATCTCACGAAATTGGGTCGCACGAATCTTCCCGCGGCAAAGTCATCCGCTCAATTTGTTCTTCCGCCCGTTTCCGAGCCGATCCCGCGCATCAACCTCGAAGCGCGGCGGAGAATCAATTCGCTGCTGGATTCCATT
>JBEEGQ010000291.1:0-18130 GCA_041166945.1 Verrucomicrobiota bacterium
CCCAACGACCGTCAAAGCCGTACAAAAGCGATTCATTTTGACCATCACCACCGCCGCGATGGCCCCATGCCACGACCGTCTCTTCGCGATCAGGCCAGGGATTCAACACCCAGGCTTCCACGCTCATTGTCGGATTGGCGCCGGTCAAACCGGCCGGGGCGCTCTTGGGCCCGCCGCCCAGGGTGGTGACATGTTGAAGGAAATCGCCGCCGTCAAATTGGATGCCCTTGGTGCCGTTGCCGTAAACGGGCGCGACAACCGGCGTGGCGTTGGCGCCACCGCGCGCCTCGAAAAACCCGCCCGATGTCCCGGCATTGGCGATCGAGGTCAATGGACCGGTCGGCAACGACGTCGCATTGATGTTCACCAGCAGGGCTCCTGCGGTCTGAACCTGAGCATGGCCGGTGGATATTAATCCCATGGCCACTAGGGCGGCAGTTGCGGCGGGCAATGCTGTTGTGGGAAAAAAGGAGGAACGAGGGAGGGAGCGATTCGGGCTTCTCATACTATTGGTTGTCTGAGTTATTCGGAACTATCCACACCGGCGAAACGGCAATTCACCAAGTAAATTGCATGACTCGGTCCGTTTCTTCGGTGTGGATCGTTGTTAGTTAACCAAATGACGGACACGTTTGCAATAAAAAAGTGGCTAAAGCGGGATAAATTAATGAGTTCCCGTATTATAAATCATAACGAGAGAAACGAAACCGCAGGCGCCCCCTATTGTGAGACCAGTAAATCCCCTCATCATCAACCACTCAAGGACGCACTCATCCTGGCTTTCCACCCAGGAACTTCATCCGAAACCAACAACACGGATTAGGGCATCCGTTCAGCGAATCCTGCTGGCCGGCGATTTTTGTCCGCCAAAATTTCCCGCGGGATCCGGCGCAATTCCAAATCCTTGATCCAACCATTGTGGGTGAACCACGAAGCCGACACCGATGCCAGGTCCGCCTCTGGATCCACGAGCATTTGCGGCGGCCTGCCATTGAGCGATACCGCAGTCGCTGCCGTCACGACCGGGCGCCGTCCGTATTCTTTCTGCCACAAATCCGCGACTCGCCTCGCATATCTTCTCAGGAAGAAAGCCTGGTTGCTGATGTGCATCCCCTTCGAGATGGTCAAATCACGCGGACTGTTCCACCAAATGTAGGGCGGCAGGCCCGGAGAATCCTGGGAATCGAAAATGCACACTTGGGGGAGGAGTTCCCGGCTCGTAATTCCCAAGTCTCCAAGATACACGACCAGCGGCGCCGCCGTGCGGATGGGATATCCAGGCCTCGGAATCACCCTGGTGCTTGGGCTCTCCTTCCATTGCTTGCGATTCAACCGGGGCGGACCGGCCGGTTGCATCTCTTGCAATGACCTGTCTTCGATATAAAACAACGAGCCGGCGGATGCCTGGACTCCTTCGAGAGCAAATGGCGGCAAGGCCCGAAGGCCGGCCATCATCGCATCCGCCGGCCGGGTCGCCGCCTCTTTTATCAGGGCGCGAATCTCGCGAATAACGCCCATCGCTTCCGCCGGCTTCATCTCGTCGAGCTGGCGAAGTTGGGCGGCGAGGGAGCCTATACGTTTTGCTTCGGCATCGCGGCCGGCGGCGGCCAGTTGGCTGGCCACGGATTCGAGGCCCTGCCCAAGGCCATTCGCCCCGAGCACCAGGTCCGGAACGCGGCCGTAGGATTCCTGCCATAATTGGCTGATGCGTTCGCGCGCCTCCTGTTCGTTGCGAATCCCTGGTCCGCCGGCGGCGTTGAAAAAAATCCGTTCCCCCAACAATGGTTCGAGCACCACCACAATTTCGGGAAGCTGCGCCAGGTCCAGCCGGCTGGGGGTTAAACGGCGATACAGCACCCGCTCGCCGTGCCACGCCTCCCAGTCGATCCGATCGCGGCCAGAGCCGGGCGACGGCAGAATGGACGTGTCCCTGATAAACAACTGATGCCCGCGCGCATGCCGCGCCTCGGCCTTCAACCGCCAGCTGAAACTCATCCCTTCGTAGGTAAACCGGCCATCGCCCGCGATCCAATAATGGCGCAGCGGCATCACTCCCTGCCAAACGAGCCACGCCGCCACAAAAGCAGCGGTCCATCGCCCCAGCGGCATGCGCTGTTTTTTTTCGCCCGGCAGCGTATCCGACGATTTGGATTTCCATCCCAGCGCCGCCCCCACGACGGGAATGAGAACGGCCCCGGCGGCAAACCATCCCCAATCCGGTTTGGGAACCTTCGGATGACGCAACCAGCGCCCTAATTTCTCCGGCCAGTCCGGATTCAAAAAGATGAGCGCCGTGGTCACTCCCACCAGCGGGAACCAGCCAATGTCATCAAAAATGAGCAGGTGATTCGTCGCATGGAAAATAATCATCAAGACCAGCGCAAAAACTCGCGTCCGCCGGATGAGCAACAGAAACCCGACCGCCAGATCGAATAAGAGCCCGGTCCAACTGATAAAATACGCGAAGCCATTGCTGGGGATGATTCCCTCGACAAAGGCCAGCTGAGAACTGCCCAGCAACGAGCGATACGGAGCCATGATGTTGGGATCCGCCAGCACCCAGCGCATCGGAGCCGCATCCATCACCCAGTCGGCGCTGAACTTGGCTACCCCCGCATAAAAATACGCGAGCAACAGTTGTCCGCGCAGGATCAGGATCGGCCAGAACGGAATCGTCCGCGGAAAATTCCTTCCGGCCGCCAGCCATGCGTCGATGCTGTAACAGCGTCCCGCTGGCATCCAAATCAGGAGGAACGTCAACAGCACCTCGAGATAATAATGGCTTTGCCAGTAGGTTCTCGTCGACTCCACGACCCATAAATATCCCCAGGTCAGGAAAACGGTAATCGCTGAGAGCCGATAACAAAAGCCGATGGCCATCGTCATCCCCGCCAGACCCAGCAAAGCCACGAGGGCGTGGATCCAAAATGGGGGCAACAACGGCAGCCACCCAAACGCCGGGTATGGCAAATGGAATGTGATGTCCGCGCCGGTGTAATAAGTTTGCAGTGGAGTCGTCCCGGCACTGATGGCCGCCACGTTCGGCCTGCACAACGCGTAAGCCTCCAGCGACATGACCAAGCCTACCGCAAAGCGAAACGCTGCCAGCGACGCGCCGGAAACCGGGTCGGCCAGCCGATCCTTGAACCGCTGCCAGTATCCGGCCTGACTTGCCGGCGCAGAGGGCACGGACCGGCGCGGGCCTCGATCGCTCGATTTTTTCCTCATCCCAAATTGGGCAACCTGGCTGCCAACCCATCCGCGCGCACTCCCACTTTCCGTTTCAGCGCGCCGTCCGCGCATCGGTTTCCGAACGCGCACCGGTCCCGCCGCACGGGACGGAAAAGGGATGAATCAGTTCCGGGCATAACGCGGACACTCTGCGTCCCATAGAAGCGAACTTCTAGACGAAATTTCCAGCCACACCGGTTTAGCCCGCGCGGCGTTCCTGGCCGATCCGCTTTCGCAAAGCGGAGTGTGGCCGTCCCCGGCCACAGCAAGGTCCGTACGCTTGAGCCTGCAGAAAACTTCCAACGCCAAGACGCATCGGGCGTTGCTGCGCCCGGGACGGGCGCACTCCGTGAACTTTCGCCCGGCTGGTTGCTGTCCCTTTTTCGTGCGGCAACCGGCGTTTGGTCGTCCCCGGCCACACCAGGCTCCGACCGTTTTTTCGTGCGTTGGCCCGGACGGATCCTAGACTCGCCCTTCGTTTATGGCTTTCATTCATCCTTTCGCCGCGTTGCGTCCCAAACCGGACCTCGCCTCGCGCTTATGCGAGTTGCCCTACGACGTCATGTCCTCGGATGAAGCGCGTCAGATCGCAGCGGGCAATCCATTGAGCTTTCTGCATGTCAGCAAACCTGAAATCGATCTTCCATCCGGCACCGACGTGCACAGCGCCGCCGTGTATTCCAGGGGAAAGGAAAACTTCAGGAAGCTCATTGCCGATGGGGCGTTGCGACAGGACAAAGAGCCGGCGTTTTATTTGTACCGCCAAATCATGGGCGGCCATTCGCAGACGGGCTTGGTCGCCGCTGCCAGCTGCCAGGATTATCTCGATAACGTCATCAAGAAGCACGAACTGACTCGCATCGACAAGGAGGACGATCGCGTGCGTCATATTGAGACGCTCGATGCGCAGACGGGACCTGTTTTTCTCACCTACCGGGCGGCACAGAAGCTCGATGCGCTTTTCGCCGCGAAAACTGCTGCGCCGCCGGAGCTGGATTTTACAGCCCCGGATGGTGTTCGCCACACCGCGTGGACTATCGCCGATCCCTCGACGATGGCGGTCATCGAATCCGAGTTCGCGCGCATTCCGTTTCTTTACATCGCCGACGGGCACCATCGGAGTGCCGCCGCCGCGCGGGTTTTTCAATCGCGCCACGGCGCGGGGCAGAGCGCGCGGTTTCTCGCCGTGGTTTTTCCGCATAATCAGCTGCAGATTCTTCCCTACAACCGGGTTCTCAAGGACCTCAACGGCCTGCCCCCCGCGCAACTGATGGAAAAACTCGATGGGGTGTTTGTCCTTGCGAAAAACAGCGGCATTCCCCAACCCGCACGCAAGCATCAGCTCGGTCTCTACATCGAGGGGTCCTGGCACACGCTTACTTTCAGGGAACATTTTTTCCGGACGACGGACCCGGTGGAAAAACTGGACGTGACACTGCTCCAAAAATTTGTGCTCGCGCCGCTTTTCGGCATCGACGATCCGCGCACCAGCAACCGAATTCATTTCGTAGGAGGGATCCGGGGCACCGGGGAACTCGAGAAGCTCGTCAAGAACGGCGACGCTGCCTGCGCCTTCAGCATGTTTCCCACGAGCATCGAGGATTTGATGGCGATCGCGGATGCGGGCGGCATTATGCCGCCGAAAAGCACCTGGTTTGAGCCCAAGCTCCGCGACGCGATGTTCTGTCATATGCTGTGACAGGTCACGCGCTGCCGCGCTTCGATCCTTGACTCGTATTTCCAGGGCACCGCTGTACAGTGGCGGCGACGCTTATGAACCTTCAAAAACTTTTTCTGCTCGTGGGATTGAGCGCCGCCCTCGTGGGATGCTCGTCGACTCCCAAGGCGCCCCCGAAACCCAATCCGTCCAAAATCAATTGGAGCGAGCGCGTCGGCAACTACACTTATGAACAGGCGCTCGCGGATCTGGGCAAGCCAGCCGTCTCGGGCGAATCGAACGAAGGCCGCTTTGCCGAGTGGGTATTGCATCGGAGTTCCCGGATGTCCTTTGGTTTCGGGGTGGGCACTGGCTCCTTCGGTCCCCGCGGAGGCGTCGGCGTCGGAGCCGGCTCGAGCGTCTCCCCACCGCCCAGCGGCGAATATCTCCAGCTGAAGTTTTGCGCGGACGGCAAGCTCAAGGACTGGTCAAAGGTCCGATACTAAACGCTCGCTCACTGAACACCCGCGTATGCAGCGCGCACTGTCGAAATCCTCGCCCCTGCTGCCCGGCTGGATCGGTTTCGTCCTGCTGTGCTGGACTCCGATCGCCACCCGATCGGCGCCGCCGGCAACCAATCATTGGGCCTTCCAACCTCTCACCCGTCCGGCCCCGCCGCCGGTGCGGCCTTCAGCCTGGCCGCGCACCCCCATCGACACATTCATCCTCGCAGCGCTCGAGAAACAGGGGCTGGCACCATCGCCGCCCGCCGACAAAGCCACGTTGCTGCGGCGAGTCACGTTTGATCTGCATGGGCTTCCGCCGACGCCGTCGGAGCTCGATGAATTCCTGGCGGATCGTTCCGCCGATGCCTTCGCCAAAACCGTGGAACGTCTGCTGGAGTCGCCGCGCTACGGGGAACGATGGGGACGCCACTGGCTGGATGTGGCGCGCTTCTCGGAGAGCGACGGTTATGAATACGACAAAATGCGCGAGCACGCGTGGCCATATCGGGATTATGTCATTCGCGCCTTGAACGACGACAAGCCTTACGCCCGATTTGTGGCCGAGCAGATCGCCGGGGATGTCCTGGAGCCGTTGACGCGGGAGGGCATCGCCGCGACGGGCTTCCTCGTCGCAGGACCCTACGACGAAGCCGGCAACAGCTCCGTCAGCACCCTGCTCAAGGCCCGCATCCGCGAGGAGGAAATGGAGGACATCGTCGCGGCCGTGAGCCAGACATTTCTTGGCGTGACTGTGAACTGCGCCCGTTGCCATGACCACAAATTCGATCCGATTCCGCAGACCGATTATTATCGTCTCAAAGCCGCCCTCGACGGCGTGCGCCACGGGAATCGTCCCTTTGCCGTGCGGGGGGAAACCCGCGTCCGTGACGAGCGCGCCGCGGAACTCAACGGGATGATCAAAGAAACTGATGCGCAACTGGCCGCCTTGGATTCCGCGGCGCGCGCCCGCGTTCTCGCAGCACGCGATTCACAGGCAACCGCCGCTCCGGCGACGAATCAAACGGTCACGATTCCAAAGCCAATGGCGCGGTGGACGTTCGACAAGAATGCGAACGATCTCGTTGGAGGCCTTCACGGACATCTGCTCGGTGGCGCGGAGCTCTCCGGTGGTCACCTGAAATTAAACGGCCGGGGCGCGTATGTCCGGACCGACCCGCTGGAGCGCGAGCTTCGCGAGAAGACTCTCGAGGCATGGGTTTCGCTGGAAAATCTGGAACAACGCGGCGGCGGCGTTTTCTCGGTGGAATCGCGCGAGGACGCCTCCTTCGACGCCATCGTTTTCGGGGAACGCACTCCGCGGCGCTGGATTGCTGGAAGCAGTTCGTTTGAGCGCACGAAGGACATCGACGCCCCGGACGAGGCGAGTCCGCCCGGGGAATTCATCCACTTCGCCGCGGTCTATCATTCCAACGACCAGATTGCTCTTTTTCGAAACGGCGCGGCATACGGGAGCTACACACCGTCGGGCCCTGGATCGGCTTTGCGCACGTTTGCCGCCGGCAGCACCCGTATTCTGTTTGGTCTTCGGCATACCGGGGCGGCCAACGGTTTTCTTGCCGGAGAAATCGACGAAGCCCGGCTCTACGACCGGGCGCTGACGCCACAGGAGCTGTCGGCTTCCGCACAATCGCGACAGTCCACCTTGGTCACACCCGGGGAACTCGCCCGCGCCTTCAACGCGGACGAACGCGAGCGACGCGACCGTCTTGCCACGGCGCGCAGCGAGCTGCGTGCGCAACTCCAGACCGAGGCGGATCGCCCGCTCGTGCATGCGGTCGTCACGCGCGAACCGGAACCCACCTACGTTCTCGCCCGCGGCGACGTCGAGATGAAGGGAGCGGCGACCACTGCTGGAGCCCTGAGTGTGGTTCGCTCGTTGAATTACGATTTTGCACTTGCCGCCGATGCGCCTGAAGCCCAGCGCCGCCAGCGGCTCGCGGAATGGCTCGCGAGCACCAACAATCCACTGACGTGGCGCGTGATCGTCAATCGCGTGTGGCATCATCATTTCGGACGCGGCCTGGCCGCCACCCCGAACGACTTTGGAGTGAATGGCGAACGGCCGTCGCATCCGGAATTGCTCGACTGGCTCGCCTCCGAGTTTTTGGCGCAGGGCGGAAGCCTCAAGAACCTTCACCGGCTCATTCTCAGCAGCGCGGTTTACCAGCAGGCTTCCGCATCACCGCTCGAAAAAGAAAACCCGCGCGAAGTCGGGCGCGCGACAGCTACGAT
This sequence comes from Verrucomicrobiota bacterium, assembly GCA_041166945.1. Classification (GTDB taxonomy): domain Bacteria; phylum Verrucomicrobiota; class Verrucomicrobiia; order Limisphaerales; family JADJPG01; genus DASTLJ01. Next base: position 7,648 of record JBEEGQ010000291.1, read on the forward strand.
GCCCCACCCGTCACGCGACGCCGACAACCGTCTGCTCGCTCATTTTCCCCTGCGCCGTCTCGAAGCGGAGGCGGTGCGCGATGCGATGCTTTCGGTCAGCGGCCAGCTGAATCTGCGGATGGCCGGACCGGGTTTCCGGCCTTTCAAAATCACGATCAGCAACTCGCATTTCTACGAACTGATCGATTCGCCGGAACCGGAGTTCAACCGCCGTTCCATCTATCGGGCTGGCGTGCAATCCGCGAAGGATCCGCTTCTCGACTCGTTGGATTGCCCGGATCCCTCGACAAAAACACCGGCGCGCGGCATCACAACGACCCCGCTGCAGGCGCTGAGCCTGATGAACAATGCGTTTGTGCAACGGCAGGCCCGGCACTTTGCGGAACGCTTGAAGAGCCATGGGAATACAAATCCCGATGCGCAGGTGCAACAGGCCTGGCGGCTCGCGTTCGGTCGTGCGCCGCGCTCCGACGAGGCGCGCGACGGATTCGCGCTCGTTCGTCAGCACGGGCTCGACAGCCTTTGCTGGACCCTCCTCAATTCGAGCGAATTCATTTACGTGAAATAAATCCCTCGTTCACGCCACACCGCATGAAACCCCTCGATTCCAACGCTCCAAACGTGTCGGGCATCCCGCGACGACGCTTTCTGGCGGATGTGGGCCTGCGGAGTGTCGCGCTGGCGTGGCTGCTTCACGAGGAAACCCGCGGCCAAACCATTCCGGCTGTCTCCCCGTACGCGCCGAGGCCGACTCCATTCCCAGCAAAGGCCCGGAGGGTCGTTCACATCTGCGCCTGCGGGGGCGTCAGCCACGTCGATACTTTCGACTACAAGCCCGAGCTCGAAAAACATCACGGGGAGGAACTGACGAACAAGGGAAAGATCGACACATTCTTCGGACGCCCGGGACGCCTGATGAAGAGTCAGTTCACCTTCCGCCAGCATGGGCGCAGCGGCCTGTGGATGAGCGACCTTCTGCCACACCTTTCGGATTGCGTGGATGAGATGACCTTTCTTCACGCGATGCATTCGAAGAGTTCGAATCACACGCCCGCGACCTTTTTCATGAACACCGGGTTCACGATGAATGGATTCCCCTGTCTCGGCGCCTGGCTGTCTTACGGGTTGGGATCCGAGAACCAGGATCTTCCCGCCTACGTCGTGCTGCCCGATCCGCGCCAGCTACCCGCGGGTGGCGCGATCAACTGGACCTCCGGCTTTCTCCCCGCCGTCCACCAGGGCGTTGCTTTTCGGGCCACCGGCGAACCGATCGTGGACCTCAACACGCCCCCGGACATTTCATCCGAACGCCGCCACGCCGAATCGGCGCTGCTGGCCAGGTTGAACCAAAAATTTTTCGATGAAAATCCCGGCGACACCGCACTCGCCGCGCGTCTCCGTTCATACGAACTGGCCGCGCGAATGCAGGTGCGGGTGCCGGAGGTCGTGAGTTTCGATTCGGAAAGCGAAGCGACGAAACGACTATACGGACTGGACCGGGCGCCGACGGCGGGTTTCGGCCGAAATTGTCTGCTCGCGCGGCGGCTGCTCGAGAAGGGCGTGCGCTTCGTGCAACTCTTCCACGGCGGCGCCTTCGGTTCGCCGCGCGTCAATTGGGACGGACACGAGGATGTGCGTGACAACCATCTTCGGCAGGCCGCCAGCATGGATCAGCCGGTCGCCGCGCTGCTGAAGGATCTTCGCGCGCGCGGGCTGCTCGATGATACGCTCGTGCTCTGGACCACCGAGTTCGGCCGCACCCCCATTACCCAGGGCGTCGGCGCCCCCGGACGGGATCATCATCCCAACGGCTTCACCGTCTGGATGGCCGGCGCGGGACTCAAGCCCGGGTATGCCCACGGCGCAACGGATGAGGTCGGCTATTTCGCCAGCGAAAAGAAAACGCAGGTCTATGATTACCTTGCCACGGTGATGCATCTCCTTGGATTGGATCACGAGAAGCTCACCTTTTATCACAACGGAATCCAACGCCGCCTGACCGATGTCCACGGCGAGGTCATCCACGACATCCTTGCGTGAGCCCAGCTCGTTCCATCCCCCTTTTCAGGTTTGCTCGGAAACGGGCTACGACGGCTTAAAATGCCGCTGGAAAAAACTGTCCAGCCCGGCCAGGTATCTTTCGCGATCCACCTCGAGCACATTCGTGTGGTTGCCGCCGGTTTCGAGGAACATCTTCGGCGCAAGCGTCACTTTGTAATTTTTTTCCGCATGATGAAATCCGATGAGATTGTCGGTGCGGCTGTGAACGACAAGCACTGGAACGGTCACGCGCGGCAATTTGTTCACCGTGTCATACGCGATGCTGTGCAGGCGCCGGACCGGAAGCCATGAAAAGAGTTCGGCGCCAATGTCGGGGATGCTGGTGAACGTGCTTTGCAGCACCAACGCGCCGATTCTTTCGCGCAAGGCCAGCTCGCTGGCAATGCCACCGCCCAGGGATTTCCCGAGGGCGATGACGTTTTCCCCCGCAAAACCTCGCCCGCGCAGCCATGCCATCGCCGCTTGCGCGTCACGATACGTTCCCTCCTCACCGGCCTTGCCTTCGCTCCTGCCAAATCCGCGATAGTCGAAGGCGAACACGTTCACCCCCAGGCCGAGCCACGCCTCGAAAAAATGGAGGCGATGAGAAATATTGCCGGCGTTGCCGTGCATCAACAACAACGTGATGTGGCGACGCGGGGATTGCTTGTCCGCGGGAAAAAACCAGCCATGCAACCGCACGCCATCGCTGGCATTAAAGAAAACCTCCTCGAAAGGCCGCTGCAAGTCGGCCGCGCGCGCCTCGTGCTTCCTGGAGGGCGCATAAACCTGCCGATGTTCAAACCAACGAATCACCGGCGCAGCGTGGCAAGGAAATCGCAAAGCTCAAAGTTCAAAGCTCAATCGCCGGTTTTGAGCTTTGAGCTTTGAACTTTGATCTGCGCGGCTGTAAAACCTCTCCGCCTATGCCTCAGTCCCGTCACGGCGAAAATCCCACCGGCGCGCCCGACTCCGCCCCGGCGGCGTCCTCCGTTCGTCCGCTCAAGAAACTCATGGCGGCCAATCGTTCCGAGATCGCCATCCGGATCTTCCGCGCCGCGACCGAACTCAACCTGCGCACTGTCGGCATTTATGCCCAGGAGGACCGCTTCGCCATGCATCGATTCAAAGCCGACGAAGCCTATCTCGTCGGCCAGGGAAAAGGGCCCGTCGCCGCCTATCTCGACATCGATGGCATCGTCGCCATCGCGCAGGAACGTGGCGTGGATGCCATCCATCCCGGATACGGTTTTCTCAGCGAGAACGCTCATTTTGCCCGCGCGTGCGGCGCCGCCGGGATCACCTTCGTCGGTCCGCGCCCCGAGTTGCTCGAGATGATGGGCGACAAAACCGCCGCGCGCGCGCTCGCTCAAAAAATCGATGTCCCCACGCTGCCCGGGACCGAAGATCCGGTGACGGATCGCGCGGCGGCCCTCAAGATCGCCCGGGAAATCGGCTTCCCTCTCATCATTAAGGCCGCGTTCGGTGGCGGCGGGCGGGGGATGCGGATTGTCCACCGATCGGGTGACCTGGCCGATCTGCTCGACGAAGCGCAGGCCGAGGCGGAGCGCGCGTTTGGAAACCCCGCCGTCTTTCTCGAGAAATATATTCCCCACGCCAAACACATCGAGGTCCAGATCCTCGGCGACCGCCATGGCAACGTGATTCATCTGCACGAACGCGATTGTTCCGTGCAACGCCGTCACCAGAAGGTTATCGAAGTTGCGCCCTCGTTCGGTCTGCCCGGACATGTCGTGAAGGAATTGTGCGACGCCGCAGCGCGCATGGCCCGGAGTGTTCGCTACGACAATGCCGGCACCATCGAGTTCCTCTTCGATCTCGATCGCAACGAATGGTTTTTCATCGAGATGAATCCCCGGATTCAGGTCGAACACACTGTCACGGAAGTCATCACAGGCCTTGACCTCGTCCGGGCCCAGATCCTCATCGCGCAGGGCCACACGCTGCACGGGGCGGAGGTCGGAATGCCGCTGCAACACCAGGTGCCGCGAAGCGGCTATGCCATCCAGTGCCGCGTCACAACCGAGGATCCGGAAAATAAATTCATGCCCGATTACGGCAAGATCCTCGCCTACCGCTCCCCGGGCGGATTTGGCATCCGCCTCGATGGCGCCCAGGGATTCGCCGGATCCGTCATCACGCCATTCTATGACTCGATGCTGGTGAAGATGACGGCCAGCGGCCAGACCTACCCCATGGCGATGGATCGCGCCCATCGCGCGCTCGCGGAATTTCGGATTCGCGGGGTGAAGACGAACATCCCTTTCCTGGAAAATGTCATCGCGCATGAGACCTTCCGCGCCGGCATGGCGACGACAACGCTCATCGACACCACGCCCCTGCTGTTCTCCTTCAAGCCCAAACGGGATCGGGCGAGCAAGCTCCTGAGTTTCCTCGGCAATGTCATCGTCAATGGCAATCCCCACGCCAAGGGCTACAAGCCGGACAAGCCGATGCCCGCCGCCGAGCCGCCCGCCTATGACCATCGAGCGCCGACTCCGGATGGCACGCGGGATCTGCTGCGCAAATTGGGGGCGAAAAAATTCGCGGAATGGACCCTCAAACAAAAGCGGCTGCTCATCACCGACACCACGTTTCGTGATGCGCACCAATCGCTCATGGCCACCCGCGTGCGCACTTACGACATGCTGGCGATCGCCCCGTCGGTCGCGCGTCGCGCCGCGGATCTCTTTTCACTCGAGATGTGGGGCGGCGCCACGTTCGACACCGCCATGCGCTTTCTCAACGAGGATCCGTGGGAACGCCTGAGGCAGTTGCGCGCGGCGATTCCGAACATCTGTTTCCAAATGTTGTTCCGCGGCAGCAACGCCGTCGGTTACTCGAACTATCCCGACAACGTTGTGGCCGGCTTCGTCCGGCACGCCGCCGCCAGCGGGATGGATATCTTTCGCATCTTTGATTCGCTCAATTACCTTCCGAACCTGCGGGTGGCCATGGAAGCGGTTCATGACACCCACGCCGTTTGTGAGGCGGCCGTGTGTTACACCGGAGACATCCTCGATCCAAAGCGCGACAAGTTTTCGCTGAAATACTACGTGAAACTAGCCCGCGAGCTGGAACGGATGGGAGCGCACATGATCGCCATCAAGGACATGGCCGGCTTGTGCCGTCCTTACGCCGCCCAAAAACTCGTGCGAGCGCTCAAGCAGGAAATCGGGCTGCCCATTCACTTTCACACCCACGACACCGCGGGCGGACAATCGGCCGCCATCCTGAACGCCGCCGATTCCGGCGTCGACGTCGTGGACCTTGCGATCGCGAGCATGTCCGGCAGCACCAGCCAGCCCAGCCTCAACTCGGTCGTGGCGGCGTTGCAGCATACGTCCCGCGACACCGGGCTCGATCTCGATGCGTTGAACGAATTCTCCGATTATTGGGAAAAGGTGCGCGAGAGTTACGCTCCGTTCGACACCGCGCCGCGCACCGGCAGCGCTGAAGTTTATCTGCACGAAATGCCGGGCGGCCAATACACAAATCTGAAGGAACAGGCCGCCAGCATGGGGATCTCGCATCGCTGGCCCGACATTGCCCGCACATACGCGGAGGTGAACCAGCTCTTCGGCGACATTGTGAAGGTGACTCCCAGCAGCAAGGTCGTCGGCGACATGGCCCTCTTCTTGTTCAGCCGCGGCATCCGGCCCGCCGACGTCGTCAACCTCGAACCGGGCAGCGTCGGTTTTCCGGAGAGCGTCATCGACATGATGAGCGGCGGGCTTGGCTGGCCGACGGGCGGTTTTCCGGAACCCGTGCAACGGGTCGTGCTGGGTGAAAAAAAATTCAAGGAGGCGCGCGCGCGCTTCAAAAAAGCGCGGCGCGGCTCGATCGCGTCCACGCCCGCAGCCGATCTCGGGCGCATCCAGCGCGACCTCACCGACAAGCTCCGCCACGAGGCCACGGACGACGACGTCTATTCGCACCTGATGTATCCGCAGGTTTTCGCCGACTTCGCCAAGCATCAGCGGGAGTTCAGCGACGTCAGCGTGATCCCTACCGCGCCCTTCTTCTACGGCCTCAAACCCGGCGACGAAGTCACGGTCAGCATCGAGCAGGGTAAAACACTTTTCCTAAAACTGGTCAGCGTCAGCGCGCCCGACAAGGACGGGCGCCGCACCGTTACTTACGAGTTGAACGGCATGACCCGCGAGTCCTCGATCCTCGACAAGGGCGTTGCACCCAAGGCAAAGACGCGTCCCAAAGCCGACATTGCCGATGTCTTGCAAATCGGCGCGCCCATCCCCGGGCTCGTCGTGGCCATCGCCGTCACCGTGGGACAGAAGGTCGCCAAGGGCGACAAGCTGTTGATGATGGAAGCGATGAAAATGCAGACGACGGTCTATTCGCCGGCGGACGGGGTGGTGGACAAGCTCCTCGCACAGGTGGGGGACACCGTCGAAAGCAAGGACCTGCTCGCTCGGCTGCGCGAATAGGTTTCGGCGCAACTTCCACTTTGACCCATTCGCACGCGAGTCGTAACCTTGCGGCCGTGCAAAAAGGAATCGCGACAACGATGCCGGAATCCGACACGGCGCTGATTTGGCGCGCGCCGTTCCCTCGGTCGTACGTCAATTTTCTTGGACATAAATTGCTTCGCTTCCTGGGCACCGTTCAGGGCCTGGTCGCTTTTCTACTTATCACGCTGGGCGTTCTGGGCACCAACTTTCGGGTCGCCCGACCTGTCATTCGACCGCTCCTGTTGAAGCATCTGGCTCGCGCCGGACTTTACCTGCTGCCGATGACGACCTTCCTGGCGCTGGCGCTGGGCCTGGTGGTGATTGGACAGACCGTGTCGCAGCTGACTCGATTCGGGGTCACACAACTGCTCGGTACCGTGATGGTTTCAGCCATCGTCCGGGAGCTCGGGCCGTTGCTCGCAGCCGGTCTGGTTCTCTGCCGGGCGGGCGCCGCCAACGTCGTCGAACTCGGCACCGCCCGAGCCCAGGGCGAAGTGGAATCGCTCGAATCGCTCGGCATCGATCCCATCCATTACCTGGTGGTTCCCCGCGTGGTCGGCATGGCGGTCGGAATGTTTGCGCTCACCGTTTATCTCATCATCGGCTCGATCCTGAGCGGTTACCTCTGGGCGTTTGCGCAGGATGTGCCGTTGCGTCCCGGCGATTATTTTCGGCAACTCGCCGAGGCCTTGAACGGGCTCGATTTTTTGCTGCTCGCCGCAAAGACATTTGCGTTCGGCACCGCCATCTCTGTCATCACTTGTTACCACGGGCTCGCACAGCCGCTGGCCCTCTCCGGAGTGTCCCGCGCCACGGTCCGCGCCGTGGGCCAAAGCCTCATCGCCTGCGCCATCATCGACGCGGTGTTCATCATCGTCTATCTCGTTGCCTGACATGGCGTCCTCCGACAACAGCCCGCAACTCAGCCCGGTGGTGCTCGAGATGCACAACGTATCCGTGCCTACCGCGCGCGAACCCGCGGGGGTCGCGCTCGAAGGAGTGGAATGGATCGTGCGCCGCGATGAATACTGGGCGATCGGCGGCCTCTCCCGCTCCGGCAAAAGTGATCTTCTCGCCGTTGCCGCGGGGCTCCTCCGGCCCGTCAGCGGAGAATCCAAATTATTCGGCACAGACCTGTTCACATGCAACGAAGCCGAACAAATTGCCGTCCGTCGCCGCGTCGGCTTCGTTTTTGACGGCGGCCAATTGCTCCATGATCTGACTCTCGAGGAGAATGTCGCGCTGCCGTTGCTTTATCATCTGCCCTCCGATGAAAAGGGGCTGGCCGAAAGGGTTCAGGCCCTGGTCGCTCTCACGGATCTCGAGCCATGGGCGGGCCGTCATCCCGCCGACCTCAGCCGCAACTGGCAGCAACGCTTCGGACTGGCCCGCGCCCTGGCCCTTCAACCCGAGTTGCTGTTCCTGGATGACCCGCTTTCCGGCCTCGATCCGCGCGACGCCGGATGGTGGATCGAGATTCTTGCAAAGCTCGCCGCCGGCCATGCGCTCCTCGACAACCGGCCACTGACTCTGGTCGTGACGGGCAACGACCTTCGCCCGTGGCGCGGCCGGGCTCGACGTTTCGCGCTGCTGCAGGATCGCAATTTCATCGCGCTGGATGCGCAATCGGGCCTCGATTCCGGAGGCCAGCCCGCCCTCGACGAACTGCTCCGTCCCTGGCACGCCTCGATACCCTCATGAACATTCCCAACCCGCCGCGCTGATTCTCATGCCTGTCCAGGATCTCACCCCTCAACTTCGCACCCGCCTCAGCCGCCTCGAAAAATGGGTGGGTATCTTCGTCACCCTCGCCACGTTGCTCGTGTTGGTCGGGCTCGTCTTTTACGTGCATCAAATGGCCAGGCGCAAAGGCTGGTATGTGGTGAAGCTTCCCTATTACACATTCGTGGACAGCGCCGCCGGATTGAAGGTCGGACAGCCGGTCAAAATGATGGGATTCGAGGTCGGCGAAATCACAGAGATCGAAGCCCAACAGCCCGGGGACTACTACGACGTTTATGTCGCGTTCAGAATCACAGTGCGCCATGTCGGCTACATGTGGGACGACTCCAAGGCGCGTGTCGTCGCGGGTGATTTCCTCGGAAATCGGTACATCGAAGTCACCAAAGGCACCAACGGCGTGCCCTCCTATCTTTTCAATCCCCTGATCGAAGTCGACATCGCCGCCGCCCAGAAATACGTCGGCTCGACCAATTTCTTTTTTGCCCAGGAAGTCCTCGATGCCTCGAAGACGAATTTCGTCACCATGCCGGGAAAACCTGTCACCGCCGCTGCCTTGCGCCAGGTGGAAGAGAGCGGCGTTCGTATGTTGCAATTCATGGACAAGGCCACGACCACCAAATGGCCGACGGCATTGTGGGTGCCAAAATCGGGCCGCTACGAGACGTTCCATCGCGGCGCCAGCAAAGGTTATTTTCTTCCTCCCGACGAGCAACCGGCGTTGACCGAACGGCTGGAACAGGTGGCCAACACCATCCGCACGGCGCTTCCAAATGTTCTAGACCTGACGAATTACGTCCAGAAAGCCCTCACGCAGGCCGCCGATGCCGCGGGACGAGCCGATGAGCTCCTCGCCGGTGCGCGTCCTTTGATCACCAACCTCGCCGCCATGACCGCACAACTCACGAACGGCGCCGGCACGCTGGGCGATTGGCTCCTGCCCACCAACCTCAACGCGCAACTCTCGACGACGCTCACCAACGCCAATGCCACTGTCATCAGCGCAAACCTGATGCTGACCAATACCGACGCGCATCTTGCCGAAGTCGCCACCACCCTCAACCGCGCCCTCGAGGGTCTCGCGGGCATCACCAGCAATCTTCATCATCAGGTCGACATGAACACCAACATCCTGGCGAGCCTGTCGAAGCTCGTCGTCGATTCCGATGATCTCATCCAGGGTCTCAAGCACCATTGGCTCCTTCGCTCGGCGTTCAAGGAGAAGAAAACCAACGCTCCACCCTCCGGCACGATCCGTCGCACGACTTCCCCCAAGGACTCCTCGCGCTAATGAGGCACGACGTTGGTTCCGAGCCGGTCTCCGGACCAAGTCGCAGGCGGTGCTTTTTGCCAGTTCGACGGCGACAAGTCGCCTGCCAAGAGCGGTGACAAGTCACCGCACTCCAGAAAGGGCGGGCGGGTCTCTGCTTAGAGTGCGGTGACCTGTCACCGCTTTCCGCAGGCGACCTGTCGCCGTCGAACTTGCAAACCTCGCTACGCTTCCGCAGCATCCTGCCATGATCCCCGCTGCGCCCTCGCCCGCCAACAAGTCGGCCAGCACGGAAAGCGACGACAAGTCGTCGCACTCTGCATCTTCGGCGCGATTCTCCAAGGTGCCTTGGCCGCACGCGCCGGTTCACAAGATGAGTGAGCATGGCGTTTACTTCATCACTGCGGGCACACTGAACAAACTCCGCCTTTTCCATGATGCCCAGCGCCTCGATTTGCTCGAGTTTAAACTCCTCACCCTGGCGGAAAAGTATCACTGGCAGATCGAGGCATGGGCGTGTCTGTCGAACCATTACCACTTTGTTTGCCGTGGTTGTCCTGGTTCAGCCACTCTCGGCAAGTATCTGAAACATCTTCATTCCGACACCGCCCGTGAATTGAACCGGCTGGATCGAGAGGAGGGGCGTCAGGTTTGGCACAACTTCCGCGACACGAAACTGACCTTCGACAGTAGCTATTTGGCGCGGCTCAACTACGTTCATCAGAACGCCGTCAGGCACGGGTTGGTGTGCGTGGCCAACCAGTATCGGTGGTGCTCGGCGACATGGTTCGAGCGCGTCGCCACGCCGGCCCAAGTCCAGACTATCTACAGCTTTAAAATCGAGGCGGTGAACGTAGAGGACGATTTCTGACTGCTTTGGAGTGCGGTGACCTGTCACCGCTTTCCGCAGGCGACCTGTCGCCGTCGAAGATTTAATGCG
>JBEEGQ010000292.1:0-12422 GCA_041166945.1 Verrucomicrobiota bacterium
TAATGGAACGCGGGCAGATGATCGAATCCGGCGGACTCCTGATCACCGGCGAGGAGTTCAAGGATGTTCGCGACTTGAAACGGATCCTGGCGACGGGACATCGCCGCGAGTTTTACCGTTGTTTGACGGAAAAAATGCTCACCTATGCGCTCGGGCGGGGAATGGAATATTACGATGTGGAAACGGTCGATCAAATCGTCGCGCGCCTCGAAGGACAGGATGGCCGCTTCTCCGCGCTGCTGACGGGCATCATTGAATCCGCGCCCTTTCAAAAGCGTCGAAGTGCGAACGCCCCGCCCATTCCGGCGGCGCCAAAAACTCCTGAGCAACGAGCCGAAACCAACACCCCGCCATGAAATCTCCTGCCGCCGGTGAATCCCATTTCGGAATCCAAAAAAGTGCCGGGCACAGCCGCCGCCGGTTTTTGAGGGGCTTGGGCGCCTGCATGGCCCTGCCGGCCTTCGAATCGCTGCAGCCCCTGAGATTGTTGGGCGCTGGGAGCGGAACCGCGTCGCGATTGGCCGTCACATCGACCGGCGCACCGCTTCGCATGGCGTTCGTCTATTTTCCCAATGGCGCCATCCAGCCGAAATGGTGGCCGACCGGTGAAGGCGCGGAATTCGAGCTCGGGCGGACCATGCAGCCGCTGGCGCCTGTGAAACACCAATTGCAGGTCCTGGGCGGCATGGATCACGTCAACGCAACACCGGGTCCCGACGGCGCGGGCGACCATGCGCGGGCGAGCGGAACTTTCCTCACGGGTGTCCGGGTTCGCAAAACGGCAGGGGCCGACATCCAGGCGGGCATCTCGATCGACCAGGCGGCGGCGAACCAGATTGGGCATCTGACGAGATTTCCGTCGCTGGAATTGACCTGCGACGCCGTGCGTCGCTCGGGGAATTGCGATTCGGGCTACTCATGCGCCTACCAATATAATCTGGCGTGGCGTTCCCCCAACACCCCGGTGGCGCCGGAGCCTAATCCACGCCTGTTGTTTGAACGTTTGTTTGGCGCCGGCGCGCCCGGTCAAAGAACCGCCAACCTCAAACGGCGCCAGGAACAACAGCGGTCGATCATGGACTTCGTGCTCGATGACGCCCGCCTGCTACAACGGGAACTCACCTACCGCGACAAACAGAAACTGGATGAGTATCTGTTCAGCGTGCGGGAGATCGAAAAGCAGATCGAAAAAACCGAACGCTTTGGCAAGGCGCCCAATCCCGCCGTCACCACTCCGGCAGGCGTGCCGGGGACATTCGAAGATTATATCCAGGTGATGTTCGACATGATGCTGCTGGCGTTCCAGACCGACTCGACGCGCATCGCCACCTTTCTCCTGGCCAACGAGGGGAGCAACCGCACCTTCCACGAGGTCGGCATCGCCGAGGGCCATCATTTCCTGACGCACCATCAAAACAAGCAGGACATGATCGACAAGGTGGCGGAGATCGATCTTTTTTACGTGAAACAGCTCGCCAAGTTTCTCGAGAAAATGGAGCGCACGCGGGATATCGATGGCAAATCGCTCCTTCATAATTCGATGATCGTCTATGGCAGCGGCAACGCGGACGGCAACCGTCACAGCCATGTCAATCTTCCCGTGCTGCTGGCGGGAAGCGGCGGGGGCACCCTAGCCCCGGGTCGATTCACCAAATTCGGCGGGGTGCCCATGAGCAACCTGCTGCTGAGCCTGGCGGATCGGATGGGGGCCACCAGCATTCCCCGACTGGGCGACTCGACAGGACGCCTCAAGGCGATTTGAGCTTCAAGCCTGGTTTGAGAACGGTGGATTGTAACCTTGAGCCGGACCGGGAGTCTCGATTTTATCCAGCCGTGCCCCGGCTCTCGCATGACGCGGAGCCAGTTGGCGCGACAGAAAACACAACAAAACGCATCATGCAAAGACTCCTCACACACATTCTGCCAGCCATCGTTTGCCTGGCTTTCACCTCCGTTCACGTCCAGAACGCCAGCGCCCAGGATAAAAAGGCCGATCCCTCCGGCACCTGGACCTGGAGCACCCCCGGCCGCAATGGCGGCGAACCCCGCAAAAGCACCCTCAAACTGAAGGCCGAAGGCGACAAACTCACCGGCAGCGTCTCGGCTCCCGGCCGTCAGGGCGCCGCCGTCGATACCAATATCGAGGACGGAAAAGTCAAGGGAGACGAAATTTCCTTCGCTGTGACCCGCGAATTCAACGGGAACAAGATGACCGCCAAATACAGCGGGAAAGTCAGCGGTGATTCGATCAAGGGAAAGATCGAGACCGATCGCAATGGGCAGGCGCAATCGCGCGACTGGGAAGCCAAACGCGAAGGCAAAAAAGAATAATACGCCGAGGGCTTCCGATCAGGAGGCCGGCCTACAGGAAGAATCCGTTCAGCCGGACCCTGTAGGCCGCGCGCCCTCAGCCTCCATCGCCGCATCGTAAAGCGCGCATCTCTTGAGGCGCCGCGGTTCAGAACCCAGCGACACCCGATTTCATTCGTTCCCGCCCGAGGCCAAACTGGTTTCCCACCCGCACCAGTTTGCCATCAAGAAACTGGGCTTCGAAAAACTTCGAACCGGACACCGGCTCCCCCTTTTCGTCCTTCAACGTCGCCACAACCTTTTTGGAGTGTGCATCGATGATGTCCGGCGTGTGGCTCCAGGCATATTTTCCATCCAGGCTGAAGCAAATCCAACCGTGCCCGGTTGTGGACAAATCGACGTGGCCTTTGGGTGAAGGCGGCATTTGTTGGGCATCGAACACAAACAGCTTCTTGCCATCCTGATCGCTCAGCCAGAGTTCCTTCCCGTCGGGTGTCAACGCGGCGCCATGAGTGCGGTGGGCGATGGGTTGCTCTCCAGCCAGCACCCGGTGAAGGACGGCACCCCGTTTCAAATCCACCACGTCGCAACCGACATGCTTGCCGAGGCATATATACGCCAGCGAGTTGTCATTGTTCACGGTGAATGGAAAAACGCCGCTTTCGCCCACGGGCGAGATCCGCTGCAGAAGCGAATCGTTCCTCGCGTTGAACACGAAAAAGTTGGTCTCCGAACCGCCGAACACGAAACGGCCATCCAGGCTGGCAATGGTGTTGTGCGGTCCGTCATTGGCCGGCAGCCGCTTCAGTTCGTGACCGTCTCCCGCGTCCACCACCATCCAGCAACTGTTTGTCCCCTTTATCCACCAGCCGCTCGGCACATAAATCTTCCCGCCATCCATCGTGACGGCGCAGCGATCACAACCGACGTTGTAGGTTTTTTCCCAAACGATCTTTTCGGTCTCGAGATCAAAACGTCCCAGCCGTCGGCTCGTCGTGGAATAATACGCCGCGTGGCCGGCCAGGCTCGGACAGAATCCCCGGAGTCCCTCCTGGAATTTGGGGATGTCGATGCGCCGCACAAAACGATGGCCGTCGTCGATATCGAAGATCAGGATGCCGCTGCCCGACCCTCCCTTCTGCGCCGCGTCGGGTGTGGACAGGTACAAGTAACGTTTTAAACCCGGTTCAGCGGCCGAAGACGCCATCACAAACGCCGCCAGGAGCAAAGGAACGATGGGAAAATTCATGGCAGCCTTATGGCGCGGGACAGGCGCGGTGTCGAGCGGGTTTTCAAGATTTGAATCTCACCCGCGCTCGCCGCCTCCGTTGGGTGTCCACCCTTTAGGGTTTTTTCCGTTTCGAGCAGGGGCCCCGACACCCTAAAGGGTGGACACCAAACGTCGCAGCCCGCGGGGGCGCCCCGGCAGTTTCAGATCGTGAAATCGTCGTACTCGGGTTTCACGAGCTCGGCAGGAGGCAACAACATCCCGGCGGCAACGGTGTGATTGGTTCCCTGCTCGATGAGGATAAACGAGCCAGTCAACCGGTTGTTGGAGTAACCATCAAATACCAGCGCCTTGGAGGTGTGCAGACGGATCTCGCCGATATCGTTCATCGCGAGCTCGGAGGGACCCGGCTCCGCCTCGAACGTCTCGAAATTGATGCGGCTTTCGAGACAGGTGATGAAGGCCTGCACGGTCTGGGTCGTGTGTTTCAGCAGATATTTTTTGCCTCCGACCAGCGGCCGCGGGTTCATCCAGCAGACGCGCGCGCGCAGGTCGCTGCTCATACCGGGAAGATCCTCGGGCCCGATCAGGGTGTCGCCACGGCTGATATCGAGATCATCCTCCAAAACCAATGTCACAGACTGCGGACAGAACGCCTCCTGGAGCAACCCATCGTAAGTCCAGATTTCCTTCACGGTGCTCATCATTCCGCTGGGCAACGCCATGACCTTTTGGCCGACCTTGACGATCCCCCCCGCAATCTGGCCGCTCAAGCCCCTGAAATCATGGAGCTTCGAATCGCGGGGATTATGGGGACGGTTCACCCACTGCACGGGAAAACGGAATCCGTTGAGGTTCCAGTCGGAGGCGATCGAGATCGATTCGAGGTGGCCGAGCAGGGTCGGTCCCACATACCACGGCGTCTGCTTTGAAGGATCGACCACATTATCCCCGTTGAGCGCGCTGATCGGGACAAACTTCACATCCTTCATGTCGAGCCGCGGCAGGAACGATTCAAATTCATCGCGGATTTCGAGTAACCGATCTTCGTCCCAATCGACCAGGTCCATCTTGTTCACCGCAATGACGAGGTGTGGAATGCGCAGGAGCGAGGCGATGTAAGTATGACGCCGCGATTGCTCGATGACCCCCAGGCGCGCGTCCACCAGCACGATGGAAAGGTTGGCGGTGCTCGAGCCGGTGACCATGTTGCGCGTGTACTGCACGTGCCCCGGCGTGTCGGCCACGATGAACTTCCGGCGCGGCGTCGCAAAGTATCGATACGCGACATCGATCGTGATCCCCTGTTCACGCTCCGCCCGGAGGCCGTCCGTCAGGTTGGCCAGGTTGATCTGGCCCCCGCCCGTGATGTCGGCGGAACGTTCCAATGCTTCCAGCTGGTCCTCCATCAACGATTTCGAATCGTAGAGCAGCCGGCCAATCAAGGTCGACTTGCCATCGTCAACGGAACCGCACGTGTTGAAGCGCAGAATTTCAATCGTATGTGACGTGTGAGACATGATCAATCAGGACGATGAACCGGGAGCGGCACGGGACGCGAAAATTCGCGGAGATTCAATTCATCCAGTGCCGCGTTCATCCAGGGCTTTTTAGAAATAACCTTGTTTCTTGCGGTCTTCCATCGCGGCCTCGCTGGCCTTGTCGTCGGCGCGGGATCCCCGCTCCGTCACCCGCGCCGCGGCAATCTCCGCGATGATGTCGTCCACGGTGTTGGCCGGGCTTTCCACGAGACCGGTGCTGATGATGTCGCCGATGGTGCGAACCCGGACGATGAGTTCCTTGATTTCCTCCTTCGGCTTGGGCGGGACGAGTTCGGTGACGGGAAGCCATTGGCCGCCGCGGCGGACGCATTGTCGTTTGTGGCTGAAATAAATGAGCGGGACTTCGAGTTTTTCGCGGCGGATGTATTCCCATACGTCCATCTCTGTCCAGTTGGAGAGCGGGAACACCCGCATGTTCTCGCCGGTGTTCAGCCGCGCATTATAAATGTTCCAAATTTCCGGGCGCTGATTTTTTGGATCCCACTGGCCGAATCCATCGCGGAAACTGAAAAAGCGTTCCTTGGCCCGCGCCTTCTCCTCGTCGCGACGCGCGCCGCCGATGCAGCAATCGAAATGAAATTCCTCGATGGCGCCGAGCAATGCCGGGGTTTGCAGCTGATTGCGGCTCACGATGCCCGGCTTAGGCACGGCCAGTCCCTGCCGGATCGCCTCTTCAACCGTTCTCACGAGCAATTTTGCGCCCAGTTCCTTGGCGCGACGATCCCGAAAATCGATCAGTTCCGGAAACTCGTGGCCTGTCTCGATGTTCAGCAGCGGCATCGGAAGCTCGGACGGTCGAAAGGCCTTCTCCGCCAGTCTCAACAGGCAAATGGAGTCCTTGCCACCCGAGAACAACAGTGCGGGCCGCTCGAATTCCCCGGCGACTTCACGCAAAACATGAATGGCTTCAGTCTCGAGGTATTGCAGGTGATCGAGGTGATAGGAACTCATGGGTTTCGCTCGTTAACCACCGACTACCTCACCGATCCCATCGCCTTTTGGCCCCAGGCGGCATGCAGGCCGCATTCGCGCTTCTCGTCGGCTTTCGCCGGATCGAAATAATCCCACTCGTTCGGAAGATGATGTTCGGCCAGGTAGGCGTCCATTTCCGCATCGCTCCAATGAAAGACCGGGCTCACCTTAAGACAGTCAAAATTCGCATCGTGGCTCACGATGTCGAGGCCGGCGCGATTTGGATTCTGGACCTTCCGCAGCGCCGTGAGCCAGACCGAAGGCGCCAATTCCTTCATCCCTCGCTGGAAAGGCTCGAGCTTCATGACGGAGCTGAAGGACTTGATGCGTTCCTCATTTTCCGGCAGGGGTTCGGGCATCCCGCCGTGCACCGCATCGTAATGCGCCGCCGTGAGCTTTGGCACAAAGGCTTTGAGATTCAGCTTCAGGAGACTTTTCAACGCCTCGGCATGCCGGTAAGTCGCGGGGCGATTGTAGCCGTGATCCACCCACAACACCGGGATGCCCGGCTGCGTCTGCACCGCCAAATGCAGGAGCACGGCTTCGTACGGACGAAAGTTGGTGGAAACCACGGCCCGTCCGCCGGCCTGCGCCATTGCCCACTTCACCACCTCCAATGCGGTCTTGCTGCCGAGTTCGGCGTTTGTTTTGGACAGTTGTTCGGGTGTCATTGAAAAAATCGGGAAGTTGGAAAGCCTCGAGCGTGTTCATTTTGCCGGGCCAATGCGGCGCTGGCGTCAAATGTGCGGGAGCGCTCCTGTGGGGATGCCATACCTAGTTGACTGCCGCCGAGTGCTCCTTGAGAAACACCCGCTCACACCAGTCGCCGAAGCGTTCGCCGTCGCTGCGTTCGGTGGCATACCGGGCGAGCACCGGGCGAAGCTCGGCGTCGATTTCGGAATCCTTGATGACATCCTTCCATATTTTGTTGAGTCGCGTGCCGGAGGTGTTGCCGCCGAGCCACACCTGATAACGGCCGGGCGCTTTGCCCACAAACGCGATTTCAGCCATGTACGGGCGCGCGCAACCGTTCGGACAGCCTGTCGATCGAATGATGATTTCCTCCCCCGCCAGCCCGACTTCGGCGCAGAGCTTTTCAATGCGATCCACCAGCCCGGGCATGATCCGTTCTGCCTCGGCGAGGGCCAGGCCGCAGGTTGGCAGCGCCGGACAGGCCATCGCCGCCGCGTGCAACACGCTCGCCTGATCGCTCGTTTTCATCCCGTGCTCGCCCAGCAACGCCTCCAAAGCGGGACGGTCCGAAGCCGGAATGCCGGCGAGGATCACATTCTGGTTCGCCGAAAGCCGAAATTCGATCGCCGGGAATTTCTCAGCAACGCGCCGCAGTCCCGTCTTTTGACGCAAACCCCCTGCGTCCTTGATCCGGCCGTTCTCCACAAACAGGGTAAAAAACCAGGTGCCATCCAGCGCCTGGCGCCAGCCGTAATGGTCGCCGGTCGTCGTGAAGGCCACGGGACGCGCCGACGCCAGCGTCAGCCCGGCGCGCTTTTCGATCTCCGCCCGCGTCCAATCCACCCCGCGTTCCGCCACGACATATTTCAGCCGCGCATGTTTGCGATCTGTCCGGTCTCCATAATCGCGGTGAATCGTCAGCACGGCCTTGGCGATGTCCACAATGTGACCGGGCTCAAAAAAACCGACCACGTCCGCCAGGCGCGGATAAGTCGTCACGTTCCCGTGACTGCGTCCCATCCCGCCGCCGACCGCGAGATTGTAGCCGATGAGCTCGCCGTTCTCGACAATGGCGATGAATCCCAAATCATTTGTGAACACATCCATGTCGTTCATCGGCGGCATCACAAAGGCCGTCTTGAATTTCCGCGGCAAATAGGTCCTGCCGTAAAGCGGGTCCACGAAGTCCTTGTTCGCCGGATCGTCCAGGTTGAGCTGCACGCCATCGATCCAGATGCTGTGATACGCGCCGGTCTGAGGCGCCAACGCCATGGCGATCCGATTCACATCTCCCATCATCCGCGCCCGTGCCTTGGTCTCGACCGGCATCGGCGCCGCCATGACATTCCGATTGACGTCCCCGCACGCCGCCAGCGTCGAGAGCAGGCACTCATTGATTTTTTTGACCAGCGGTCCGAGGCCCGCCATGACCACGCCGTGGAATTGGATGCTCTGACGCGTCGTGAGCCGCAACGTGTTGTTCCCGTACGTCGACGCGAGATCATCAAAGGTGATCCATTGCGATGACGTCATCACCCCTCCCGGGATGCGCCCCCGGATCATCATGATGTATTTTTTCTGAGTCTTGCGCAGGTCCCGATCGTCCTGCTGGTAAATCCCGTGAAACTTTGTGAACTGCTGGTCGTCGGCGGAAAACTGGTCGCTGCCGGACAGCATGGTCGCCGCAATCCCACCGGCCAAGGTGGGATTAGCCTCCTTAATAACCTCATTATGGGTCACCGCAGATGGCTCAGCCGGTTTAATCATAAGTGTGTTGCTCAACTTACAGATAATTACCTTTCAGGGGTAATGTTGTCAACTGTTCTTGCTGGTTTCGAGCAAGATTTCGAGAAAAAACTTCTCGTTTCATAATTCCTTCGTGGTTAGGCTTTCCCTTGCATCTGGTCGCAGCCGGGTTGCATTTGGCCCTTTTATTTGGCTTAGCGCCCATGATCGACGAAACGCTTTATTATTTCGACAACAACGCCACGACGCGGGTCGCGCCCGAGGTGGTGGACTCGATGCTCCCCTTCCTGCGCGACCAGTGGGGCAATGCATCGAGCGCCTATCGCTTCGGACGGCAGGTCGGCAAACATCTCGATGACGCCCGCTCGAAGCTGGCCGCGCTCATCCATGCGGACCCGAAGGAAATTGTCATCACCAGTTGCGGCACCGAGAGCAACAACGCCGCGATCCACAGCGCCCTCGCGCTGAATCCGGGCAAACGGCATGTCATCACCACCGCGGTGGAGCATTCGGCCAATATCAACTTCGGTGAATTTCTCGAACGTCGCGGCTATGAAGTCACCTACCTGCCCGTCGAGGCGGACGGATCCCTGGACATCCATGTTCTGGATCAATCCATCCGGCCTGACACGGCGATCGTTTCGATCATGTGGGCGAACAACGAGACCGGCGTGCTGTTCCCCATCGAGGAAATTGCCGCGATCTGCCGGAGTCATGGCGTGCCGTTTCATACGGATGCGGTCCAGGTGGCGGGCAAAATAAAGATCGATGTTAAATCGATCGGCATCGATTTCCTTTCCCTCTCCGGCCACAAACTGCATGCGCCGAAAGGCATCGGCCTGCTCTATGTCCGTGCGAAAAGTTCCTTCCAGCCTTACATCATCGGCGGGCAACAGGAACGCGGGCGCCGCGCGGGAACGGAGAACGTCCCTTACATCATCGGCTTTGGACGCGCCGCGGAGCTGTCGCACGCGCGGCTCGAAGAGGAGAACACGCGGGTTCGCGCGCTGCGCGATCGATTGGAAACCACGTTGTTGCGCACGATCCCCGACAGTTTCCGGAATGGCTCCAAGGATTCACGCCTGCCGAACACCACCAATATCGCCTTCGACTTTGTGGAGGCGGGCGACATCCTGGCGATGCTCGATCAGCTCGGCATCTGCGCTTCCAGCGGCTCGGCCTGCACAACCGGCTCGATCGATCCTTCGCATGTGCTGATTGCGATGGGCGTGAAGCCGCGTCACGCCCGCGGCAGCATCCGTTTCAGCCTGGGAGTTTACAACACGGACGCTGAGGTGGATTACCTGTTGCAACATCTTCCGGGCGTCATCGCGAGGCTCCGATCCATTTCACCCGTCGAATCGGCCGCGTCCGCCAGCGCTGTTCGCAAGCCCGCTCAACCGGCCTGAATTTCCGGCGGCGCGGATCCCCCCGGCCTCTCAAGTCCATCACGACAGCCGCCGATGACATCCACATCCCCCCATTCCACGTTGAATAAATTGTTGATGGCGTGGGTCAGGTTGGCGGGCCGTCCGTTAAAAGCCCTGCCCATTCGCTGAAAGTCGGCCATCAAGTGGCAGCCTTTTTCCGCCGTTGTTTTGAAAAGAATTATGAACCAGCAACCGTCGTTCACCCCGCGTGCGCCCAGGGCGCCGCGACATCCCGGCTTCACGCTCATCGAACTTCTCGTGGTTGTTGCGATCATCGCAATCCTCGCGGCGATGTTGCTCCCGGCTCTGTCGAACGCCAAGGAAGCGGCGAAACGCATCACCTGCATCAATCATCTCAAGCAGCTCGCCCTCGCCGGCAGCATGTACGCCGACGAAAACGAGGGACAATATCCCTCGCGACAGGCGCCGTTTTGGATGACGCGCTTGCAGCCGTATTATCAGGATATGCGCGTGCTGGTTTGTCCCAGCGATCCGCAGGCGCCGGCGCTGACGACAAACGCTCCCGACACCGCGCCGCGCAGTTATCTCATCAATGGTTGGAACGATTGGTTCGAGGCAAATCTGCCGGCCACCAACTTCACCACATTCATGAATCATCAGTGGCCCGAGGGAATGAAGGAATCAGCCATCCCCGAACATTCGGAAACCATCCTGTTCGGCGAAAAAATAACCGCGTCGCTTCACAAGCACATGGATCTCAGCCAGGGATTGGGCAACGACGCCGATCAGATCGAGGAGGGGCGGCATGCGCGCGGCATTGGCAACGCCACGGCAGGCGGGTCCAATTATGCCTTCGTCGACGGCAGCGCCCGGTTTCTCCACTACGGCCGCGCCCTGCATCCGCTCAATCTCTGGGCCACGACCGATTTGTGGCGAACGAACACCGCCGGATTTTAAGCGGCGGCACCGTCAATCCTCCCGGGTTTTGGCGAGCGCGAGCAATCGAGTGAATTGTTCCGGGCTCACAGGCGCCACCGACAGCCGCGTCTGTTTCAGGAATGGCATCTCTCGCAGGATTTTGTCCTCTTTGATGGCCTCGAGGTCCACGGGCTGATTCAAACCCTTGATCACGACCAGATCGACGCAGGCCCATTCCCCCTCCGTTGCGGTCGGGTCCGGATACGCCTCCCGCTCCACGCGCGCCAAGCCCATCACCCGTTTCTCGGTCACGCTGTGGTAATAAAGGACCGCATCGCCCTTTTTCATAGAGCGCAGATTCTTTCGCGCGGGAAAGCTTCTAATGCCAGTCCAGGCGATCAGGCCGTCCTTGACGAAATTGGCCCACGAATACGATTCAGGTTCCTGTTTGACGAGCCAGCATTGCCGGGGCATGGGGCGAGTTGTAGTAGGCCGGCGCCGCTTCAGCAATTGGTAAAAAGCGCCTTTCGTGGGCAAGCACCCCCGGGCTGATTGATTCTTGCCAGGCTTCCCTTCTCCCGCCCTTCGGGCACCGCCCAGGGAGAGGAGGCGCCGAAAAGACTTAAACAGTCAACAGCCCTTGGGCACCCGCCTGCCCTGCCTGATGAATTTTCGCCGGCCTCTGGCAGTCAACAAACCTGATTCGCTCATTATCGACACCATGAAACCATTCACTGTACCCTGCCGTTCCCTGGCCATTTTCCTCCTCGCTGCCTGTGGCGTCTTCCCTGCCGGCGCGGCGCCGAAAAAAGTGCTCGTTGTCACCGTAACCACCGGTTTTCGACACGATTCCATCGCCACCGCTGAAAAGGTGATCGCCGAAATCGGCGCGCAGAGTGGCGCGTTCACGGTCGATTACGTCCAGCAGCCGACCGTCAAAATTCCTGGCAAACCGGGCGCGCCCCGTCAGCCGGCCGCCCTCAAGGAAAGCGCCTCCGCCGCAGATCAGGCGAAACACGCCGCTGACCTGAAAAAATTCGAGAGCGCGGAGGCCAAGTACAAGGAAGACCTCGCCCGTTATGAGGCCGATGCCCCAAGGATCAAGGCATTGCAGCAGGATGCGGACGCGCAACTGAAGAACAATCTCGCCAAACTGGCGCCGGCGAATTTAAAGAATTACGACGCCGTGATTTTCGCCAACACCACGGGGGATCTGCCGATTCCCGACAAGCAGGGGTTCATCGATTGGATCAAGGCGGGGCACGGTTTTATCGCCATGCACAGCGGGAGTGACACGTTCCATGAATTTCCTCCCTACATCGAGATGCTGGGCGGGGAGTTTCAGACTCACGGCGCCCAGGAGAAGGTCGAGTGCCTTGTGCAGGATCCCGCACATCCCGCCACACGCCACCTGGACAAAAGCTGGAATCTTCAGGACAAGAAGGAGGAAATTTACATCATCAAAAGTTACGACAAAACAAAGGTCCACGAACTGCTGGTTCTCGACAAACATCCCAACACCAAGGCGCCAGGCCATCATCCCATTTCCTGGTGCAAACAATTCGGCACCGGAAAGGTTTTCTACACCGCCCTGGGACACAA
>JBEEGQ010000293.1:0-14986 GCA_041166945.1 Verrucomicrobiota bacterium
ATCAAAGAAATGCAGCGGCTCTCGCGCTGCATTCTTTTCGGAACCCTGCCTCACCCACCTCGTCGCAAGAAGCTCGGCAAGAAAGTTTTAGGCCTTATCTAAGCGCCATTCGGGACTGACCCCTTGGGATGCGCCATTTTGCCAGTGACAATTATGCCGGCATTTGTCCGGAAGCGTGGGCGGCGCTCGCCGAGGCCAATGCGGGTCATGCACCCGGGTACGGGGACGATTCCTGGACGCAACGGGCGACGGACCTGATCCGGGGCGTCTTCGAAACGCATTGCGAAGTTTTCTTCGTCTTCAATGGCACCGCCGCCAACTCCCTCGCCCTGGCTTCCATATGCCAGAGTTATCACAGCGTCCTCTGCCACGAAACGGCGCATGTCGAGGCCGACGAATGCGGCGCGCCCGAGTTTTTTTCGAATGGCACCAAAATGCTCCTCGTGCCTGGTGCGAACGGCAAGATCGATCCGGAGGGCATCGAGCGCCTGGTGAAAAAACGGACGGATATTCATTATCCAAAACCGCGGGCTGTCAGCCTCACACAATGCACGGAATTGGGCACCGTCTATTCACCTGACGAGCTCAAGGCCATCTGGGCAAAAGCCAAATCGCACGGTCTCCGGATTCACATGGACGGGGCGCGCTTCGCCAATGCCGTGGCAGCGCTCGGCTGCGCGCCGAAGGAGCTCACCTGGCAGGCCGGGGTCGATGTGCTCTGTTTTGGCGGCACCAAAAATGGCATTCATGTCGGTGAAGCGGTGGTTTTTTTCGATCGCGAACTGGCGCGCGAATTTGATTATCGCTGCAAGCAGGGCGGCCAGCTCGCCAGCAAGATGCGGTTCATCTCGGCGCCCTGGGTCGGGATGCTCCGGGACGGGGCGTGGTTGAAACATGCCGCTCATGCCAACGGCATGGCCGCGGCGCTCCATGAGAAATTGCTGCCCATCCCCGGCGTAAAAATCCTTTTTCCGCGGCAGGCCAACGCGGTGTTTGCCGAGCTGCCGCGTCCCGTCATCGACGGATTGAGGGAGCGCGGTTGGAAGTTTTACACGTTCATCGGCGTCGGGGGCTGTCGCCTGATGTGTGCCTGGGACACCACGGAAGAGGACGTGAATTGGTTTGTCCGCGATCTTTCCGAACTGGCAGCGCAGGTGTCAGGGAAGGCGCTTCCGGATCATCGAACGCCTGGCGGCTGAGAGATTCCCGAAGACATTGTGGGTGTATTACGCCCGGTAACACCCGCAGCCTACCCTGCCCAGCGCCTGAGAAACTCGAAGGCCTAATCCGTTATCCAACTTGATGCGGCATAAATACCGCGCGCCGGCCGGGCGTCAATTGGGAATTACTTCGGAGGGGGTGTTTCGCGTTTTGGCAATGCGAGTTTGGCCTGTTCGGCCTGTTTGCGAAACCATTGGTTGAACGACTCGTTCTGCCGGTAAATGCGCAACTGGCCGATGAATTCGGGCAATGCGGCCTGAACTTTCGCATCATCAAACTTGGGTTTGTCCTTCAGATAAAGAACGAGGCCACCCTCCTGTGAGAAGGGAATAAAACCGCTCGCCTTGCCCACTTCGATCTGCATTTCACGAATGATGCGCTGCAACAGCGAGACGTTGATCCGGGAATCGAAGTTCGTCAGGGATTGAGTGATATCCGAAAAACGCGGGACGTCGACAGGTTTGACCCCTTCGATCTTGCAGATGTCAGCGAATGTTTTTCCCATCGCGATTCCGTTGGTCACGTTCGTGCCGAAAGCCGAGCCCGCCTTGCGGGCGAGATCCTGCGCCATGAAATTTTTGTAATCGGTGGTGACCTTGTCGGAGACTTTTTCGAGCGGCGGCGTTTCCGAAGGAATGGTGGCTTTGCGGGCGATGATGTAAACGCCGTGCGGCCCCGGGATCGGATTGAATCGAATCGGGTTGGTCTCTTTCAGCTCCAGGGCGGCCTTGCGAATGATCCCGCGCAAGGCATCGTCGGCGATCGCGGTCGAGGAGGCGGTGTTGGTGGGGGTCTCGAATTCATCGAGCCCGCTGGTGGCGTCGAAGGGTTTGGTGGTGTGAACGGGCACGGCTTTCGCCGCAGCGAGTTTTTCGAGATTGGCGAGCTTGTTGGGATCCGGGTCGAGGCCGGACACGGACTTGGGTTCCATCAAAGCGTTGCCGAACTCAGCGGCGGCGCGCCGGGCGGAGAGGCCGGCGAACTGGTCGCGGATGGATTCCCGGATCTTTTTCTTCGCGTCCGCCTCCGACAGCAGATTGCCTTTTTCATCCTTCCAATCGGGCCTGTTGGTGTCGCGCTGAAAATATTGATCATTGATGATGGCCTCGAGGTTGGTGCGCGTCGCCATCTGCTTTTCCGCATCCGCGAAATAATTAGTGGAGGGAAACTCGACGTAACTGAGGATCATCCGTTCGGGAATGCGATAGAGAAAAAGCCGGTTGGTATAGAAGGCGCCGGTGGCGCCGTTGGTGATGACGACCTTGTCGAGGTAATTGCTGGCCCAGAACAGCGCCAATTGCACCTCGAACTCCTGGTATTCCTTGCGGTAAAGGGCTTCGGCCTCGGCCGGCGTGATCAATTTTGCGCCCACGGACGCAGTCGCGACGAGTTGACGGATGCCGACTTCGTGGCGGACGTAGCGTTCGTAATCGATGGCGGTCAGGTTTTGGGGCGCGAGGAAGCGCTGCTCGAGTTCCGCGAGCGGGGTGTCCTTGATCTGTTCATGAAACATCGCGGCCACGGCCTTGTCGCCGGGATGGATGTCCAAATCCTTGAGCTTCTGGATGAGAAACACCCTCGAGATGGTTTCGTTTTCAATCGAGCGAACGGTTTGCTCGTCGTTTCCGGGCCAATTGCCGCTGCGCAGGAAATGGGCGATCTTCACTTCCTTTTGGGCATCGATCGACACCTGGGGCGGGATGGGCTTGTTGTTCATCGAGCCGTAGCCCTCGGCGGCCTGCTGCTGACGCCCCATGCGGGCATCGGACGAGAAGAAAAAGATAAGACTGACGCTCATCAGCGCGATGAGGATTGCCCAAAGCCAGGCTTGATGTTTGCGAATCGTTCCGAACATAGAAAATCAGTCGTTGATCAAGGGGGCGCACCCTACCTGCCGCGCGTCCAGCGGGTCAAACGCAAAAAGTGAACCTTCGATCCTCGCATCGCGCCGCGACATCTGGCGCGACGGGGTTGGCGATGTTGCCAGCGAAAGCCCCGGCGGCTGGCGACAAAAAGCTGTTCGCGGGCTTCCATTTCTGTATGCTCGGCACGTTCTCCCTCAGTTCCAACCGCCATGAATACACGTCTTTGGGGCCATCATTCATTCGCGCGCCGGGTTGGCGCCTTTTCGGCAATCCTGTGCTTTGCGGCGCGCGCCGGGGCGGCTGTGATTCCCGGGTTGTTCAACACGGGCGTCGATAACGCCGGCGCTATTTTGCCCAACAGCGCCACCGATCTTCATTATCGGCTGATCCAGAGTGCCGATGCCGCCTCGCCGGGCCCTTCGGCTTTCGTCGCGCTGGACACGGTTTTCCCGATCGTCAGCGGACCATGGCTGGCAACGAGTCCGCAATCCAAGTGGATCGCGCCAAAAGCCGATCAGAGTGTGGGGAGCGCGCCCGGCGATTATATCTACCGTATCAGTTTTGACATGACCGGCCTGGATCCAGCCACCGCGGTCATTACAGGACGCTGGACGTCGGACAACGGCGGCGTGGACATTCGGCTGAACGGGGTGAGCACCGGCATTACCTACGACGGAAATTTTGCGGCATTTTCGGCGCCCTTCAGCATCAGTGCCAGCTTCCTGGGCGGCACGAACACGCTCGATTTTGTGGTCAACAATGCGAGCACGACAGCGAATCCGACGGCGTTTCGAGCGGAATTGAGCGGCACGGCGGATCTCCTTGCGCCTCCTGGAACGCCGCCGTCCATCGTAACCTCGCCAGCCAGCCAGTCGGTGAATTACGGCGACAGCGTTTTTTTCAGTGCTCAATATTATGGGAGCCAGCCATTTCGATTCCAGTGGCTTCACAATGGCCAACCCATCACGGGCGCGACGAATCCCGCTTTCACGTTGCCGTGCGCAGCGCCGGGCGACGCTGGAAGTTACCAGCTCGTGGTCACGAATGCGTTCGGATCGGCCTTCACTGTGCCTGCCACGCTCGCCGTGGGCGGCACGGTTCTGAATCCCAGCCCGGCCCAATTGTCCTACGAAACTCCGGGACCCTCGAGCCGCCGCACCGGCATGGCGTTCACGGAGATCATGTATCACCCCACGAATCGGGTGGATGGAAAAAATCTCGAATTCATTGAACTCTATAATTCCAACCCATTTTTCGAGGACATCAGCGGCTGGCGGATTACGGGAGATTACGATTTTACTTTTCCGAGCAACACCATCGTGGCCGCCGGCGGCTACCTCGTCGTCGCGCCGGCTCCTGCGGATCTTCAGGCCGCGTATGGGATCAGTGGGGTGCTCGGGGGACTCACCAACAATCTTGGCAACAATGGCGGCACGCTGCGTCTCCGCAAACGATCCGGGGCCATTGTGCTGGAGGTCCATTATTCCGATCAGCCGCCATGGCCGGTGGCAGCGGATGGAGCGGGCCATTCGCTCGTGCTGGCGCGCGCCAGCTATGGAGAAAACGATCCGCGCGGCTGGGCATCGAGCGCTGTCCGGGGCGGCTCCCCGGGAGCGCCGGATCCCGTTCCGTCCGGCGATCTTGAAAATGTTGTCATCAACGAAATCCTGGCCCACACCGACCTGCCGATCGTTGATTTCATCGAATTATATAACCACAGCGGCGTGCCGGTGGATCTTTCAGGGTGCGTGTTGAGCGACGATCCGACGACGAACAAGTTCCGCATCCCGGACGGCACGGTGGTGGGCCCGCGCGGCTTTGTTTCATTCAATGAAAGCGCGCTCGGATTCAGCCTTGATGCCTCGGGAGAGACGCTTTATTTCGTGAATTCCAACCGGACTCGCGTTGTGGATGTGCTGCGGTTTGATGGCCAGGCGAACGGCGTGGCATTTGGGAGGTATCCGGATGGTTCTCCGACATTCCACGAGTTGTCGGCGCGCACGCCGGGCACGACGAATGCGCCCCTGTTGATTCGCCCGGTGGTCATCAACGAGATCCTGTTCTCCTCGATCGCGGGCGATCCCGACGACCAGTTTGTCGAGTTGCACAATCGGGGCGCGGCGACAGCGAACATTGGCGGATGGCGTTTCACGTCCGGCATCAACTTCACCTTTCCGGCCGGCTGGACGATCCCGGCGGGCGGATATTGTGTCGTTGCAAAAAATGCGTCGCGGTTGATGACCAACTACACGGGGCTGAACGCGGCGAACCTTCTCGGCAACTTTTCTGGAAACCTTTCGAAAGGGGGCGAACGCCTTGCGCTGTCGATGCCGGATTATTTGGTCATGACCAACGGGGCGTTCGTCACGACAAATCGTTTTTATGCGGTGATGGATGAAGTGACTTATGGCGACGGCGGGCGGTGGGGCCGCTGGACAGATGGCGGGGGCAGCAGCCTGGAATTGATCGACGCACATAGCGACAATGGACAGGCGTCCAACTGGGGGGATAGCGATGAAACGGGCAAAGCCGGCTGGACCGTCGTGGAATTTACCGGCGTGCTGGATTTGGGTTCCGGAACAGCGGATCGCCTCCAAGTGCTGTTGCTGGGAGCGGGCGAAGCGCTGGTGGACGACGTCGAAGTGCTCGTCGCCAATGTCAACCGGGTGACGAATTCGGGTTTTGAGACTGGAACGACAGGCTGGGGATTTGGCGGGACGCACAGCAAGTCAGGCCTGGAGAACAGCGGTTATAACAGCGCGCATTCCCTGCATCTCCGGGCGAGTGACCGCGGTGACAATGCTGCCGGCCGCGCTTACACCGTGCTCAGCTCGGCGGTCGTCAGTGGCACGACGGCGACGCTCCGCGCCAAGGTGCGATGGTTGCGCGGACACCCGGAAATATTGTTGCGCCTGAAAGGCAACTGGATCGAGGCATTTGGCCGTCTGAACGTGCCATCCAACCCCGGCACGCCGGGCGCCCCCAATTCCCAGGCCCGTGCCAATGCCGGTCCGTCTATCGACAATGTGGCGCATCGGCCCGTGCTTCCGCTGGCGGGGCAGGGGATCCGTGTCACCGCCCGGGTGCAGGATCCCGATGGCCTCCAGAGCGTGCTGCTCAAATACCGAATTGATCCCGGAACCAATCTCTCCTCGATTCCAATGCTGGATGACGGGATTGGGTGCGATGCGGTGGCGGGGGATGGAATATTCACGGCGGCGATCCCGGGGCAGGCCGCGGACAAGCTCGTCGCCTTTCGCATCGAAGCGAGGGACGGTTTCGCGGTTGCGGCGACAACGCAATTTCCAGCGGACGCTCCCGCGCGCGAATGTCTCGTGCGCGTGGGTGAAACGCCGCCGGCCGGCGCGTTTGGAACTTATCGTTTATGGCTCACGGCGGCGACAATCAACACCTGGGTGGCGCGCGAAAAAGTCAGCAACGAAAACCTGGACGGCACCTTTGTTTATGGCACAAACCGCGTGGTGTACAACGTGGGAACGCATTACAGCGGCAGCCCTTATACCTCCCCGACCTACACCTCACCGGTGGGGGCATTGTGCGGTTACGACATTGTGTTTCCGGCTGAGGAACGATTTCTGGGCGAGCTCCATACGGTGATGGACTGGCCGATACGCGACGACACGGATCAGCGGGAGCAGTTGATGTTCTGGTTTCTCGAACAATATGGCCTTCCGAACATGTATCGCCGGTATGTGGTGATGTTTGTCAACGGCCAGCGGCGTGGGACGATCTACGATGACGTTCAGCAGCCTGGGGGGCCAACGGTGGAGGAATGGTTTCCGGACGACAGCAACGGGACGCTGATGAAACCGGATTGCTGGGATGAATTCTCGGACAACGGGGATCGCGAAACAGGCTGCATCGATTTGAATGCGCTCGAGCTCTACACCACAACAGGCGGTGTGAAGAAAACGGCGCGCTATCGCTGGACATGGAAGCCCCGGTCGGTGCATGGCACGGCCAATGATTATTCGGACATCTTCAACCTCGTGGATGCCGCCAATGCGCCGACGAACACATTTGTAGGGGCGATCGAATGCCTGGTGGACATGGATCACTGGATGCGGACGTTTGCGATGAACGATTTGGCGTCGTTTTGGGACGCGTTTGGAAACCCGAATGCAAAGAATACATTCCTTTACAAACCCGAGCAGGACACGTGGAAGTTGATGTGCTGGGATTTCGATGTCGGCTTGGGGGTGTTCAACGATCCGGTGAATGACCCGCTGTTTCCGGTATTGAACGACACCCAGATGAATCGGATTTATGCCGTGCCCGGCTGGACACGTCTCTATTGGGGCGCACTGGCGGAGGGCGTGAATTCCTTTTTCAACACCGGCGCCGGAACCCCAGTGGATGCGTTGCTCGACGCGAAATTTGCGGCCTTCCAAAACAGCGGACTGGCCCTCGCCAGCCCAGCCGCCATCAAAAGTTGGATCGCGCAGCGCCGCTCCTTCCTTCAAACCCAGTTGAGCACCGTGGCCGCGAATTTCAGCGTGACGGCGCCCGCCAGCACCAATCGCAACCTGGTGACTCTCTCCGGCACAGCGCCGGTGACCGTTCGCACTCTCTACATCAACGGGGTCGCCGTGACCCCCGTGTGGATCAGCGCCACTGCCTGGCGCGTGGTGATCCCGGTCGCAGTGGGCGCCAACACATTGAGCGTGGTCGGCCAGGATCGCTTCGGGAGGAACGTCGCGGGCGCGTCCAACTCGGTCGCCGTCACGTTCACGGGCGCGGATGAATCGCCGATCGGCGCGGTGGTCATCAACGAGATCATGTACAACCCAATTTTTCCTGAGTCGGGTTACATCGAATTGTTCAATCGTTCGACCAACACCTCGTTTGATCTTTCGGGATGGAGGCTGAACGGCGTCGATTTCATTTTCCCACCAGGCACAACACTTCTGAACCGGGCCTATCTCGTTGTTTGTAAAAACCGCGCGGCCTTCGGTGACGCATACGGCTGGGGCGTTCCGGCACTGTGCGAATATAGCGGCCAGCTGGACGACGGAGGGGAGACGTTGAGTCTCGTCAAGCCGGGGGCGACGGCCGCGGAGGATGTCCTGGTCGACCGCGTTACTTACGATGATGCGCCGCCGTGGCCGGTGCTTGCCGACGGAGGAGGAGCCTCGCTGCAATTGATCGATGCCGAACAGGATAACAATCGCGTGGCGAACTGGAGCGACGGTTCGGGATGGCGCTACGTGACGCTCTCGGCCAACCCCGGCAGCGGTTCCATCAATCAACTCGCATTTTTTCTCACCAACGTGGCGAGCGATGTCTATCTGGATGACGTCACCTTCGTTTTTGGCGGCGTCCCCGAGGTCGGAACGAACCTGGTCGCCAATGGCGGGTTTGAGCAGGGACTCAACTTTTGGAACGTTACTTCGCTGGCCTCCAATTCCACCGTGGTGACCGATGTCGCCCATTCCGGCAGCCACAGCCTGCACCTGGTTTTTGCGACAGGCGCGCCGGGGTTGACACATTTTTATCAAATGCTGACCAACGTGATTCCCAGCGGAGTCACTCTAGGGACGAATACCTTGAGCTTCTGGTTTCTGCCGGGGACCAACACGTTGATGGTGCAGAGCCGCCTGACCTCGGCATTTCGGCTGGCGCTGGACGCGCGCACGATCCGCTTCACGCCGGCGGCCCCCAATTCGGTGGCCGCCACGCTCCTGCCATTCCCGCCCCTCTGGTTGAGCGAAGTGCAGCCCATCAACACGAGCACCATCGCGGATAACTTTGGCGACTTCGATCCGTGGATCGAACTTTACAACTCGGGAACGACGAACCTTTCGCTCGATGGTTTTGCGCTCGGAAACTCGTTTTCGAACCTGGCCCAATGGCCGTTCCCACCGGGAACCGTTTTGGCGCCCGGCGAATATCGACTCGTCTGGGCTGACGCGGAGCCCGGCGAATCGTCAGGGACAAACTTGCACGCCAGTTTTCGGATGGACCCCGCCAGCGGGAGCGTTGTCCTGTCGCGGGGGGGCCAAATTGTTGATTACCTCAATTATTCCGGGGTTGGAACCAACCGCTCGATGGGGTCGTGGCCGGCCGGTCAGCTGTCGTATCGGCAGAAATTTGATTTCGCCACACCGGGAGGCACGAACGATCCCTCGGCGCTGCCCGTCACGTTGTTCATCAACGAATGGATGGCCGCCAACACCGCGGTGCTCCACGATCCCGCTGACTTTAATTTCGATGACTGGTTCGAGATTTTTAATCCCTCCACCAACGCCTTGGATCTCGCCGGTTTTTATCTGAGCGACGACCTGATGGATCCGACGAAATTCAGCGTGCCGGCGGGGGTCGGTGTGCCGGCGCGCGGTTTTCTTTTGGTATGGGCGGATGAACAGAGCGGGCAGACACAGCCCGGCGGCGACCTGCACGTCAATTTCAAGCTCAGCCAGGAGGGTGAAACCATCGCCCTGCGCGATCCGAGCGGGCGGCTGATCGACCTCGTGACATTCGGGACGCAAACCAACAACGTGAGCCAGGGTCGCTGGCCCGACGGCGCGGGGGCGCTTTATTTCATGCCCACGCCGACTCCCCGCGGGCCCAATTTCATCCAGCCGATTGTGCCCCCGGCCATCCATATCCTCGATGTGGACTTCAGCGGGCCCGGTTCAGTGATGTTGACGTGGAGCGCGGAGGCGGGGCGCATCTACCGTGTACAATTTAAAAATGACCTCGACGATTCCGCCTGGACGGAACTCCCCGGCGACGTCACCGCGGCAGGCGGCACGGCGACCGCGACCGACTCGACGCTGGGCGCGAATCTCCATCGCTTTTACCGCATCCTCTTTGTCCAGTAGATCAAAAGGGCGCCATCGCGCGCTCTCTTTTATTGAAGCGACAGGAGTGGGTGTAACCGTGATCCCGCGCCAGGGCGATGGCGTCGGCGAAATGGAAACCGACCTCGACGGGCGCATGGGCGTCTGAGCCGAACGTGATGGGCACCGCCAGGTCCGCGGCGATCCGCATGAGCGCCGGAGATGGGTAGATTTCGCGGCAATCCTTGCGCAGCCCTGCCGTGTTGAGTTCGAGAGCCAGGCCCTGCCGGCGAACGGTTTCCAAAAACCGCTTGTAGAGCGGGGTGCAATCTTCCTTCGGATAAAAACGGAATTTTTTGCAAAGATCGGCGTGTGCGATAATATCGAACAAGCCCGAGCCGGCCGCCATTGTGAGCCGATCGAAGTAGGCGGTCCAGACTTCAAACGGATCGCGCGATTTCCATTCCGCCACCAGATGCGGATTGTCGAGCGCCCAGGACTCGGACACGTAGTGAACGGCGCCGATCAAATAATCCCATGGATGCCGCGCGGCGAGGTGTCGGATCCATTCCTCGTGGCCGGGAATAAAATCGACTTCGAGCGCCAGCTTGATCGCGAGCTGCGGAAACTCGCGCCGGGCTCGTGTGACCTGCTCGACGTAGGCATCCAGGTCGGCCTGGAGAAGATGCCAGTCATCCCAATCGTCACGCGGCATGGGATTATGTTCGGAGAATCCAATTTCGGTGAAACCGAGCCGCACCGCCTCCGCGGCCAGGTCCACAGCGTCGCCCTCCGCGTGATGGCACAGGCGCGTGTGCATATGATAGTCAGGCGGCAGCGTCACAATGGCGATGATAATGGAAACGGCGGCGCGAGCAAACGGTTTGGCGGGGGCGCCAGCGGCGTTCGGCGGCAAAGAAAGATTTGCGCGGAGGCGTGCGAACAGTCATAACCTCAGGCGCATGGTTGAATCGGTCATCGGTCGTGACTCGACTCCGGTCCCTACCACACTGCGCGACGATTTCATCTCAGCCTATCGCTGGATGGTTCTCGCACGAGTGCTGGATGACAAGCTGGCCAGTCTCTATCGCGGCGGCAAAATATTCGGGGGTGTGTTTCTCGGCCGCGGCCAGGAGGCCTTGAGCGTTTCGGTGGGGGTCTCGCTCCGCAAAGGGGATGTTTTCGCACCGCTGATCCGCGACGCCGCAGGACGGCTCGCGTTTGGAGAAACCATTTTGGATTCCGTCCGCACCTATTTCGGTTCCTCGCTCGGACCGATGCGGGGCCGGGACGGGAATGTGCATCGAGGACGGCCAAAAGAGGGGTTGCTCGCGATGATCAGCCATTTGGGAGCCATGATTTCAGTCGTAAACGGCACATTGCTGGCGCGGCGTTTCCAAGGGGTGAAAGAGACCGTGGGCGCGGCCTGCATTGGAGATGGCGCCACCTCCACCGGCTCGTTTCATGAAGCGCTCAACCAGGCGGCGATCGAAAAGCTGCCGCTCGTGCTGGTGGTGGCCGACAATCAATATGCCTATTCCACCCCCAGCTCCCGTCAGTTCGCCTGCGCCTCGCTCGTGGACAAGGCGCAAGGCTACGGCGTGGAGGGCCATTCCGTGGATGGCACCGACCTCGTTGCGTGCCTTCGCGTGCTGAAGGATGCCGTGAGCCGGGCGCGCGCCGGACAGGGACCGCAGCTGGTCGTGGCCAGCCTTCTCCGGCTGTGTGGCCACGGCGAACACGATGATGCGCATTACGTGGATCCGAAATTTAAACAATCCGCCCTGGGCCGCGATTGCATGAAGGTCGCGGAGGAACATCTCCTGCGACAAAACTGGGCCGGCGCCTCCGTGCTCGAAACGTGGCGGCTCGATGCCGTCCAAAAGGTCGACGAGGCTGTCGCGAGGGTCCAACGCGAACCGGCCCCCGATCCGTTCAAGGAAGATTGGTATGCGCTCTCTGCCAAGCACCTTCACGAGGGCCAGGCCGGAGCCTGAGCGGGGTGGAACGCCCATCCCCTATCCGCCCCGCATGAGCATCACCTATTTGGAAGCGATTCGCGAAGCCCAGGCCCGGGCGCTCGCCGAAGACTCGCGTGTTTTTATTTATGGACAGGATGTCGGCAGCTTCGGCGGCGCGTTCAAGGCCACCAAGAATCTTTTCCAGGAATTTCCCGGCCGCGTCATCGACGCCCCCATCAGCGAGGATGCGATGGTGGGCGCGGCGATTGGAGCCACGCTGGAAGGGATGCGGCCCATCATCGAGATGCAGTTCGCGGATTTTTCCACGACCGGCTTCAACCAGATTGTGAACCACGCCGCCACGATGTTTTGGCGCACCAAAATACCGTGCCCCGTGACGATTCGGTTGCCGTGCGGCGGCACGGAGGGTGGCGGGCCGTTTCACAGCCAGAGCCTGGAGGCCATTTATGCGCATTATCCGGGACTCGTCGTCATGACGCCTGCAACCGTCGAGGACGCTTACTCGATGCTCCTGGAAGCCGTGGCCATCGACGATCCGGTCATTTTTTGCGAACACAAGTTTCTCTATTACCATCTCAAGGCTCCAAAACTTCCGACCGAAGCGCTGCCGACCGGCAAGGCGCGAATCGCCCGCGAAGGGCGTGACATGACCATCGTGACGTACAGCGCCATGTTGCATGAGGCGCTCGCCGTGGCCAGCGAATTGGCGATGGAAGGCATCGAGGTTGAGGTCGTCGATCTCCGGACCATCAAACCGCTCGATACGGACACCGTCATCGCCAGTGTCGCCCGCACCGGGCGGCTGCTGTGCGTGGGCGAGGCCTGGCCATGGGGTGGAGTGACCGCCGAGGTCATCGCGCGCGTCGCCTCGGAAGCCTTCGGACTGCTCGATGCCCCTCCCGTCCGGCTCAACGCCAAGGATACGCCTGTGCCGTATCATCCGGAGTTGTGGAAAACGCATCGTCCCACGGCGCAGACCATCCTTGCGTCCGCGAGAAAATTGCTGGATCTCTGAGCCAATGCCACAAATTCCCATCATCATGCCCCAACTCGGCGAATCCATCGCCGAGGCCGCGATCATCAGCCTTCTCCTTCAACCCGGCGCCACGGTCGAAGCCGATCAGGATGTCCTCGAAGTCGAGACCAACAAGGCGACGATGAACGTCACGGCGCCGTGTCGTGGAAAGATTTCAAAATTTTTGGTGCAGCTGAACGAAAGTTATTCCGTCGGCTCGGTGCTGGGCTACATCGAGGCCAGCGCGGCGGAGATCGAGCGCCTGGGACTCGACGAGCCCGCTCCGCAGACACCGGTGGCGTCCTCCGGCGCCGGGCCTGCGAGTTCCCTCCAGCAGGATAATGGCGCCGCCCGCCAGGGAGTGGAGCCCACCGTCCGCGGACTTCCGGTTCCCGTCAACGCGACGGGCGCGAGCTATATGTCGCCACGCATGAAAGCCCGCATGAGCGAACTCGGTTTGCATGCTGGCGACCTGGCGGGCATCGCGGGCAGCGGCGCCGCCGGACGCGTGACGATTCAGGACTTCGAGAATTTCATCGCGCATCTCGAGCGAAACAAACTGACCCCCGCCTCGTCCATGCGCGTGGCCGTTGCCGACGCGATGCGCCGGAGCTGGACGCGACCCCTGGCCACGGTTGCCCTGCCGGTCCCGCTCGATGCCATGCTTTCGCATCGCAAAGCGAGCGCCACCAAACCGGGCCCCGCCCTGTACGCATTGCGCGCCCTCGCCATCGCGCTGGCGGAAAACAGCGCTCCCGCCGGACGCCTCGTCGGCAATCACATTGTTCATCCCAATGCGATCGATGTCGGATTCGCTGTGGAAGCCGAAGACGGCGTCCTGGTGCCTGTCCTGCGCGGGGTGGATAAGCGTTCCCTCAAAGATCTCGTCGAGCCTTACAACAAACTGGTCGAGCTGGCACGGCAGCGGCGGCTTCCACCGGACGCCACGGGTGGATCGATAGCCACGGTCACCAACTTCGGCACATTCGGTTTGACGTGGGCCACTCCCATTCCTTTGCCGGAACAGACTCTGGTTCTCGGGATGGGCGCCGGGCGGGTCGTGCCCAGCTGGGATGCGGCGAAGGCCCAGTTCCTGCCGGTCACGGAAGCCAACATCACACTGAGTTTCGACCACCGCGTGCTGGACGGCGGCGCGGCGGGCCGATTGCTCGCGCGCATCGCCGCACTCATCGGCGCGCCGTCCACTTTGTGATCTTGAGCCGGTGAGTGAGTTAGTAAGAAAAGGAGAAGCCAACTGCGGGAAAAAGCATAGAATGGCTTTGGAGGAAGGCAATGGCGCGTCCTGGTTCAATTTGCAATTGCGCATTGGAAAAAGAAATCCGCGGCAGCGCCGTAGATCATTTTTCGTCCAATTTTCCCGTGAAAGGAGAGGCCTCATCCGAGTCCATTTGAGGGCTGCGGAGGATGCGAATTATCGGTGGATGCGGAAAAAAGAAGTAGCTTTCCGCGGCTGTCTCTGATATCAAACAAGGAATCTGACCCCTGACAGCATGGCTAGCGAATGGCTGAGTCGTGCCCTGTGCGCAACGCCTGCAAGCGGCCACCAGCTGTCAACGGGCATCAAAAAAGTAGCATCAGTCGTAATGCCTATGAAAAAACTTCGCAGCCCTTTTTCCCCCGCCCACGCGCTGCCGGCCCTGACTGCCGCGCTGGCCGCGGCCGGCCTCGTCAGTTCGGCGCAGGCGCAGGTTCAGACCGCAGGAGCCCTGCTGGTGAACATCAATGCGACGTCGTTGCCGACCGGTCCATTGACCTCGATCGCCAATGCCGGGACATCGGGCGGGTTTTTCGAGGCGCGCGGCGGCGCCAACGCCACGCCGGTTATCGCGCCTGTTTACGGCAACGGCACCAAGGGCATCCAATTTGACGGCGGCGATTTCCTTCAACATGTCACCACTCTGGGCGGCGGGCCCAAGAGCGCCCCGGCCGGTTTGACCGGCGCCAATCCGACGATGAGCGTGGAAGCCTGGGTGTTGAATCCCTGGCCTGATCGCGAAGAGACGGTCGTGGCATGGGGCCATCGCGGCGGTGGTGATGGTCAAAATGAATCGCTTTTGTACGGCTTTGACGGTCGTTGGG
>JBEEGQ010000294.1:0-13128 GCA_041166945.1 Verrucomicrobiota bacterium
GCCCGCTCTGCTCCGTGAATACCGCGCCAATCATCCGGCCCAAACCGGCCCGGCAGTTCAAAAAAAGGGCAAAAAAAGCCCTACCAAATCCTAGTGGCATTGGGCGAAGACGCCTGCGCTACGTGCCGAGAGGATCGTGAACTTTGCCGGAACAGTTTCCCGGGGTTGTGTGGGAATTTTCCGTGAAGCGCCTGAGCGGATTTCAGGCTCGCATCCGGGAACAACTCCTACAGAATTCGCCGCCAAAGCCGCATGACTATTCGCGTTCCCAAGCTCCTGCTCCTGCTGCTCGTCCTTGTTGGTTCATCCACCACGTTCGCCGGGACGCGTCCGCCGAACATTGTGTTCATTCTCATGGATGATCTCGGGTGGGCGGATCTGGGTTGCCAGGGGAGTGATTTTTACCGGACGCCCAACATCGATCGATTGGCGCGCGAGGGAATGCGTTTCACTCAAGCTTACGCTGCCAGCCCGATCTGCTCGCCGACGCGGGCCAGCATCCTGACCGGACAACATCCTGCGCGGCTGCATCTGACCGACTGGCTTCCGGGCCGCCCCGATCGGACGGACCAAAAAATGAAACGTCCGGCCATCGCCATCAGCCTTCCGGCGGGCATCCTCACCTTGCCCAGGGCCTTGGCGGCCGCCGGCTATGTCAGCGCGCACATCGGCAAATGGCATTTGGGAGGCGCGGGTTCGCTCCCCCAGGATCATGGGTTTCACGTAAACATCGCCGGCGATCAGGCGGGCACGCCGGTCAGTTACTTCGCCCCTTTCCGCCGCGCCAACGGGGCGATGCCCGGCCTTGAAGACGCCCCTGCCGGCGAATATCTCACGGACCGTCTCACGGCCGAGGCCGAAAAATTCATCGGGGCGAACCAGGGAAATCCATTCTTTCTTTACCTCGCCCATTACGCGCCGCACACGCCCCTCACTGCGAAGAGCAATCTCATCGCGAAATACCGCGCCGCTGCGAAACCGGGCGCCCACCACACGAACGCCGTCTACGCCGCGATGATCGAAAGCCTGGACGACGGCGTCGGACGAATACTGCGGAAGCTCGATGAACTTCATCTGGCAACCAACACGCTGGTTATCTTCACCTCCGACAATGGGGGCCTGGCGGTGCGCGAGGGGCCGGCCACGCCTTCCACGTCCAACCATCCGCTTCGCGCCGGGAAAGGTTACCTTTACGAGGGCGGTTTGCGGGTCCCGCTGATCGTGCGCTGGCCGGGGAATGTGACCGCGGGAATCCTGTCGGAAACGCCGGTGAGCAGCCTCGATTTTTTCCCGACATTACTCACCATCGCCGGGGTCAAATTGCCGAGTGATCCAACGATCGACGGCGTCAGCTTTCTGCCGCTGCTGAAACAATCTCCGATGGCCGATCGGGATCCCTTCTGCTGGCATTACCCGCATTACGCCAATCAGGGCGGAAAACCGGGCGGGGCGATCCGTGAAGGCAACCTGAAGCTGATCGAGTCGTACGAAAGCGGATATCTCGAACTTTACAATCTGCGGATCGATCCCGGTGAAACCAACAACATGGCCGGCGCCCAGCCGCAACGCGCCAATGAGCTCGCGAAAAAGCTCGGTGATTGGCGGCATCGGGTCGGGGCCCAGATGATGACCACCAATGTGGAATATGAACTCGTGCCGATCGCGCCCTCCGCGGACGGCTCGGTCGTTTTGCACGCGCACGAGGTCAACATTCATGGAGCCAACCTTCGTTATGAGCCTGCGGCGCACAAAAACACGATCGGTTACTGGACAAAACAAGACGACTGGGCGAGTTGGGATTTCACCACCGCGCGTCCGGGCCGATTCGCCGTCGAAATGCTGCAAGGGTGCGGGAAGGGCAGCGGCGGGTCGGTGGTGGAAGTCGCGGTCGACGGCCAAAGCCTGGACTTTACCGTCGAGGACACGGGCCATTTTCAGAACTTCGTCGCGCGCGAAATTGGGGTTGTCCGTTTGGAAAAGGCGGGCCGCCATACCCTTACTGTGAAGCCCCGGACGAAGCCGGGTGTGGCCGTGATGGATCTGCGACGCGTGACGCTCAAGCCGCAGGGAATTTGAGGGAGCTAATCGAGTTCCGTGTCGCTGACGAGCGCCAGTTCGGTCATTTGCGCGAGTTGAATGGCTTCGCGCATGGAACGCTGCATCCATTCCTCCTCTTTGCCCTCGACCACCCGTCCGGTGGATTGATAGGCCGCATAGATGCCGCCGGCGACCTGGAACACGAGTCCTTCGCTGGGCTGCAATGACATTCTTGTTTTGCTCATAATATCCGCGGGATAAGAATACCGATGCGGCAAGGGGCGCCGCGAAAATTTCGAGGCAGGACTACACGGGCGTTTCCCTCCCGTCAATGGCGGATGCAAATTGTGCCGGATGCAAATTCTCCTGCGCGGTTCGGTGCATCTTTACGGGGCAGGCGACCGGAGTGCGTCCGTCCCCGATCCTCCTTTCCCACAAAAGTAGGCCGCCCGCAAATTCAGTCGCGAGGAGATCATTCTCCGATCGTAGCACGGACTTCCAGTCTGCTGTGTCGCCGGTTTCCAACCGGCAGGGGAAAAATCGCTTCAGGTTAGACGGCCTGTGATCTCCGTCGGAAAACTGGCATCGGACGGGCACCTGCCGGTTAACAACCGGCGAGACAGCCGACTGCCAGTCGGCGCTACGACTGCACGGCGTTCTCACAAATCCGAAAACCCTGGTGTGCGCGGAGCTGGCTGCCCGCCGGGACAGCCGCACTCCGCGGAGTTCCGGAAGGCAGGAATTTCATACTTGAGAACGCGCACAAGGAGCTTGAAAGACATTTTGGGTCCGGCAATCTAGCGCTCCGCATTTCACGTTTTGAAACTATGAAGACAATTGTCGCACGGATGTTGTGTGTTCTCATCCTGGGGGTCTCATCACTCCGTGGCCAGCAGGTGGTCATCAACGAAATCATGTACCATCCGCAGTCGGAAAATCCCCTCGATGAATTCATCGAACTCTACAATCGCGGCGGTGTCCCGGTGGACCTCTCAGGCTGGCGCTTCGTCGGGGGCGTCGCTTTTACATTTCCCAACGGCACGCTCCTGGGCGCGGGCTCTTACATTGTGGTGGTGCCGGATGTTGCCGCGTTTCGTGTGCAACATCCGTTGGTGAACAACGTGGCAGGCGGTTGGATTGGCCAGTTGTCCAATACCGGGGAACAGATCGAACTCCAGAACGCGCAGGGCGACACTGTCAACCTGGTGCGCTACGCCGACTCCGGCGATTGGGCGGTGCGAACGCGCCTGCCCGATCCGTTGCGGAACCTGCCGGGCTGGGAATGGGTCGCATTGCATGATGGCGGCGGGCGATCGGTGGAATTGATCAACCCGGCCGTGGACAATAACAGCGGCCAGAATTGGGCGCCCAGCAATCCCTCGGGGGGCACCCCTGGCGCTCCGAACTCGGTTCGCCAGGCCAACATCGCGCCGCTCATCCTCGATACCCTCCACTTTCCCGCGGTGCCAAAATCCACCGATGCCATCACCATCACGGCCCGGCTTGTGGACGAACAAACCAACGGGCTTTTGGCGACGCTCTATTTCAGGAATGCGAGCACTACCACGCCGCCGGGCTTCACGAGCACTCCGATGCTGGATGACGGCGCGCACGGGGACGGCCTGGCCGGGGATGGCGTTTTTGGAGCCGTGTTGTCCGCGCGTCCGAATGGAACGATCCTCGAGTTTTATGTGCAGGCATCGGACGGCATCAGCACCCGCACCTGGCCGGCGCCGGCAGTGGACGGCGTGATCCTTCAATCCGCCAATGCGCTGTTGCAGGTGGACGACTCGGTTTACGCCGGCTCGCAGCCGATCGTGCGCCTCGTGCTGACCGAAACGGAGCGGGCGGCGCTCGATGCGAACAGCGCCAACAGTGACGCCCAAATGAATGCCACCCTGATCACGGTCGACGGCACAGAAACCAAGATTCGATATAATTGCGGGATTCGCGTTCGCGGCGCAGGGAGCCGGGGAAGGCCGACGAAAAATTACCGGGTGGATGTTCCCAGCGACCGTCCATGGAACGGTCTCACGGCGCTCAATCTGAATTCGCAATATATCCATGCCCAACTGGTGGGGAGTGTCATCGCCCAGAAATCGGGGCTCGTCGCTGCCAATACGCGGGCGGTGCAGGTACGCTTGAACGGCGTCAACCGCGCCCGGAGCGGCCTCCCCCTGGGCGGCAACGGCGATGGCTCCGGGTTTGGCAGCTACGTTTTGGTGGAACCGATCAATAATGAATGGGCCGGGATCCATTTTCCCACGGACCCCAACGGCAATGTCTATCGGGCCTCATCCCCCAATCACGCCGCGGATCTCAGTTATCAGGGCACCAATCCCGCAACTTATGCCGGACGCGGGTATAGCAAGACCTCCAACTCGAGCGAGAATGACTGGACCGATCTGATCCAGTTGACCGATGTCCTCAACAACACGCCCGATTCAAATTACACCGCGGCCGTCAGCCAGCGGTTGAACGTGCGGGAATGGATGACTTACTTCGCTGTGTTTGCGCTGATGGAATACAGCGAAACCTCGCTGGGCAGCGGCGAGGGCGACGATTACGCGCTCTATCGGGGCTTGGTGGATACCCGCTTCAAACTGGTGGGGCACGACTTCGACACCATCCTGGGGCAGGGGGACACGGCGGGAAACACCAACGAATCGATCTTTGTGGCGGCGGATGTGACTGATCAGCCGGCGGTGGCGAAATTCCTGAAGTGGCCCGATTTCGCGCCCGTGTTTTTCGAGGAGCTCAATCGGCTGGCGACCGGCACCTTTGCGCCGGCACAGTTGAATCCGATCCTGGATCAGTTCCTGGGCGGTTTCGTTCCTGACAGCGTCATCGCGGCGATGAAAACATTTGCCGTGAACCGCGCGGCCCGTGTCCTGGCGCAAATCCCGATGAGCTTGCGCATCACCAATACGCTCGGCGTGATCAATGGGTATCCCACGGCACCCACCCCGTTTGTTTCCCTGACCGGTTCTGCAAACGCCATTCGCACGCGGCTCGTTCGCGTCAATGGACAGCCCGTCGCCTGGACCGCATGGCAGGGCGCCTGGAGCGCGACCAATGTGGCGCTCAACCCGGGCATTAACCGCGTGCTGGTACAGTCGTTTGATGCGGACGGCGTCGAGACGGAGCGGGGGTATGTGGATATTTGGTATAACGATCTCTCAACACAAAATGTCTCCGGGACAGTTTCCTCCGACACGACGTGGACCG
The DNA here is from genome assembly GCA_041166945.1 of Verrucomicrobiota bacterium. Lineage (GTDB taxonomy): Bacteria > Verrucomicrobiota > Verrucomicrobiia > Limisphaerales > JADJPG01 > DASTLJ01. The sequence goes on from JBEEGQ010000294.1 coordinate 5,266, forward strand.
CGGCAGGGGGGCCCTATTATGTCACGGCCTCGCTCACGATTCCGAGCGGCGTCACGCTTGTCATCGAACCCGGCACGACGGTTTATTTTGCCGCGGGCGCAGGACTCACCGTGACAGGGACGGGCCGGTTGCTGGCGGAGGGAACGGCGACGCAGCGCATTCGATTCACACGCCTGCCCGGGGCAGCGGGCACCTGGGCCAATCTTTATTTCAATGCGACCACCGTGGAGAGCCGGATTCGAAATGCGGACATCGAATTCACCGGTTCCGCGGCGCAGTCGTTGCGCGCCAACAACGCCATCGTTCTGTTTGAGGGCCTCGCGTTCACGAATACCGCGGTCGAATATTGCTCGTTCGATAACAGCTCCTTCATCGTTCGCGCCTGCGATTTTCCATCCCTGGCCGGGCGCGAATTAATCCATGGGATCGGCCTGCCTGCGGCCGGTTACGGCATCATCCAAAGCAACCTGTTCGGAACCACCACGGGCCTGAACGACATCATCGACTTCACCGGCGGCCAGCGGCCCGGCGCCATTCTGCAGATCCTGGACAATGTCTTCACGGGCGCCAGCGATGACGAACTGGATCTGGACGGGACCGACTGTTTGATCGAGGGAAACATATTCCTGCACGCGCACCAAACGGTCGCGGGGGGCGATACTTCCAGCGCGATCTCGGGCGGGCAGGACAGCGGAAACACCTCCGAGATCACGATCGTCAGGAATTTTTTTTACGACTGCGACCATGCCGCGCTGGTGAAGGAGGGGAATTTTTATACCTTCGTCAACAACACCATTGTCGGCATGACGATCGCCGCGGTGAACTTCAATGAACCGGCGCGGGGCCTGGTTCCGGGCGCGGGAGCGCGTCTCGATGGGAACATCATCTGGCAGACCCCCGTGTTGCTGGAGAATTACACGAACGCGACGATGAACGTGACGATCACGCGCTCGATCCTGCCCACGAACTTCCCGGGCGCCGGAAATCTCGTTGCGGATCCGTTGTTCGCCGACACGAATCTGGTGATCACCGCTGCCAACATTCGCGATGCCTTCCGTTTGCGGCCCGGATCGCCGGCCCTCGAAGCGGGCGCGAATGGCCTGGATGCCGGAGCGCTCGTGTCCGCCGGGGTTTCCATTTCAGGGGTTCCAGCGACATTCACGGCGGCCACCAGCGCGACGCTGAACATCGGGGGCCCGGGCATCCTGACCTACCAGTTTCGCGTCAATAACGGCGCCTGGAGCGGGGAGACGCCGGTGTCAGTCCCGATCGCGCTCACGAGTTTGGTGAACGGCGTTTACACCGTGGACGTCGTCGGACGCAACGACGCCGGGGTGCAGCAGACCGTACCGGCTTCACGCACCTGGACTGTGGACACGCTGACTTCGCGCCTGCGTATCAACGAAATTCTCGCGCGCAACGATTCCGCCTTCGCGCATGACGGCGGGTTTCCGGACGCCGTCGAGTTGCACAACGCGGGAGGAAGTTCCGTCAATCTTTCGGGTTGGGGCCTGACCGACGATCCGGGCCAGCCGTTCAAATACCGGCTGCCGGCCGTGACGTTGGGCGCCGGACAATTCCTGGTTTTATTCGCCGACAACCTGACAAACGGCTCGGGCATGCATTTGGGGTTCGGCCTGGACCAGGCGGGAGATACCCTTCAACTTTTCAACGTCGCGACGGGCCTCGTCGATTCGATCACATTCGGAACCCAGCTTCCGGATTTGTCCATCGGCCGCAAGGACGACGGAAGCTGGGGCTTGACGCTACCGACTTTGGGATCGGCGAACGTGGCGCGGCTGACCGGCGACACACGCGGCCTCAAAATTAATGAATGGCTCGCGAGCGGCAGGACGCTTTTTCCGGATGACTTTGTTGAGGTATTCAATCCGAGTCCGGCGCCCGTCGATTTGGGAGGGCTGTATCTGAGCGATGAACCGCTCGGCTGGCCCGGGCGCCATCGGGTGCCGGAGCTGACGTTCGTCGCGGCGGGCGGGCATTATCTTTTCCTGGCGGATGGCAATGCTGCGAATGGGGCCAACCATCTGAGTTTCCATTTATCGCCCGACCGGGGTGCGATCGGATTGGCGGATTCGGCGTCCAACATCATCGACTGCGTTTTTTATGCGCCCCAGACTGTGGACTCGTCCGAGGGACGGCGTCCGGATGGAGCGAGTTTGATTTCGGTGTTCGGGCCGGCGACAGGAACACAGCCGACGCCGGGCGCGGCGAACCCCGGTTTCAATGGCGGGATCGTGGTCAGTAATTTTTTCGCCAACCTCCTGCCGATGACGAGCGTGTGGCGTTACGACCGGTCGGGGGCGAATCTTGGAACGGCCTGGCGCGCGCCCGCTTTCAATGATTCGGCATGGTCCTCCGGGCAGGCGCTGTTAGGGGTCGAAAACTGCAACTGCCTGCCGTTTCCGCTGAACACCGCGTTTCCAAACTACAACAGCTCACAGATCACCTATTATTTCCGCACGCGCTTTGTGGTTTCCGGAAACCTTTCGGCAGCGACCATCACGGCATCGACGGTGCTGGACGATGGCGCGGTTATTTATCTGAACGGCAACGAACTGAGGCGCATCCGCATGCCGGGAGGGACGATCGGTTTTCAAACCAACGCCAACGTCACGGTGAGCGATGCGACACTCGAGACGTTTACGTTTCCGGGATCGAGCCTGCTGACGGGCACCAACGTGCTGGCCATCGAAGTGCATCAACTGGCCAACCCAACGAGCAGCGATATCGTCTGGGGCATGGCCCTCGACAACGCGTTCTCGGTGACCAGTTCCATTCCCGCGCGCATTGTTTTGAACGAAGTTCTGGCCAATAATGCGTCAATTGTCGTGCCGGGTGCCAGCAACGGATCCGATTACGTTGAGCTCTTCAATCCCTCCGCGACCGCCACAAGCCTTGCTGGCATGAGCCTGTCCGATGATCTCGCCACTCCCGCCCGATGGACCTTTCCCGCCGGCGCCACCCTGCCGGTCGGCGGATATCTCCTTGTCCAATTGGACGGGGCCCAGGCGGCGTCGACGAATCTCGTCACAACATTCAATACCGGTTTCGGACTCGGCTCGGGCGGCGATCAAATTTATCTCTTCGACGCGCCCAGCCGCGGCGGCGCCCTCCTGGACTCGGTGGCTTTTGGAATTCAAACCCCAGACTTGTCGATCGGCCGCATCCCCAGCGGCTCCGGCCCCTGGTCCCTCAACCTGCCAACGCCGCGTGGTCCGAACATCGCTGCCGCGCTGGGGAACCCCGCGAATCTGCGGTTCAACGAGTGGCTCGCCAATCCCTCGGGCAACGATGAAGACTTTTTTGAAGTGTTCAATCCTGGCGCGCAACCGGTCGCGATCGGCGGCCTCTTCCTGACCGATGACCTGTTGGATCGCGCGAAATATCGCATCCCGGATCTTTCGTTCGTCGGCTCGGGCGACGATGCGTTCGTGAAGTTCATCGCGGACGGCCATTCCGATGCGGGCGCGGATCATGTGAGTTTCGGATTGAACCAGGATGGGGAGGCGCTGGGCCTGTTCAGCGCAGCGGGGATCCGGATCGATTCGCGCAGCTTTTCAGCGCAGGAGAGCGGCGTGTCCGAAGGATTGTTTCCGGATGGCGCCACCAACGTCGTTCGCTTCCGCGGCACCGCCACCCCGGGACGCAGCAACCTGCTGCCGCTCCAGGGCATCGTCATCAACGAGGTGCTCACCCAGACAGAACCGCCGTTTGAAGATGCCATCGAGCTGCATAATCCCACCGGTTCGCCCGTGGACATCTCCGGCTGGTATCTGAGTGATCGCTCGGGAGATCCCAAGCGATTTCGCATTCCGAATGGCAGCGTGATTCAGCCGGGCGGGTTCATTGTGTTTTACGAAAACCAATTCAACCCGGATTACAGCGGGCGGCCGCCCTATTTTGCGCTCGATTCCACCCACGGCGACCAGGTGTACCTGTTCACCGCGGACGGCTCGGGAACATTGACCGGCTACCGCACAGGAGCGGATTTCGGCGCGGCGGAAAGCGGCGTTTCGTTCGGACGATTTCGGACCAGCATCGGAACCGACTTCACCGCGCTCTCGTCGAGAAGCTTCGGCGCGGACAATCCGGCAACGGTACAGGAGTTTCGCGGCGGGCTTGGGCGCACCAACGATTATCCGCTGGTTGGTCCGGTGGTGATTACCGAAATCATGTATCATCCGCCCGATGCCGGCACCAACGACAATGCCCTGGATGAATTCATCGAGTTGCGAAATATCTCGGGAGCTGCTGTGCCCCTGTTCCAAACGAATTTCCCGACGGCGACGTGGCGCCTTCGGGACGCCGTGGATTTTGATTTTGCTCCCGGAGTGACCATGGCCGCAGGCACCTGGCTGCTGGTGGTCGCTTTCGATCCGGTGGCGCAGCCGGCTGTGCTGGCCGCTTTTCGCGCGAAATATGGGATCGATTCTGCCGTGCCTATTTTTGGTCCGTGGCAGGGCCGGTTGGCGAATGACGGCGAGAATGTGGAGCTCTACAAAGCGGGCGCGCCGCAGCCGTTGACGGCGCCGGATGCCGGGTTCGTTCCGTATATTCTCGTCGAACGCGTGAAATATTCCGATTCGCCGCCGTGGCTCTCGCTGGCCGACGGTGCCACCAACGGCGTGGGTTACTCGTTGCAACGCCTGTCCGCGTCCAGCTACGGCAACGATCCCGTCAACTGGATCGCGGGCGCACCCACTCCCGGGGCGGAAACCGGCCGCGCCGCCGTCGAGCGGCCGTTCAATGCCAGCATCACGCCACCGCATGTCGTGCTCGTCGGCGCCAGTGACACCTTGACGGTCGTGGTGAATGGCGCGCCGCCCTTGACCTATCAGTGGCGCAAGGACGGCATCGATCTGCCAGGAGCCACTAACGCCTCGGTGAATCTGAACAACATTCAACCCACCAATGCGGGCACCTACTCGGTCTTCATCGTGAATCCTGCGGGAGCCGCATTCGCCTCCACCTACCTGGACGTCAGCTCGCCGCCGGTGATCCTCACCCAGCCACAAAGCCAGGCCACTCTCGTGGGCGCAACTCTCGTCTTGAACGTCGCCGCGACCGGCACGTTGCCGTTGCATTACCAGTGGCTGCATGACGGGGTAATTCTCCCCGGCGCCACCAACGCGGCCATCGTTTTGTCCAACCTCCAAACCAATGACGTCGGGGGTTACTCCGTGGTGATCAGCAATTCGATCGGGACCGTGACCAGCACGGTGGCCACGATTGCGATCAGCATGCTGCCCGTCATTGTGTCGCAGCCGGCCAGCACCAACGTTCTGGCGGGATCGAGCGTCGTCTTCAGCGTCGCCGCCGTGGGCTCGCCGCCGTTGCGTTACCAATGGCGGTTTAACAACCTGAACATTTCGGGCGCTACGAATCCCACCTACTTCATCAGCAGCGCTCAATCGGGCAACGCCGGCGGCTATCGCGTGCTGGTCACCAACAGCGTGGGTTCGGTGCTCAGCAGCAACGCGGTCCTGCAAGTTGTCGTTCCGGCGCTGGTCAGCATCACCGCAATCGATTCCGTCGCCTCCGAACCCGGCGGCGATACCGGCCGGTTTGTTATCCAGCGCAGCGGCAGCACCGCGTCCTCCCTCCTGGTGAACCTAAATGTCGGCGGCTCGGCGACGGCCGGTGTGGACTATCTCCCGCTTCCATCGAGCGTCACGATTGCTCCGGGGTCCAGCACCGCCTCGCTCACGGTTACTGCCCTGGATGATTTTCTCATCGAGGGTTCTGAGACCGTCGCGGTTTCGATCGGTCCGGGCGCCGGTTACGCCGCGGGCCTGCCCGCTTCCGCCAGCGTCACCATTCTGGACAACGACAATCTCCCGCCCGTCGTGTCCATCACCAACCCCGTCAATGGCGCCGTCATCACTGCGCCTGCCAACATCGTCGTGGGCGTCAGCGCCGTCGACATCGGCGGCTCCATCGCGCATGTCCAGATTGTCCAGGATGAAACCAATATCCTCGGCGACTTTGTCAGTCCGCCCTACGTGGTGATCTGGACGAACCCGGCTCCGGCTCATTACACGCTGCGCGCGATCGCGGTGGATGATTTGGGAACCACCTCGGTGTCCGAACCGGTATCGTTCATCTTGAACAATCCGCCCTCCATCTCGCTCACCAATCCAGTCAATGGCAGTGTGTATTTGGATCCCGCCGCATTTATTCTGGGGGCTGTCACGGCGGATACGGACGGCTCGGTGACCAATGTTGAGTTTTATTCGGGGACCACGCTGCTGGGGAGTTTCGCGGGCCCGCCTTATCGGCTGGCGCTGACGAATCTTCCGACGGGTGATTACTCGTTCACTGCCCGCGCATCGGATGACCTCGGGGCAGTGACGATTTCGGCACAGGCGAATGTCCGGGTGTCGCTGGCGAGCCCTGGATTTTCCGACGATTTCGCAATGCGAAATGTGCTGACCGGTTTCACGAATTTCGTGATGGGCAACAGCAGCGGCTATTCAAGGGAAGCCGGAGAACCGCGCCATGCCAGCCGTTTCGGCGACCATTCTGCATGGGTGGTCTGGACGGCGCCCGCCAGCGGCACCTGCGTCATTGACACCTTCGGCAGCGGATTCGACACCGTGCTCGCGGTCTACACCAACAACCCGCCCGGCATTGCGGCGGTGACGAACCTGGTGGCGGTGACGTTCAACGACGACGCGGATTCACGAACGGTGCTGAGCCGGGTCGCCTTCGTTGCTTCGCAGGGAGTCAGCTATCAGATTGCCGTGGATGCGTACGCCGCGGGGCAGGGTGGCCCCATCCTGTTGCATCTGGCGCTGCCGGATCCGGCGCCGCGCGTCACGCAGAATCCGCAGAGTCAAATTGTGGATCAAGGTGCCAATGTTTCCTTCACCGTCGCCGTGTCGGGCGCTGCGCCGTTCGGCTATCAATGGCGCTTCAACGGATCGGATATTCCGGGCGCCATCCAGTCCTCGCTGTCGCGTCCGGGTGTCCAGCCGGTGTCCGCGGGAACTTATTCCGTGGTGATCAGCAACGCGTCGGGGTCGATTACCAGTGCGCCCGCGTCGCTGATAGTCCGGGCTGCGCCAGCCATTACCATGATGCCGCGACCGCTGGTTCTGAACGTGGGCGAGACGGCGAACTTCGATGTCACCGCGAACGGTTTTGCGCCCTTGACCTACCAATGGCGATTCAATAACAGCCCCATCGCAGGAGCGACCAATCCGGCATTCGTCCGCAGCAACATTCAATTCACCAACGGCGGGGCTTACTCGGTGACGGTTCTCAACAGCGTCGGCGTCGCCAGCAGCGTCCCGGTGGAACTGCTCATCCGGCCTGAACTTGTCTCGGGGCGATTGCTAACGAACGGAACATTTCGCGCCACCTACAACGGGACGCCGGGCCGCGCCTACGTCCTGGAACGTTCCTCGAACTTCACCAACTGGAACAGCGTGATCACGAACAGCAGCCCGGTCGTTCAAGGCCAGTTGAACGACACCGGGGCGTCGGGCGCGCCATTCCGCTTTTACCGGCTGCGTGTTGGTCCCTAGTCTGTGTTTTGGACTGCGGGGACATGTCCCCGCTTTTCCTTCATTCGTCAGGTCCAGCTCGTCACTCCTCTCGTGGCGCCGATTGGCAATCGGCTGTTTCGCGCAGTGTCACTCCGCAAACGCACCGAACCGTGTGGTGCTCGTCAACAAAACGGCATGCCTCGCCGTGCGGGCGGGGACGTCCGGCGGGGACGGGCCGTCCCCGCCCAATGCCACTAGGATTTCGAGGCATATTTTTTGAGGTTGCGACGTGCCTGAGCGCGGGTTCCGACTAATGGTGGGTAGGGTAAACGTAAATGGCGTTGGGCGCGCG
>JBEEGQ010000295.1:0-5984 GCA_041166945.1 Verrucomicrobiota bacterium
AGGTTGGTTCCCGGCACCGGCCAGATCAGGCGCGCATTGGCGAGCATCACCGAGTCAGCCTGGAGATCCAACGAACGCAGCGCGCGCCCGTTCAAACGAAATTCGGCGGTCTCAACAAATATGTTGGGACCGGTCATCGTGTTGGTGCGGCTCAGTTGCAGGTGGCCGGCGACGATCCCGCGATACCATTGAAGCCGCATCCAGCTGAATTGCATCTCCCAGCCGCGCGCCTGCATCTGCGCGGCAATGCGGCGCTGGGCCCATCCCGGTATTCCCACGCGATTCAGAAAAAGGCCGAGGATCATCAGCGACATCACCCCCAGCAGAAAAGTGACGCGCAGCCATTTGAAGATGGTGAAGAACCGGCGCCACCCGCGACGGTGAAGCCGCGGGGGCTTTTTGTCCTTTGGTGAGGAATCGCTCACGAGACATCGCCGCGCGGGACTTAATTCGCCGCGGAGGCCAAGGGGTTGAACAGGTCGCGGACGATGTATAAAAACGTCGTCACGGGAATCTCGAAGATCCGGGTCTGGCCGTCAATGACCGCCAACCCATAAGGAACCTGGTTGGGGGCGCGGTTGCCAAATTCGAGCCGGAGGGTCTGCGGCTTGTCCCCGTTCTTGAGCTCGAGCGTGATGGCATCCGGGTTGTCCTTAAACCCATACACCAGCCGGTAATCCTCCCCTCGTGCCGTCCACGCGGCGGCGCGCAGTTCGCCCAGGTGATGGACCGTCTCCTCGATGGCGAGCGGGTTTCGAATGATGCCCTGGGATCCGGGCGCATAATTCCATTGGTTTGCAGCGCTGCGCTGGAAGGTTCGCGACTTGCCCCGATATTCAACGGTCAGCCGGGACACCTGGTTGGTGGTGAAACTCCAGACACGCCGCGGCTGCAATTGCCACCGCTCATACGGCAGCCGCGCAATGTCACCGGGCCGCACCGCATAGACCGTCGCCTCGTCCGGCCGCCGCGCAAAAACCTTTTCGTCCTGAACGGACCCGAGATGCAACTCGGCCACGACGCGGTTGCTGGCGATGCCCGCGCTGTTGGTGGAGGCGGCGCGAATCACATATTGCCGCGCCGGCGGATCGAGCCCGTAAAGCGTCTTGAAATCGGTGACCACATCGGCCTCGACGTCCCCCGTGAGACGCGCCATCGAATCGAGCCAGTCCTTCATCAACCCCGCATCGATGGTCATCGGGCTGGCATCGGCCGTCACCCAGGTATCATTGGTCGAGCGGCGGACCATGAAATTAGTGAGGCCCACCACCTCCACCGAATCCACCGTGGCCGGGTCGAAATTCATCAGGCGCAGGTCGCGAAATTCCTTGTGGGGCTGTTGCAGGAAATCGAGGAGCTCCTTGGAGACGAGCACAATATTGGTCTGCGCCATCCGCCGGGCATAGACGGAGCCAGGATCATTCGTCGGACTTTTTCCGAATTGGACAACGATCAAATCGTTCGTGCCGATACCGGCGGCAAATTCGGTCTCGACGGGCTGCAACCCGTACGATTCGAGATCGGCGCGCGGATTGTCATTGATGAAAGCGGTCACCTGCGCCGCGGCAAGTTGTCGAACGAGCAAATCCACTTTTCCGGCGTCGGCCCGGGCGGGTGTCGGCTTGGTCAGCGCGAATACCTTGTTCGTTTGGTCGACTTCGATCGCGAATCCGTTGCCAGGAGACCGCACCTCCAGGCGCGTGGGCGCGATTCCGCGGAAATCGATGAGCGTCGTGTCGCGCCAGTCATTCACCGCCCGGGGGAGCCGGTTGAATAATGCCGCCGGCGCCGTGAACACCTCCGGTTCATGCAATACCTGCGCAAAGATTTGGTCCCCCAGCGGCGTCCGGGCGCCGAAATGGATCTCCTTGCGCTGTCCCTGAAATTGGATCGTCACCGTTGCCGCCGGGAGATCCAATCCATATTCGGCCGAGGTCCGTTTGTGGGCCGTCATCTCGTCCTGTGAAATGCGGGTCTGAGGCTGGAGATTTTCCAGCTGGGCAAGGATCCATTCGACGGCGTGCTGCTGCGCGGGATAGCTGATCGGCACTGTCAACGCCCACGGTGACGTCGCATTGGTTCGCACGACACGAAGCAGAAGCTGGTTGGTGACATGGACGGCGATGTTCGTCACATCGGCCGCCTTGAAACTGAGGAGCCGCGTCGGTGTGATTTTGTCCACCGGCAGATTTCCCGATCCGCGCTCGAACACGACGATGAACGCAAACAGTGCCACCACGAGCGCAAGCAGGATCCATGTCGTGCGCCATGGAGTCATTGCCGTTCTCCTCCCTGATCTCGGGTGGCTCGCCGCCGGGCAGCAGCCGTCGAGGTGACGAGACCCATGGCACCGCAATCGGGCTGGAGGAAGACGGGCATTAGTTTATCGCCGGCGCCGGAGCCAGACCAGACCGCCGAGCACCAGCGCAGCTCCGGGCAGCGCGGCCATCAGTATCCATTGCAATGCCGTCATCTGCGCATCGCTCAACGTCAGTTTATATTCCTTGATCGGCCGGGGCGGGATCGGCACGAGCAGCTCCTCGCGGGCCAGGAGCCAGTTGATGGCATGGCTGGCAAACTCATGATTGGCCAGTTTCTCGATGCTGGCATTGGCCAGAAAAAACGAGTCGCCCGTCACCACGATGCGGGTCGCGCCCCGCTCGGCGCTCACATTTCGAACGCCACCCCGCTCCACCGCAACCATCAGCGATACGCTCCGCGGCGAGGGATCATCGATGGACCGCGGGGGAATGCTGCCGTCGGGATTTATCCGGGAAATTCGTCCGCCGGGGCTGGTCTGCGCCAGCACATCGACCTGCGGCGCGTCGCTTCCCCGGTCGGCCGTCTTGTCGCGATCGATGCTCCGGGGTGCGATGAGGTAAAGACCCGACCCGATGAGCGGCACGGAGAGCCGATGCGGGCTGAAGCGTGAGATCACCATGTCCATCTTGTTGGCGCTCTCGGCGTAATCCTCATCGAACACCACGTTGCGGCCGACGGCCACGCCCCAGCCGGATAGCGTGTTTTCGAGACCGGTGTCGCGCGCGGCGGTGTTGATGTTGAACAGAGCCAGCAACCGGCCGCCCTGCTTGAGATAGCCATCGATTTTTTCCAGCGCGGCCGGCGACAACAACTGCCGTGGCCCCGCGATGATCAGCAGATTGCAATCGCCGGGAATCCGGAGGGCGCCCTCGATCTGGAGCCGTTCGAACTTGACGCTGTTTTCGGCGAGGACGCCGGCGAACCGCGAATAGCCGGTAAGGCCATCGTCGTTTTCCGGTGAATGCTCGCCATGTCCCTCGAGAAAATAGGCCTTCAACTGGCGCGGCGTGATCACCGTCAGGATGGCGGAGGTAAAAAGCATCTCGCCCTTGAACGCGATGCGCCGGACCTCGCCGCCGCGCCCCGCCAGGAGTTCGTTCAGGTCGAGGTCCGAAAGCTCGCTTTGGAACACATGCTTGGTCCGGGTCTGGCAGTCGAAAATAATCAGGTCATGATCATTTTTCTCGTTCAGGTTGTATTTGCGCTTGGCCGCCAGCGCGGCGCTGTTGTCGCGCGTGTAATCGATCACTTCGAGGACGACGCGCGGGTTGGCGGTCGCATACGCCTTGAGCAGCGAATGCGACATCTTGAAAAGCGGATGGTCGGGGTCGAAATAGAGGATGACACGGACTTCATTGGTGACCGAGGCGAGCACCTGGCGGGTGCGAGGGGAAATTTCGGCCTGCGCCGTTTGCGCCCAGGCGAACCGGAGGTAATGACGGGCCGTGAGATAATTGGCCATCGTCAACAGCGCCAGCAGCGAGAACAACAACACCGCTGTGTTCAGCGTGAGGTTCCACTTGCGGCCAGGGGAGAAGCTGGGGGGCGGCTCGGGCATCATGCTATTTCCAGCGGCGGCTCTCGACGACCTTCCAGGTCAGGAGCAGGAACAAAATGGTCAGGCTGACGTAAAACATCACCGGCCTCAAATCCACCACTCCCTGCGCGAAATCCCGCATGTGATCCATCACGCTGACGTACGACACGAACATGCCGAGTCCGCTGGTCTGTGTTGGAAAAATGGCCCCGAGAAAGCTGCACATGAACAGCGTAAATCCCGCCACGAGACTCACCATCGCCGCGCTGATTTGGCTGCGCGTGATCGCCGACGCAAAAACCCCCATCGCCATGTAGACACTTCCCAGGAGCAGGATCCCCAAATACGTCGACCCCACCGCTCCCGGTGTGAACGCCGACGGATCACTCGTGTAATGGCGCACCAAAATCAGGCAGGGCAAAAGCGGCAGCCAGATGATCATATGAAACAACAGCGCCGCCGTGAATTTCGCCAGCACCACCTGCATATCCCCCACCGGCGTCGTCATCAACGTTTCATAGGTCCCCGAAGCCTTCTCCAGCGCAAAGGACCGCATGGTGATCACGGGCGCCAAAATGATCAGGATGAACCAGAACGAAAGATAATCGTAAAATAGCTGCGTCAATGGCACCGCCGTCGCCTCCCCGCGAAGGCTCTTGAGCAACAGCACAAAACTGAACCCGATGAGAAACGTGACGGCCGCGAGAATGACATAGCCGGTCCACGAGACAAAAAACGCCCCCAGTTCCCGGCGCACCAGCGTCGCATAGGCCCGCATCAGACGTCCTCCTCCCGATCGGGCCGGGTGACCCGGACGAAAATATCCTCGAGCGAATGGCGGCTTCGGGTCAACTCGCGCAGCGGCCAGCCATGCTCGCAGGCCAGCGCGAAAACCTGCGGGCGCACATCCACACCCGTGCGCGCCATCAGCGAACACCGGATGTAATCCCCCTCGGCCGGCGCCATGTCGAACCGCACCACATCGGCCACGGCCTCCCAGCAGGCCTGCAGGTCGGCCAGCGGCGCCAGGATTTCCGCGATCACCTGTCCGCTCTCGCTCATCTCCTTCTGCAAATTCTCGGGGGTGTCCGCCGCCAGGATGCGGCCCTGGTGCAGGATCAACACGCGGCTGCAGGTCATCTCGACCTCCGGCAAAATATGCGTCGACAACAGCACGGTGTGTCGTCCCGCCAAATCCTTGATCAGCTGGCGCACGGCCCGGATCTGGTTGGGATCCAATCCGATCGTCGGCTCATCGAGGATGATCAACTCGGGCTCGTGAAGGAGGGCGTCGGCGAGGCCGACCCGCTGCTGGTATCCCTTGGAGAGCTGTCCGATGATCCGCTTGCGCACGTCGGTCAACCCGCATTGCTGCATGACGGTGTCGATGCGTTCCCGGGCGCGGGCGCGGCGCAGACCCTTGAGCCGCGAGCGGAATTGAAGATATTCGCGCACGCGCAGATCGCGGTGCAACGGGTTGTTCTCGGGCATGTAACCGATCCGGCGGCGGACTTCGTTGGATTGGGAAAAAACATCGCACCCGCCGATCCGCACGGTGCCCGATGTGGCGGGCATGAAGCAGGAGAGGATGCGCATGATGGTGCTCTTGCCGGCGCCATTGGGTCCCAGCAGTCCCACGATCTCGCCGCGGGCCACCGTGAACGAGACATCCGTCACCGCGCGCGCCGCCGCATACCTCTTCGTCAGGCGCTCCACCTCGATCATCCATCCATGGTTCGTCGTCCCATCAATCATGCATTGCGCGGAGTCTAGCCGGGCCAACACCGGTGCGGCCAACAAAAAGAATTCAATTCAGCGCGCCCCGATGCTATCTCTCTCTCCAGAGTCTCGCTCACCATCATCATGCGCAATTATTCCAACTTCATCGGCGGCGATTGGGCCGGCGCGAAATCCGGGCGCACCTTCAAAAATCTCAACCCCGCGGACACCCGGGAGTTCTGCGCGGAATATTCGTTGAGCGGCCAGGAGGATGCCGCCCAGGCGGTTGCCGCCGCCCGCGCCGCCTTCCCCGCCTGGGCGGCCACCACACCCCCGGCACGCGGACGTATTCTCAGCAAGACCTCCCAAATCCTGGAAACGCGAAAAGCCGAGCTGGCCGAAATGC
>JBEEGQ010000296.1:0-3378 GCA_041166945.1 Verrucomicrobiota bacterium
GCCCACGCGGCGCGCGCCGCGGGATTGCAGGACACCCGCGAGTATGCTGATGTGACGGACGCGGCGCGGTTGGTGGGGGAGTTGCTGGCCGCGGGGGACGTGGTGCTGTTGAAAGCGTCGCGCGCCATGCGGCTCGAAACCCTGGGCGAAGTGATTCGCAGTTCACATGGCGTTGAACCTTTTTCCAACGCGCCGAATGCCGGAACCCGGCGCGACTCGTGAATGATTTACAAGCTCAGCCAGTATCTGCTGAAGATTTCGCAGGACACCGCATGGCAGGACTCCCTCTCGTTCCTTCGCGTCTTCCGTTACATCACGTTTCGGAGCGCGGGCGCGCTGGTGACCGCGTTGTTGTTGAGTTGGTGGCTGGGGCCGAAAATCATCCTGTGGCTCAAGCGGCTCAAGTTCGGGCAGGAATATGCGGACAAAGCCGAGGAGACGGGCAAGCTGGAGACGCGTTTCATTTCGAAGAAGGGAACGCCGACGATGGGCGGTTTTCTGATCGTGCTGGTGATGGATGTGACGGCGCTTTTTTGGGCGCAATGGAACACCCAATTGCTGCTGACATTGATCTCGGTGCTCGTGCTGGCGGGCCTGGGATTCTACGACGATTACGCGAAGATCACCCGGCAGAGCAACCAGGGAGCGCCGCCCCGCATCAAACTGTGGGTGCAGGGATTGCTGGCCGCGTTCATCGCGGTGTATCTGGCGCTGGATCCAGGGACCGAGCATCTCATCAACGAGGTGATGGTTCCGTTCAAGAAATATCCGGTTCTGACCGGCACATCCGGTTTGATCGCAGGCCTGCTGCTGACCTTCGTCACGATTGTGGGCAGCTCGAACGCGGTCAACCTGACGGATGGATTGGACGGGTTGGCGATTGGCTGCACGATCATTGTTTCCCTGGTGTTCACCGTCCTCACCTACCTGGCGGGCAACGCGAAACTGGCCATTTACCTGAGCATTCCTGCCGTGGAGGGAGCGGGCGAATTAACCGTGTTTTGCGCGGCGATGATCGGCGCGGGCCTGGGATTTCTATGGTTCAACTGCCATCCGGCGCAGGTTTTCATGGGCGATACCGGATCGCTGGCCCTGGGAGGCGCGCTGGGAATCATCGCGGTTCTCATTCATCAACCCCTCGTGCTGGTCATTGCGGGCGGGGTGTTCGTGGCGGAGGCGCTCTCGGTCATTCTCCAGAGATTCTGGTTCAAATACACGAAACGACGGTACGGCGAAGGGCGCCGCATATTTCGGATGGCGCCTTTGCATCATCACTTCGAACGCCTCGGCTGGCACGAGTCCCAGGTCGTGACGCGATTTTATATCCTGGGGATCCTGTGCGCGGTCGTGGCGCTGGGCACCCTGAAGATCCGATAGGCGAAAAGTTCGGGGCGGGAAGGGTTCCAAGGGCGTGCGAAAGGCAGTGAATAGCGTGGCTTGAGGCGGACAGCGTTCGCTACAGTCGCCATTCTGAAGCTTGAATGATCGCCCTCGAACGAAAAATGGTTTTGGTGATCGGCCTCGGGAAAAGCGGTTTGGCGGCGGCGGACCTGTTGCTGAGACGCGGCGCGCAAGTTTTTGTGGTGGATTCGTCGGACACCCCGGCGTTGAGGATTGAAGCGGCTGCCTTGCGTGAGCGAGGGGCAAAGGTGGACCTGGGAGTGACCGATGCACCCACGGAAGCATTTGATCTCGTCATCGTCAGTCCGGGTGTGCCGCAAAACAACCCCGTTCTCTCGACGATGACGGCACGCGGCGTGCCGGTGATTGGGGAATTCGAACTCGGCTGCCAGCATTCGCTTTGCCTGAACATCGGGATCACGGGGACGAACGGCAAGACGACGACCACCGAGATGATCAATGGGTTGTTGACGGCCCATCACATCAAGACGCTGGCCGCGGGGAACATTGGGACGCCGGTCTGCTCGGTCGTGGAGCAGTCGAGGAACCTGGATTTCCTGACGCTCGAAGTCAGTTCGTTTCAGCTGGAAACCATCCAGTTTTTTCGGCCGGCGATCGGTGTGCTTTTGAATATCACGCCCGATCACATGGATCGGTATACGGGCATGGCGGACTACGCGATGGCGAAGGCGCGGCTTTTCATGAACCAGCAGGCATTCGATTGGGCGATTGTGCAGAGTGAGGCGCTGGCCCAGTTGCGGGCGCTCAAGGTGGATCTTCCCTCGAAAGTGATCACGTTCAGCGCGAACAACCGGCGGGCCGATATTCACCTGGATCGGGGCCTGATCATAAGCCGGATGGACGATTGGAATGGGCCGCTGCTGAACATGGAGCAATGCCGGGTGAGCGGTCCGCACAATGCGGAAAACCTGATGGCAGCCCTGGCGGTGGGGCGCGTGCTGAAGATTCCGCTGGAAACGATGACGGAAACGCTGAGGCATTTTCAACCGGCCTTTCACCGATGCGAGGTGGTGGCCGATATCAATGGTGTGACCTTTGTGAACGACTCGAAGGCGACCAACCTCGACGCGGTCCAAAAGGCACTGCTTTCGATGCCGCAATCCGCTCCGGGCGAGCCCAATGTCTGGCTCATCGCGGGGGGGCGTGACAAAGCCTTTGAATATTATGAAATTGGGCCGCTTCTGTCGCAACGCGTGAAGGGCGCCTTCCTGATCGGGGAGACGCGCGAGAAGATCCGGGCCGCTTGGAGCCTTTTTACTCCTTGCACGCTGGCGGACACGTTGGTAGAAGCCGTCCGGGAAGCTGCGCAGGGCGCGGTGGCTGGCGACGTGGTGCTGCTTTCACCCGCCTGTTCGAGCTTCGACCAGTTCCGAAACTACCAGCACCGGGGCGAAGTTTTCCGACAGGCGGTGGCCGGGTTGAAGTCCCCGGCAGGCCTTGCCGCAACACCGAACCCTGCGTCGAACGCCGGGCAGCCGGATTGAATTTATCAGCCGCTCCAGGGTTGTTTGAGGCAACACCGGCGCGCCAATTGAAACCGACCTCAAGAAGAACGGACGCTTCGCGCGCCAATTTAAGAAATGAACAAACCGAACCCACTCGTTCCCCAGGGAACTTTCGCCGACAAAGGCAAGTCCCACATCCGCATCACCGTCTTTGCAATCCTCGCCGTCCACGTCGTTCTCCTCGGCGTCCTCTTGATCGCCGGTTGCAACAAAAAGGATAACGCCGCGCAAAATGGCGATCCCGGACTGCCTCCGAACCCCGCGCCGCTCGCCAACGACGTCACCAATCCTACGGCTGCGCCATGGCCGGGCACCGCGCCGACCACGAGTGTCGCCATCACCTCATCGCCCGTCGCCCATATCGCGCAGGCCGTTGTGACCCAGACCGACATCTCGACGCCGATCATTCCCACTACGATTACCCAGCATGCTGTCGTTCAGGGCGATTCCT
>JBEEGQ010000297.1:0-7091 GCA_041166945.1 Verrucomicrobiota bacterium
CGCTGCGGGCGTGATCAGGTCGCTGGTCAACAGGTAGGCCGGCTTGTGGTATTGCCTGCGCCCATGCTTGCTCTTGCGGTAGCCCGTCGAAGCCAGGACGAGCAATCGCAGCGGCTTTTGTCGACGAGATCCTGGATGTCGAGATTTACAGTGGCGACTAGGAACTCGAAGAAGCACAGTGCTGATCCCGGAGTGACCTCGAGTTCCTAGCATTGCAACAGCTGTCGAGTGCAATCGCCCTGAGCGCACTGGAAAAGTTTCACCTAATTCTTCACCTAAACCTTCACTGAACGAGCGGTGCCCGGGCAATGAACAGGCATTGCAGGAGCGATAAGCGAGCGGTCTTAAATGCTACTTGAACCTTTTGGAAATGGGCTTACACTGAGCCTTGTAACTGAGTGAGTTGCGGTCGGAACGGTAAAGAGTCCGCGTTCGATTCCGACCCTCGCCTCCAAGTATCTTACCTTCAACTACTTCCGACTCTAATTGCCGACGATTATTCACTGTTTCTTCCAAGAGGCGAAGGTTGAAAACCGACTCTCGCCTTAGTTCGCTCAGCGGCCGACCAGCTTCTGCAGGTATTCCGGATAGCGCGCCCCCTGTAACGTGATCCGATCGGAGGCGGCGTTGATTTCGAGGAGATCGTCAAGCGTCAGTTCGACGGAGGCGGCCCCGAGGTTTTCCGGGAGACGCGGCACCTTCGTCGTGCCTGGGATCGGAACAATCCAAGGCTTTTGCGCCAGCGGCCAAGCGAGAGCGATTTGGGCAGGTGTCACCTTTATCCGCAGGGGGATTGAGGTGAGCAGATCAACCACGGGCTGGTTCGCCTTCCGGGCCTCTGGTGAAAAGCGTGGCACGACGTTCCGGAAATCCGTGGCGTCGAACTTGGTGTTTTCGTCAATCTTGCCAGTGAGGAATCCCTTGCCGAGCGGGCTGAATGGCGCGAAGCCGATTCCCAGTTCCTCAAGCAGCGGCATGATTTCCACCTCCGGTTCCCGCCAGAACAGGGAGTATTCGCTTTGCAGCGCGGTGACGGACTGGACGGCGTGGGCGCGGCGGATGGTTTTAGCACCGGCTTCCGAAAGGCCGAAATGCTTCACCTTCCCGGCGTGAATCAATTCTTTCCCCGCCCCGGCGACGTCTTCGATGAGCAAATCGAAGCCGCGTTTTCAGCGCGCCAACAAAGGGGCGCTTGCCACAAGCAGGGTGCCAGTTCAAGGGGGACATCGCGGTGACAAGTGAAGCTGGTAAAGGAGCGGTATTCGATGTCACGCTCCCGTGCACCGTTGCCGAACCACGCAGATAATAGGGCACGCGTGACGAATGCAGAATGACTGAGCCCGAATCGAATTTGCCACTTCACGAACCACCACGAGTTGGGGGCGGGCATCTCTCCCCAATTCAGGTTTGGCGCTGCTTTCGCCATTTGTTCTCCGTCACTTTCCTCCTCGCGCTTTTTGCTCAACCGTCCTCGCTCCACGGCCAGCCAACTGCTCCGCCAAATCGCGTCCTTCAACTCGACGGCACAAACAGCTATGTCGAATTGCCATCGAACCTGTTTGCCAATCTCACGGCCGCGACAGTCGAGGGATGGGTGAAGTGGGACTCGCTGCGCTCCTACACCCGTTTTTTCGATTTTGGTCCGGCGCGCTTCGACCTGTCAGTGAACGCGGATGCGACGCGGCCCAACTTGCGTTATGAGCTGAACACAGGCTCGAATCGGAACTTCACTCTGACGGTTCCGAATGTCATTAAGCCCGGCCGATGGATGCACGTTGCCGCAGTGAGCGGGCCGGGAGGCATGAAGCTTTATCTGGATGGCAGACTGGCCGCCACGAACAAGGTGACCGGAAGTTTCAAGGATCTGCCGGCGGCCGGGCCAAATTACCTGGGCCGAAGCAGTTGGAAAGTTGTCGATCCGGTGTTGAACGAGGACTTTGCGGGGCAGATGGACGAGGTGCGGGTGTGGAGCGAGGAACGTACCGTCGCGCAAATTCGATCGAACATGGTGCAACGGCTATCCGGTCGTGAGCCGGGCCTGGTGGCGTTGTGGAATTTCGATGAGGACGATGGTGTGACGGTGCAAGACTCGGGACCGGGCTTTCACAACGGAAGATTGATTGGCCGTGCGCGAGTGGCGACTGCGCCTGAGCCAGGTCGGATCAGAACGGATCTGCCGCAACTCAGGCCGCTCCAATCACTGCCGCCGCTCGACACGACTGGGCTCTCCAATCGCGTTCTCAAGCTCGATGGCAAGGGAAGTTTCGTGGAATTGCCCAGCGGGCTTTTCACGAATCTGACCGAGGCGACCGTCGAGGGATGGGTCAAGTGGCAGACTTTCGAAAGCCGGAAGAGGTTCTTCGATTTCGGCGAACAAGAACACTCCGGCAGCGTTTATGTGTACGACTCGACGCTGGAATACGTCCTGGCATTCAGCTCGACGCGCTGGGCCGTAATTTATGGCGAAAACATCCTGGTCACAAACCAATGGCTGCACGTCGCCGCCGTCTCCGGCAAGGACGGCATGAAGCTGTACGTCAACGGCCAATTGCTCGGAGAAAATCGCGACACGAACAGCTTCTCCACTGCCAGCACAGGCCGGCACAACTACCTGGGACGGGGCAATTGGACGCTCGGGCAACCTTCTGACGATTTGCTGGGAGAGTTGGATGAAGTCCGCGTCTGGAGCGCCGCGCGAACCGCGGAACAGATTCGCGCGAACATGTTCCGGCGTCTGAAGGGCGACGAGCAGGATTTGGTGGGGCTTTGGAATTTCGATGACCCGGCAAATCCCGGGCGTGATTCCTCCAGGCAACAGGCGCACAGCGATGTCTATGGGCATGCGACAACAGAAGAATCGTCCAGCCCCTATTTTGGCAGCAGGCCGGCGTTTGTTTCCGGAGCGACGGTGGACGTGGACGGGCGGGATATTCCGGGGCCGGTGGAAATCATCGCGGAGCAGGACGGGGAGATTGTGCAAAAGATGGTCACGGATCAGGCCGGCCGCTATCGGTTTTTCGTCTACGACACCGATGTGCCGGTCGTTTTCAAACTGCACAAAGGGGATCTCGCAGCGAGCTACACCAATTCTTTCTCCGCAGACGAGCATCGGCAATTGGATCTTACCCTGCGGCTGGAAGCGTCCTTGTCCGGGCGCACGCTGGCGCTGGACGACTCGCCGCTGCCCGGCGTGGTGGTGCAGGCGATCAGCACGCGCAACGATGAGAAACCGGGATTGATCGGCAGCTACTACAATCTGAGAAGGGCCGTCACGAATTTCCCATCGCTGATTGCCAATGACGAACCGGCGCTGGTGCGCACGGACCCGCAGGTCAATTTTCCGCTGACATCCGATCCGTTTTACGGCACGTCGCTGCGCGAAAACTTCTTCGTGCGCTGGACCGGACGCATCCGCATCGCGCAGGCGGGCCGCTACACCTTCCATTTGAACGCGGACGACGGCGCCCAGCTTTTCCTGAATGGCAGGATGGCGGTGGACAACGGCGGTCTTCATGCCATGCGCGAAAAATCAGGCGACGTCGAACTGGAAGCAGGCTACGCCGACCTGCGGCTGGATTTCTGCAATGCGCGTTTCAGCACGGGCGTGATTCTCTCCTGGTCGGGTCCGGGTTTCAGCATGCAGATCATTCCGGAGGAGGTGCTGGTTCATTCTGGCGACGCCACCGTTGAAAGCACGATGAGCAATGAAAAAGGGGAATTTCATGTTGGCCAGATCGCTCCCGGCTTCTACCGTCTGCGCGCACAGATCCCAGGCGGATTCATCGAGCTCGGCAACGGGCGGGAAGTAGAGGTCAAACGTGACGCCTCGACGCGCGATCTTGATTTTCATTTCGCACCGTTCAAGAAAGGGCAGTGGAAACACTACACCCACGTCAACGGCCTCGCGGACGACCGTGTGCAGTGCGCCTGCCAGGCCAGTGATGGCGCGATGTGGTTCGGAACAGCGAACGGACTGGCACGATTCGATGGCAACACGTTCATCAACCTGACGAAGGCGGACGGCCTTCTCGACAACTCTGTTCTTGCGATCATCGGCGACACCAACGGCGTGATGTGGATCGGCACAGCAATGGGCCTCCTGCGTTACGATCCGCGTCACGGCGGCCGGTCTTTCACATCCTTCTCCACCGCCAATGGCCTGACAGGAAACCGCGTTCAAGCCCTGACGCTGGATGCGGCGGGCACCTTGTGGGTAGGAACGAGCGACGGTCTCTCGCGCTTTAATGGATCCAACTTCACCAGTTTCTCCTCCTTCACCCGTGTCGCTGACTCCGGCCCGGACGCGCGTCACGGGAAACTCAGGGGCCGGGCGACCATCCGCCCGGCCGATAATCCCGTGCTGGGAAGTAACGGCCTGAACCGGGCGCTCGTGTTGGATGGTGCGCAAAGCTTCGTCGAACTGCCCTCCGGCATCCTGGATGGTCTGGAAAACCTCACCATCGAAGCGTGGGTCCGTTTCGACAGGCTTGAGTCTTGGAACGATTTGATCCGGTTCGGAACTCCTTCCTCCCAACGCAACCACAAACTCGCCTTGTACCCAGGTTCCCCGCCAACGGCTCTTGGTTTGGTCCTCGATGACTCTGACAGCGGTGTGTGGCATGGAACAGTGGTTTACGCCAAGGCCGTCCTTCGGACTGGCGAATGGACTCATGTCGCGGCGGTCATCGGGCCCGAGGGGGCGCGCCTCTATGCCAACGGGATCCAAGGGGGGGCCAGTTCCAACCTCAATCTTTCACAGCTCGACGCCAACATTGAAAACCAGCTCGGAGGCCGCAACGGGTTTGCCGGAATGCTCGATGAAGTTCGGCTTTGGCGAACGACCCGCACCGACTCCGAAATCCGCCAGAACATGAATCGAAGGCTGACCGGGCGCGAGAAGGGCCTGCTGGCGCTTTGGAATTTCGATGAAGCTCCAGGGAATCTTCCGAGCGAAAACATCCATTCGCTCGGAGGCGATGCGAAAGGCAATCTTTGGATCGGCACGAGCGCAGGCGTTTCCCGTTACGACGGAAATAAGTTCGAGCATTTCACCCAGCGCCACGGTCTTGGCGCCGGAGCCGTGCAGTCCATTCACCCATCCCGCGACGGGACAATCTGGTTTGGAACGCAGGCCGGTGTGTCGCGGCTGGCAGCGCCGGATGGAACCCAGGCGTCGAACCGCATGTTCACGACACTGACCGTCGAACACGGCCTGGCGGGGAACAATGTTCAATCGATCGCCGAGAGCGCGGATGGAACGATTTGGATTGCCACTACGCCGGTCACCATTTCGGATCGAAGGACATTTCACGGCGGCCTATCGCGTTTCGAAGGCGAATCCTTCGTGAACTTTACGGCTGCGGACGGTCTCGCGGATCCAGTGGCGCAAAGTCTCTACTTCGATGTATCGGGCGATCTTTGGCTCAGCACCCAGTCCGGAGTCTCGTGCTTCGACGAGCATTCAATGACGTCGCACTCGACTGCCGATGGCATGGACGCAGGCTCTGTGTCCAGTCTGGCGACGACAGCCGACAGCAACCTTTGGTGCCTCGTGGATGAAAAGCTTTCGCGCTTCGATGGGCAAAGGTTTTACAAGGTCACGCGCGCCAACGGATTGCCCGGATCGCGACCTAATTGCCTTCTTGTCGATAAGGATGGCTCGCTTCAAGTGGGCGACTGGCTGGCGCCGGTGGGGCGATTGGCTCCGATGTCTTCGGCATTGGACCAGCCCAGATTCGAGGTCGTGCCCGGTTACTCCGCGATCAGCGCCATGGCGCGAGCCAGTACTGGCGAAATGTGGCACGGCGACGATCGAGGAGTGCATTTTCATGACGTGGAAGGGAAGAGCTCACGCACCATTCCGCTTGGATCCATCACCATCGCGCAGTCCGGACGGGACGGGCTTGTGTGGTTTGCCAGAAGCCACGGCAACGATGGCAGCCTCTGGAGTGGAACAGGAACCAATCGGACGAACTTCGTGCATTTCACGACCACACAGGGCCTGCCTGGTGGGGACGTAAAAGGCATTCAACCGTTGCCAGATGGTTCCGTCATCGCGGCCACGCTTTCGGGCGCTGCACGGCTGGAGGGCAACCGATTTATCCCTTGGCCCGCCGCCGCTCCGCGCGTCGCGGGATTGCCCTGCTACGACATCACCCGGGAAGGCAACAGCCTGATCTGGATCGCCACCGCAGAGGGAGTTTTCTGCACGGACGGAACGGCCCTTTCCAACCTGGATACCCGCGATGGGCTGCCCGAGAACAAAGTGAGCCGCATTCATGTGGGTGCAGACGGCACCGTGTGGTTGGGCACGGCTTCGCACGGACTGGCGCGCTATCGCCGTTCACGCCTCGAACCGCACGCGCCTACGCTCTCCGTTCAAACCGATCGCGATTACATGGATCTCTCGGCCTTGCCGACCATCCTCACCCGGCAGCGCGTAACGTTCAAATTCTCGGCGGTGGATTTCCGGACAGCGCCGGAGAAGCGGCAGTATCGTTCACAGATGATCAAAGGAAAACCGTCCGCGGACCGATTGCCCGCGTCGTGGGAGTCGCCCGGCACGGCGACGGAGCGGGAATGGACAGCCCGTGAACCTGGCGACTGGACGCTCGCCGTTCAATTCATTGACCGAGATTTGAATTACTCCAAGCCCACCCTGGCCACGATTCATATCGTCCTGCCCTGGCACGCGAACATGGCATTGATGGTACCGGCCGGCGCCGGTGTGGTTGGTCTGCTTGGCTGGGCCTTAATCGCGCGTTTGATGTACATGCGGAAGCGTCATGAAACCGAGCGCTTGCGCGAACAATTGCTCGTGCAGGAACAGAAGGCGCGTCAAGCCGCCGAGGAAGCCAAGGAAGCCGCCGAGATCGCCAACAAGGCCAAGAGCGGTTTTCTGGCGAACATGTCCCACGAGCTGCGCACGCCGCTCAACGCGATCATCGGCTATTCAGAAATGTTGAAGGACGAAGTCGCCGATCTTGGGCACGAATCCTTTGCGCCTGACCTCGAAAAAATTAATTCCGCCGGCAAACACCTCCTCAACCTCATCAATGACATCCTCGATTTGTCCAAGATTGAAGCCGGCA
>JBEEGQ010000298.1:0-9627 GCA_041166945.1 Verrucomicrobiota bacterium
TTTGGCTTCACGTTTCGACTATGCTCACCCCAATCACGACGCAGGAAAAGCGGGGACATGTCCCCGCAGTCCACATGGAGAAAAAACTCACGTGACCCTTTTGGAGAATTTGGAACCTTGGACTGCGGTGGCATGACACCGCTTTGGCTGCAGTCGCCTCAGCATTCAGGTGCTGGATTGTATTCGTCGTAAGTTCCCAAACGGTCCGTCTTGAAGCTGTAGATGGTTTTCACCTGGGCGGCCGAGGCGGTGCGCTCGAACCACGCCGCCGAACACCATGGATATTGATTCGCCACTCGCACGAGTCCGTGCTTCACCGCGTTTTGATGCGTGTAGTTCAAACGCGCCAGATAGCTCTTCTCGAACGTCAGCCGCGTCTCCCGGAAATTGTGCCAGACTTTGCGGCCCTCTGTCCCATCGAGCCGGTTTACCCACGCAGACGTTTTGCCGTGAAGCTTGCCCAGCATCGTGGAAATGTTTTCCGCGGTGGACTGGTCAACGGGAGAATGCGCGACGAAATGGTAGTGGTTCGAAAACACCGCCCATGCTTCGAGCGCCCAGTCGAATTCCTGGCAGACAGTGAGCAATCCTCGTTGCAACACCGCCAGCCTTTCACGATGCTGAAAGTGATGCTGGCGCAAATAGGTCCCGACCGTGACGAAGTAAGTGCCCTGTTCACTCAAGCGATGCGCCGGGGCGTGCGGCCACTGAGTTCGGAGAACGGGCATGGAATCCAGTTAAAAGCCGCCACATCTCAACGCAAGCCTGGAAATTTGGACCTTGGACTGCGGTTGGCATGCCACCGCTTTGGCTCCGCGCTTCGACCGTGCTCGCCCCAATCACGACGCAGGAAAAGCGGAGACATGTCCCCGAAGTCCAAAATAGAGCAAACAATCGCGTGAACCTTTTCGATAATTTGGACCTTGGACTGCCGTGGCATGACACCGCTTTGGCTGCACAAAAAAATTCCTCCCTTGACAGTTCCGTTGTTTCTGGTATTTCTGTTGTAGCAGAAACCAACGAAGTTATGAAACCGCTCACCGACGTCCAACAAAAGTTCATCCTGCATTGGGGTGAGATGGGAACGCGGTGGGGGATCAACCGGACGGTCGCCCAGTTGCACGCCCTTTTATATCTCGCGTCGAGGCCGCTGCATGCCGAGGAGATTTGCGAAGCGTTGGGAGTGGCCCGATCCAACGTCAGCACCAGCCTGCGAGAGCTTCAGAATTGGGGTCTCATCAAGATCACTCACGTGCTCGGCGACCGGCGGGATCATTTTGAAATTGTCACCGCGGATGTCTGGGAGATGTTCCGGATCGTGTTGGACGAACGCAAGAAACGCGAAATCGATCCCACCATCGCCGTTTTGCGGAGCTGCCTCGAACAGGCCACGCCCGCCGCCAAAGGCGAGGAACTCACCCTTCAACGGCTCGAGGCCATGCGCGAGTTCTTCGAGATGACCAGCGCCTGGTACGGGCAGATGGGACGCCTTCCGACGAGCGGCATCGTGAAGATGATCCGGGGCGGCGAAAAACTGCGCAAACTCCTGGGCATGGCCAGTTAGATTTTTTTTAAACGGTGATTTCTGTGAATACAGTAAAGACAATAGAAACCGATGGGAGCCGGTCCGGCTGGGTTTTTTACGATGGTCAATGTCGCTTTTGCTACGCCCTCGCGCGGTTTTTCCGCACCGCGCTGCGCCATAAACAGTTTCAACTTGAGCCGCTGCAAACCGCCTGGGTCGGCGAGAAGCTCGGCCTTCCCCCCGCCGAACTTATGAGCGAAATGCGCCTGCTCACCGCTAGCGGCAGGCTGTTCGGCGGCGCAGACGCCGTCCTGGAACTGGCTCGCTCCTTTTGGTGGGCCTTTCCGCTTCGGCTCCTGGCAGGATTGCCCTTCGGCACAGCCCTCGTGCACCGCGCCTATCAGTGGATCGCCGCTCACCGCCATTGCGGCGCGAATGCATGCGCTCTTCCTTCCCAAAAAAGAGCAGCGGGCGGGGCCTCGATCCGTGGGTGGGACTACCTTCCACTGTTCGCCCTGCCGGTCGTCGCTCTCGGGTTATCCAGCGGGGCTCCGGCGTGGGTGGTGATGTGGAGCGTCGCCTGCGGATTGTTCCTCGGACTGAAATGGCTCGCGTGTCGCGAAGCAGGGGGAAGGAAACCTGGGGTGGCGAGACTCGTTGGATTTATCGCCCTCTGGCCGGGCATGGATGCCCGGAAATTTCTGACGGCCGAGCTTTGCTCTGACCGTGGAACCCGGAGGGAATGGATGCTGGCGCTGTTCAAAACTGCCCTGGGTGCGGGACTGGTTTGGGCGCTCGCCCGCCGCGCGTTTGTCATCGCTCCACTTTTGGCGGCGTGGGTTGGAATGATCGGCCTCGCGTTTGGCCTTCACTTCGGACTGTTCCATCTCCTGTCGCTCGCGTGGCGAAGTCGCGGCGTGGATGCCCCGCGTCTGATGGACGCTCCCTTGCGGGCGAAATCGCTGGCGGAATTCTGGGGTCGCCGTTGGAACCTCGGTTTCAGTGTTCCCGCCCGGCGGTTGTTGTTCCAACCGCTCGCCGCGAGGATGGGCAACGCCCGCGCGGCGCTCGCCGTTTTTCTGGTATCGGGATGGCTGCATGAACTGGTGATCTCCCTTCCCGCCCGCGGGGGGTTTGGTTTGCCGACCGCTTATTTTGCTCTTCAAGGTGTGGCGGGGATTTTCGAGCGGAGCGCCGTTGGACGGCGTTGGGGTTTGGGACGGGGTTGGCGCGGAGGTTTGTTCACACTGGCCATCACAGGCGGGCCTGTGTTCTGGCTGTTCCACCCTCCCTTCGCCCGGCGTGTCATCCTGCCCTTTTTGCAAAGTTTGGGCGCCCTCTGAATAATTTATGAAACTACCATTGCTCCTCCAAATCGCGGGCCTTCTCCATCTGGTTCTGTTGTGTGCGGGGGCGACGATGCCGCACGCCGTGAAGATGCGGGAGAACCTCGTCTCGCTCCCGCCGTTTTTGCGCCGGCTCTTCCTGGTTTACTATGGCTTCATCGCCATGTTGATTGCCGGTTTCGGGTGCATCACGTTTTTCAATGCATCGGAGCTGGCGGCGGGCGGCCCGCTGGCAAAGGCGCTCTGCGGATTCCTGATTCTCTTTTGGGGCGCGCGCCTCGCCGTCGCGGCGTTTGTATTTGATGTGCGTCCCTATTTGACGAGCTTGTTGCTCCGCGTCGGGTATCAGGTCACAAACCTCGTTTTCATTTATTTGCTCGCGGTTTATGTCCTCGTGTTTTGGAAGGGAGGGACGCCATGAAAATCGCGATCACGGGTGGAACCGGGTTTGTCGGCCGGACGCTGGCGCGGTCCCTGGTTGGCGAGGGTCACGAGGTGGTCCTCATCGCGCGAGGTGTGGACCAGCGCGATCCGGCGGCGCGCGAACTGGCCGGGGCGCGCTTCGTGCCGATGGACCTCGACGATCCGAAGGCGCTTGAGCAGGCTTTTGCCGGCTGTGAAGCGGTCGCTCATTGTGCCGGGATCAATCGCGAGATCGGCGAGCAAACCTACCGGCGGGTGCATGTCGAGGGAACCCACCATGTCGTGACCGCGGCCCGGGCCGCAGGCGCCAGGCGGGTCACACTTCTCAGCTTTCTTCGCGCCCGCCCCGGATGCGGATCCGGCTATCATGAGTCCAAATGGGCCGCGGAAGAAATTGTGCGCGCGAGCGGATTGGATTACACGGTCTTCAAGGCGGGCGTCATCTACGGGCGCGGGGATCACATGCTGGATCACCTGAGTCACGCCTTTTATACGTTTCCGATATTTGGCCTCGTGGGTTTTCAGGCCCGTCGAATCCGGCCGGCCGCGGTCGAGGACGTCTCGAAGCTGATCCGGGCCTCGCTCGTCGAAGGCGCACTGGCGCGACGCACGGTGGCGGTGACGGGTCCCGACGAAATGACATTGCCCGAGGCCGTCCGACGCGTGGCACAAGCGGTGGGCCGCCGTCCCCTGATGTTTCCCCTGCCCCTTTGGTTCCACTACGGGTTGGCGTGGCTGGTGGAAAAGCTGATGGTGGTCCCGCTCATCTCGGCGGCGCAGGTCCGCATACTCTCCGAGGGATTGGTGGATCCCAGCCTGCCGTGCGAAACGTTGCCGCCGGAACTCCAGCCGGCAACGCATTTTACCCAGGACCAGATCCGCCGCGGTTTGCCCCGTCCAAAACCATTTGGGATCGATGATCTTCGCTGCTGCCATGGACGGTCCACTGATGGCGGGCGACGGCACCGCGCCTTTTTTGAATTGCCCTGAACCATGAAGCCAAATGCTTCCAACCCGAGGCGCCTCATCCTGGCCGGCGGCAGCGGGTTCCTCGGCGGTGTGCTCGCGAACTGGTTCGCTGCGCGACAAACGGAGGTCGTCATCCTGACTCGAACGCCCCGGCGCGACGCACCGCACCGGGAAGTGGGCTGGGATGGGCGGACGTTGGACACCTGGCAGGCTGAACTGGAAGGCGCCGCTGCGCTCGTCAATCTCGCCGGACGATCCGTCGACTGCCGGTATCATTCGCGGAATCGCCGGCTGATCATGGATTCACGAGTCGATTCAACGCGGGTTCTCGGCGAAGCCATCGCCCGGTGCAAGGCGCCTCCACCTGTCTGGTTAAATTCCAGCACGGCCACCATCTACAAGCATACGCACGGCAGCGCGAATGACGAAGCCGGCGGTCAAATTGGTTCGACACCCGAGGCGCGCGACAAGTTTTCAGTCGAGGTCGCGGTCGCGTGGGAGCGGGTGTTCGAAGAGGCGCCCACTCCCGCGACGCGCAAGGTCGCATTGCGTTCGGCGATGGTTCTCGGCCGGGGCGCCAATAGCGTGTTTCCGGTCCTGTCAAAGCTCACGCGCCGTGGCCTAGGCGGCAGGATGGGGGATGGGCGGCAGTTTGTGTCGTGGATTCATCAGGTGGACTTTTGCCGGGCGATTGAATGGCTGATCGACCACGAGGAGATGGCGGGGCCCGTGAACCTTGCGGCACCGAATCCCGTGTGCAACAGCGAAATGATGCGCGCCTTTCGGGAGCTGTGCGGGATGCGGTTCGGAGTGCCGTCGCCGTACTGGATGCTTGAGGCAGGCGCATTCTTTTTGCGCACGGAAACGGAACTGATCATCAAGAGCCGTCGCGTGATTCCGGGCCGGCTACTGGCCTCGGGTTTTCAATTCGACTATCCCTTGCTGCGACCGGCGCTCGAACAATTGAAGGAGGATCTCACGAAAAGCCGGTGAGCCTTCTCCTGCCTGGCGCGGAATAATCGGTCGCAGCTTTGCGGGACAGGCAAGGTTTTATGAACAGCATTTTTCTGAATCCTGGGGCGGAAACGAACCTGAGCGCTGCGGCCCGACAACGGTTTGAGAGTTGCGAAGGAAAACCATTGCTGCTGGCGAACTGGGACAGGGCGTTGTTCATGCATTTCGAAGTGCCGGTGGAGTTGCTGCAGCCGCAGGTTCCTTTCGACCTGGATCTATTTGAAGGCCGCGCCTTCGTGAGTCTCGTGGCATTTACCATGCGCGGCATGCGACTGGCATTCGGCGGCCGCGCGACACAATGGATGTCCGCTCCTTTCGGCCAGCAACGATTCCTGAATGTCCGGACCTATGTGCGTCACGCCGATGAACAAGGGATTTATTTTCTAGCCGAATGGATTTCGACAGGAATATGTGTGCCGTTCGGACGCGTGACGTACGGGCTCCCGTATCGATGGGGACGTCTTGAATTTGACCACAGGCCCGAGCGAGGCCCGCTGAAAGGCCGGGTGGCGGCGCGACACGGAGGAGGCGTTTTGGATTATACAGCGCACCTCGGCGCGGCCCCATCCTTCGCGGTTGCCGAAGAAGGCTCCCTGAACCATTTCCTTGTCGAACGGTATTCCGCCTTCACCCAGCACCGACGGCAATGCCGACAATTTCGGATCTGGCACGAGGCGTGGCCATTGAGGGATGCGGACCCGGAATGGAGCGATGATTCTCTGCTGCGCCAGGAATTTTCATGGTGGACCGATGCGCGATTGACCGGTGCGAATTATTCGCCCGGCGTATCCGACATCTGGCTGGGCCGGCCCCGTGGGGTAACGAGTGACGAGTGACGAGTGGCGAGCAGCTGCGTCTCGCGCTGCGACCGCCCCGGAGCGGTGGCTTCCAAGCCGGCTTAGCCGAACGACCCACAGCAAGTCGCGAGCGAGGAGTGAGAAGTCAGGTGTGGCTAACCCGTAATGAGCCCGGAAGGTCGCCGAAGCACCATTCGTCATTCGTCATTCGTCACTTGTCACTTGTCACTCGTCACTCGTCATTCGTCATTCCGTTCATTTCCCACTTTACAGCATGGCGGGCGGGCGGGAGCCTCGTGGGATGAAGCGAAGAATCGTGATGCTGGCGTTGATCCTTTGGATGGGATGCGCATGGGCCTCGACATGCGCGGCGGAGGGAGTGCCCGTTACGAACACGCCAGCTGCGAAGGCCAACACGCCAGGGTTGAAAGCAGCTGAGGCGCTATCGACCATCACCGGCGTGGCCATTTCACCCTTGTTCGGAGTCAGCGCGATCGGCGCGTGGAAATTTTACAAGACCGCTCCGGACAAGCGCCTCAATCTGCCATGGTTCGCGCAACCCTGGTTCTGGGTGCCCGGACTTTCCCTCATCGCACTCGTGTTTCTGAAGGACGTGACGGGCGCAGCGATGCCAACGGCGTTTAAGAAACCGTTCGATATCGCGGAATTGTTCGAGAACAAGATCAGCGCCCTCGTGGCTGCCGGAGCTTTCATTCCGATCGTCGCCTCGATTTTCGGATCGTGCGGCGGCGGAGACTGCGGGTTGCCGGCGTCATGGGGGGTCGCTTTTATTGATCCCGCCCGGCTCTTGAACCTGCTGGTCGTTCCGCTCGCGATTGTCGCCTTCCTGATCGTCTGGATGGTGGCCCACGTCGTCAATGTGCTGATCCTCATCAGCCCGTTCGGCACGGTGGATATGGCTTTGAAATCGGCTCGGCTGTTTCTGCTGACAACCGTGGCCGCCTCGTCGCTGGCAAACCCTTATTTTGGAGCGGCGGTGGCGGTGGTAGTCATGGTCTTCGCCTGGTTTGTGGCCGGCTGGTCGATGCGGTTGCTTGTGTTTGGGAATGTATTTGCCTGGGATTTGCTGACCTTGCGATGCAAACGGTTTGTCCCCGACCACAAAGGAAGCCGCGCCTTCACCGCGCAGCGGATCGACAAGGTCCCGGTGCGCACGTGCGGAAAAATGCGACGCGACGCGCAGGGCCGGCTGGTTTTGGATTACCACCGCTGGCTTATCCTCCCGAGACGGACCCTGATTCTGCCGGAGGGCGATTATTCAGTCGGGCGCGGCCTGTTGAATCCGGAGGTATTGCATTTGAAGGATGGAAAGGCGAAGACGCTGCTCACCCTGCCGCCGCGGTTTGTGACGCACGAGGAGGAGATGGCCCGTCTTTATCAAATGGCTGGCGTTCTCGACGTCGGCATGATCAAGGGGTTGAAAGCGATCTGGAATTGCATCAAGGGGTTGTTGGCGCCCCAGCGTCGAGCCGGCTTTGTTGCCGCCTGACGCGCGAACGCCTTCAAGCCGCGGCCGGACAGAATTTCGATTGCCAGTCGTGAAGACTGCCGCACACGATGCGTCCCGATGACCAAAGATGCCCGCCGACTTCGCCTGGGTGTGCTCGGTTGCGGGCCGATTGCGCAGATCGCCCACTTCGATGCCATCCGTAAATCGCGCAACGTGGAGCTGACGGCGATCTGTGATCTGGCGGACGATTTGCGCGAACGGATGAAGCTTCTCCATGAACCACGATTTGCCCATCGGGAGTTCGACGAGATGCTGGCGAATCCGGAAATCGAGGCGGTGTTGATTGGCGTGGCGGATCAGTTTCATGTGCCGCTGGCATTGAAAGCTGTCGCGGCCGGCAAACATGTGCTCGTGGAAAAACCGCTCGGAGTGAGCGTGGAAGAATGCGAGATTCTCGCAGCGCGCCTGGCGTCAGCGCGCGTCGTTTTTCAAATCGGCCATAATCGGCGGTTTGATCCCGGCATCGCGTTCGCGGGGAAATTTGCCCGCGAGGAGCTGGGTGCCATGATCGCCTTCAAATCATGGTATTGCGATTCCACGCATCGATACACGATGACGGACAACCTCCAGCCGAACGTGCAACAAAGCCCGGCGGCCCGGCGACCCGGCGGAAATCCTAAGGCGGACAAGCGACGGTACTTTTTGCTGACCCATGCCAGCCACCTGTTGGACACCGCGCGTTATTTGGCGGGGCCGATTGTGTCGGTGCGGGCGCGGGTCCTCGAGAGGTTCGGATCGTTTTGCTGGTTCATCGACGCTGAGTTCGCCAGCGGCTCCCTGGGACACCTGGAATTGACGATCCCGATGCGGGGCGATTTCGAGGAGGGATTTCAAATTCGCGGCGAGCATGGAAGCGTCCAGGGACGGGTTTTTTTGCCCTGGTACCATAAAAGCAGCGAGGTGGAATGTTTTTCAGAAAAGGATCGCATTTATCGCCGGCCGCTCGGCGAGGATGCGCACACTTACAAACGGCAGCTTGAAGGATTCGCCGACGCCATCCTGGAGGGCGTGCCGCAGCAGGGAGCGAACTTCGAGGATGGCCTGGCAGCGATGCGCGCCCTGGTGGCCATCGCGCGATCGACGGAGACCGGCGCGCAGGTGGCCCTCGCGGATGTAAAAGGCGGCGTTTAAGCCGCGGCATTTTTTTTGAGTGAACCCCTGACCCTGAACTTTGACCCTTCGCGCCATGCCCTCCCAGGAATCCAAACTTTTGGAAATCTCGAGACAGTTTCATATTTACGGAGATCTCCTGCATGCCGAGCCGTGCAAGATTGGACACATCAATGAGACCTACATCGCGACATACAGCCAGGGAGGGGTCCAGGTGCGATACGTCCTGCAAAAGATCAACACGAACGTTTTCAAGGACCCCGACGCGTTGATGAGCAATTTCGTGCGGGTGACATCGCATCAGCGGCGGAAATTAACCGCGCAAGGATCGCGCGACGCGGCGCGACGGGCGCTGACGGTCATTCCGACAAAAGCGGGCGGCTATTACCATCGCAACCCGGAGGGGGAATGCTGGCGCACGCTGGTGTTTGTGGAGGGGGTCCGGACCTTTGAATCGGTGGAGACCCCCGTGCAGGCGTATGAAGCCGGGATGGCGTTTGGCAATTTCCAAAGCCTGCTCGTGGACCTGCCGGGAAAGCGTTTGTCCGAGACGATTCCTAATTTCCATAATACCCGAAAGCGTTTTGAAATATTGCAGAAGGCCATCCGCGAGGATCACGCCAACCGGGCGAAGGACGCCAGGAAGGAGATCGATTTCGCGCTGAAACAGGAAAAAATCGTGGACGTGATCCTGAACGCCCTGGCGAAGAAGCGCATTCCGGAACGGGTGACCCACAATGACACGAAGTTCAATAACGTGATGCTGGACGTCGTGACCGGAAAGGCGATGTGCGTCGTGGATCTCGACACCGTGATGCCGGGGTGCGCGTTGTATGATTTTGGCGACATGGTGCGGACAACGACCAGTCCGACCCTGGAGGACGAACTGGACCTGGCGAAGGTGCGGATGCA
>JBEEGQ010000299.1:0-4444 GCA_041166945.1 Verrucomicrobiota bacterium
ACCCGCCAGGAACTGAAATCCGGGTCAGCTAGTTTGATCCCAAGAAAAACCGCGATGGGTAAAACAATGCCCAGAACGATCAGCTTTTTTGGCAATGCAGTATTCGTCATTGTGTCAGGACAATACAATTCCCAGCAACGTCTCCCTCTTCATCGGGCGAATTGGGCCAATCTTTCGCATATTCTTTAACGGCTTCTCATGGAACCTCTTTTGGACCGTTTATGGCCCGATATGTCTCAAAAAAACTCCGTCCCATCCGCTCCACCGACAGCTGCTGTCTCAGTTCAGCCAGCGTGTTGGCGTCAACGAGACCCTTTCCAAACAGGGGATGATGCCAAGCCGAGCGGATGGCCTGGATGCACGCCTCCAAGTTACCAGTCTCAAAGAGCAGCCCGTTTTTCCCCGGAATCACATAATCCGGCACTCCCCCGACATTGCTGCCCACCACGGGCACGCCAGCGACGACGGCCTCCTTCACAGCCATGGGTCCGGTGTCAGCCCGCGTCGGGCAAACCATCAAGGCCGCCCGGCCCAGTTCCTCCGCTATCTGGGCCGGTTCGAGATTGTTTTTGAACTGCACCCGTTCCCAGACCGCAGCGGACGTGATCGACTTCATTTTCCCGAGAAACGCCGGTTCCGCTCCGCCAATGACGAGCAGCTCAAATGGAATCTCATCTTTCAGTCTGTCCAACGCTGAGATAAGCAGATCCCCTCCCTTGCGAGGCCCCAGGCCCGCGACAAACACTAGCCGAAAAGGGTCGGTTTGGGGCCGGCGCTCGACACGATGAAACAACCGCGCGGGGGTGACATCGACGTGACGGACGGTCAGATGCGGATATTTTCGGCGGATGAACCCCGCCGAGAAATTCGATTCCGCGGTCACGACTCCGGCCCGGGCCAGCGATACGCTCTCCAGGCGCGCTGCCAGGCGTTCCCGGATTGTCAGCGGAAATAATTCGCTCATCCAGGACATCAAACCCTGAATCGTCACGAGATAGGGATAATGCAATCGCGACGCGACAAGCGCTGCGCCTTCCTCAGTGCCCCATGCATGAAGCAGGTCGGGACGGATGGTCTTCAATGCGCGTTTTACGAGGAGGGTATCGTGCCAGAAAAGCGACGGAGCTCGCATCCCGCCCCGGGTCTTTATCAAGTGGAACACCACGCCATTTCGCGTGAAGGATTGATTCGCTGCGAACTGTTTGCGCAGGACAAGAATATGGAGGCGGATGGAAGGTTCCTTCTCTAATTCCTCCAACAGGACACGTTGCCAGGTGGAGGGGTGCAAACGGGGAAGGTTTCGAACTGCCGCGGGGGCATCGGGAAGCCATTCGACAGGAAAGAAAGAGAGCCAGGCAACGGTCATCGCGTCAAGACCCGCCAACCCCAACCCCGAAAACGCGCGACGGCCCGGTCGGGGCTCAGCGTGGCGAGGTAATTGGCCCCGTCACGCATTTTGAATTTCGCCGCATCGAGGGACGCCGCCAACAACCGAGGCCTCCAACTGGTCGAATGCAGGGCAAACAATGAGTAGCCTTGCTGCTGAAACAGGTGATGCACCGGAGTCGGGTAGGTGCCCAAATCCTCAAATATAATGTCGCGGATGGCCCGTTCGCCCAATAATCGGCGCGCGCCTTCAAACACCTTCAGTTCGTGCCCTTCCACATCGATTTTGCAAACGCCCACTTTAGCTCCGTGCGGCAGGAGGTCATCCAATGTGTCGAGCTTTACTTTGAACGAGCCCGCCTTGTCCCGTTCCCCGTCCGCCGTCACTTTTCCCAATCCCCTGTTTTCGCTCCATGCGGCGCCCGAATCGAAAAAGGCTTCACCCCGCCGGTCGCTGAGTGCGACCGGATACAATTCCACGGGCGCCGATCTTGAGATCGGGGCGGTCGAATTCATCAGGGCGGACAACTCCTCGAACAATTGCGGATGAGGTTCAAACGACAGAACCCGGCCACGCTCCCCGGACCGATGGCGCATCAGGCTGGTCATTTGACCGATGTTGGCGCCGATATCCAAGGCCGTCTCGCCCGGATCCAACAGACGCCAGATCGCCTCGGTGACGATCAAATCAAATATTCCATAATGCCAGATGCCGGCGCCGATGGTTTCGTTGGGTTGCACGGCGATGATTTGGCCCCAAGGCAGCCGGACTTGGGCATGGGCAGGCGGCTTGCCTGAGAAAGCGCGTCGCATTCGAAGCAGAGCCTGGCGCGGACGAAAAAAGTATTCCGGACGGCTGAAAATTTTCAAGGGGTTCATCATTTCCAGAGTAAAAGACGCCGCGGGCTTGAATGCGGGGTCAAAGTAGTCACCCGTTTTCACTTTGCAACCCTGAAGCGTTTCTCGAACGCTGCCGGCACTGGGAATCAAAAATTCCATTTCCAGGATGAAAAGACCCGCTGGTAAACCGAATGCAGCGCTCGGACGCCTCCGTGAATTCTCCAGCTCGTGGTGCCTGTCTGAACCTCCCCATGTTCCGATTCCTCACAGATCGCGCTCCATCAGTTCCACTTTTTGCCGAAACTGGTTCATGTCCACACGAGCGTGAAATCCGCTGTCCGCCGGACAGATCACATGGTGATGCTCGACATGGACGCATCCTGCGATGCCTTCATAGACTCCGTTCAGATAACCGCTGGCGCAGATCTCGAGCGCTTTGCACCCGGGACGGGACCAGAGGAGGTTGGTAAAGGCGGCTCCATGCAATCCGCAAACAGCCTCGGCATCGGCGAACAATCGTATTTGCCGGCGCACCGGCATTGCCTCCAAATCCAGAATTGTCCACCCACGCTTCTGAAGGAAGTCGATGACATCCGACTCGTTCACCAGACCGCGATGACGGCCGATTCTTCGGATATAAAACCGGCGCGGTGGAGTCCAATCCTTGTCCATGTTTTTCAGGAAACAGCCGCGCAGCCATGCTACAGCATAAGGATTCCAGCAGCCGGTCATCGCTGTGGGTGAAGAGAAAAAATAATTCTCCACGAGCAGATGCGGTTCCGCTGTGGGTCTGACGCGGGCATCCAGTCCCAGTAGCTCAAGGGTCTCTCGCTGATAATTCTCAAGCTCGGGATAGACCAGGATGCGGGTATCCCGCGGAAACTCGCTCAGCACCGCCAGGCGCGGCAACACATCCATCCACCAATGATGAAAACCGTACCCCCAACGGGAGACAACGCTGGTCCAATTACCTTCCAATTCCACAGCCTTGGGCAACCCGAGGTAGCGATAGGAAGGCTCAGCGGGGAGGCAATGTTGGTAAAAAACGGCTTCAGCGCACAGCCGCTTTTTTTCGTTCATCAGCGCCAGCGACCGCCCTACCAGCCTGGCGCCGCGGCGGTGGCTCCAGAAAAACGGCCAGGGCTGGCAGCCGGTTTGCCGCAAGCCGCAGGCATCACGCAATGAACCCGGCACCATGTCGGGCGACTCTTGTCGGGAATACACCACACGTCCCGGGATCTGGCGTTGTTCGACCAGTTCATACTCGGAATACAGGCCTTTTGCTGGACCCAGCCGCGGTGTTCGCACAGGTCCAAGACGCCGGCTCGCTTCCAACAGCATGTTGTAAGGCAGATGCCACATCCATCGAAGCAACCGATACGTCCGGTCATAGCTCCTCAACCAGTCGAGGAACCGCATTCTCAATGGAAGATGATGGCGCATCCGCGTTTGTGTATCAAAGCCACGGGATCCAATGCAATCTCACCTGCGTTGAATCCTCGTCGCGTGAGTGTGTTTTGGAAATCGGCTTGAGGTCTTTCAAACCCTGCCGGATGCTGAACAGGCTATTCCTCAATTCGATATGATCGCGAGGGTGCTGGTTGGCTTTTATTTGTGGTGGCACGGCAGGCTGCATTTGCCCGGCGCAGGCTGGTTGATTCGGCGCCTCGTCCCATTCACTTCGTCCTTGCAAGCCTACCCGCTGCGCATTCCTAACTTCGGCGGCAGCATATTGGATTTTCGTGACGCTGCTGCCTTCGGCTTGCTGAACGTTACCCTGGGGGAACTCGGGGACGATACGCATCTCCACGCACGGATCAAAAATTACCTTAAACCCGGAATGGTTTTGTGGGATGTCGGGGCCAACGTGGGATATTTTAGCCTTCACCTTGCCAGGTCTTTTCCGGAGCTCCGAGCGGTTCATACCTTTGAACCCAATCCCCGCGCCTTCAAGGTCCTCAATGGCCTTTTTCAAGGCCATCCAAAGGTGACCGTTCATCCCGTCGGACTTGGCAGAGCGGATAGCGAGATGGATCTCAATGCCTCGCTCGCCGGTTCTCAAACAGGGTCGCTGGTCCACCACATTGAAGGGGCCGGCAACGTTCGAGTCTCCATTCGTTGCGGGGATGATTACGCCCGCCAAAATCAGCTCCCCGACCCGGACATTCTCAAGATCGACGTGGAAGCCTTCGAGCCCGAAGTGATTGCCGGACTTGCG